>CAYLZO010000111.1:0-16422 GCA_964387775.1 uncultured Anaerolineaceae bacterium
ACCGCCTGGACGAGGCCGAGAAGGGGCGCGTCCGCGTGCTCAATGGAGCGACCCGCCGTGAGGCCGAAAAGCTGGCCGCCTCGGCGCTGCGCTGGGAGGGGTTCAAGGTGGTGGACACCGGGGCCGCCGACCGCCAGGACTATGCTCAGACTCAAGTCCTCGTCTATGGTGGCAACCTGGCCGCCGGCCAGGACGTGGCCCGGGTGCTGAATGTGCCCGTCAGTGCGGTCCAGGACCTGAGCGGCGTGGAGCAGCCCGACCCGGCCAAAGTCGTGGACGTACAGGTTATCCTGGGCCGGAACTACAACCCCTGCCGGTAGGGCCGGGCAGCGGTCAGCTATCAGCTATCAGCTATCAGCCTTCAGCCGCCCGTTTCGGCGGTGAGTACGCGAGAAGGATTCTAAGAAACAACTTCCCTCACGTCATTTTGTAATTCGCGGCCACGTCAAAAGAGTCTCTGCCACCCGCTTGGGGCGGCAGAGACTCTTTGAGGTTGAGGGTGTGCTTTTGTGCTACCGGCGAGGTCGGGTTCGAGAAGACTCGCTATTGGTCTCGACGGGGCCGTAGAGCTTGGTGGTGCCTCGGACGTCCACGCTCTCCAGCCAGTAGTAGTAGGTCACACCCGTCCGGATGCGGGCATCGCGGAAGGTGTAGATGGCGCCTGTGGGGCTGCCGGGCGGCACCTGGCTCGGGATCAGGCTGCGGTTGAGGCGGACCTGGCGGCCCTTCGGCGACTCGGCCCGGTAGAGGTTGAACCCCAGGTTGTCGATCTCGCTGGCCGTCTCCCAGTTGGCGACGATAGCGCCCCTGTTGGCCTGGGCCTCGAAGGAGACCAGGTCGACGGCTGTGGGCGGCGGGGGCGGAGGTGAGCACGAGACGATGGCGGGTACGCCGCCGCTGCCGGCCAGGCTGATCTCCAGCCGGCGCACGTCGTAGGTGTCTATGGAGAGGATCTGGAATCCGTTGTCGCCGGTCTGCGGGATGGGGACCTCGGCTAGAATGCCACCGCCACTGACGCTGTCATAAGCCCGGACGTAGCCCCCGTTCTCTTCGATGTCCAGCAGGTAGACGTCGCCGACGTAGAGGTTGCCGTCGAAGGTAAAGATGAGGGTGCCGCCACCGGCATAGTCATTCGGGTCGCTCTGATTGCCGTCCTTGGAGATGATCAGGATCTTGCCGTGGGCGGTGTCGTTCGTCGCCCCACCGGCGCCGACGCCCGGCCCGCCGTACACCTCGTTGGGCGTGCCCAGGTCGTCATCGTTGCCGCTGGGATTGCTGCTGTCAAAGATCATGGCCGGGTGATTGGCCGGGTCGTTGGTGGTCACGTGGACGCCCCAGTCGGCCCACTGCTCGGTGACGATGGTCCCGGCCGGCAGGGCGATGCCGTCGTCGTCGAACTCAAAGTCGAAGGCGGGCAGGCAGTCCTCCCAGGCCACCGACTCGCTATCCTCGTCGCTGAAATCGGTGTTCTTGATGATGAGGATGCGCTGCTTGTCGCCGCTCAGGTCATCGACGGCGGCGGTGGTGCTGCTGCCGGCCATGCTGACGGTCACTTGCGCGGTGCCCAGGCCATCGCTGGTGATGGTGTTGGCTACTTTGCCCTGGGCGTCGGTGGAATCGCTGGTCTTGCCCAGGGTGCCGAAGGTGGTGGCAAAGTTGACGAGCTGGCCCTCGAACGCCTGCGATTTCTGGTCCAGGACGGTGGCCGTCAAGTCTGAGGTCTCGCCGGGAAAGAGCTCGGTGGGCGAGGCGGCCAGGTCCAGGCTGGTGGGCATCAGCACGCACTGGCCATCGGCAGCGGTGATGATGTCCTCTGTCGCGGCGAATACATCCGGGTTGCCGCACCATTTGTCTTCATCCCACTCCGGCACGAACCCTGCCACATAGTGCCAGATGGCGGCCTGGATCGCGGCGCCTTGCTCTGCCTCCGTCAAGCCCAGGTCGGGGGTCGTGCGGGTGTAGTTGTCCAGGATCCAGTTGGCTGCGCAGAGGCCCTGTTCCCGCGCGGCATAGATACTGGCGCTCCAACTGTCGCCGGCCCGGATGGTGTGGTCCAGGTCGATGCAGTAGCCCTGCACGTCTGACTGGCCGTTGACCGTCATCCGGAAGGTGCCCGCAGTGTAGACGCGCTGGTTGCCTCCGTACGTGCCTGTGACTTTGCACGAACCGTCCCACAGTCCGGTGAAGGTGACCGAGGAACTCAGGATGCCGGCGCCGTCGGGTACGTAGGGGGTGTAGGGCGGTGAGGAGATCCCCTCGGCGGGAAAGACCTGGGGCTCCGGCGCGGGTTCGCGTCCGGGGGCTTGGGAGCGGCGGGCGCTGTCGTCGGCGAGCACCGGGGCAAGGCTGCTGACCAGGATCAGGGTGAGCACCAGGAAAAGGGGAAAGAGAATTCTTGAACGTCGCATGATTGGACTCCTTTCGTGTTTCTTGGGTTTGTACCTCCGAGATTGTTGCGACTATCAGCATACCAGGGTCAGGTTAAGATCCTTTTTGAAAGTGGTATAGATTTGGTAACAACTAGGCTTTTTTGTAACCTCCAGTGGGATATGCAAGACTCGCTCGCTGGCGTCGGGTTTCTCAGATGCGTCCGAAAAGAAAAAGTCTCTGCCGCCTCAGGCGGCAGAGACTCTGAAATCTTGATCCTGCGCTTCTATGCTATCGGCCAGACCTCTGTCGGAGGGGTAGGCTGCGGCTGGGCTCGACCTTGACCTCGACGGGGCCAAAGAGTTCGCCTTGGCCGCGGACGTCTACGCTCTCCAGCCAATAGTAGTAGGTCATGTTCATCCTGATACGTGCGTCGCGGAAAGTGTAGACAGCGCCTGTCGGGCTGCCGGGCGGCACCTGGCTTGGGAGCAGGCTGCGGTTGAGCCGGACCTGGCGGCCATTCGGCGACGTGGCGCGGTAGACGTTGAAGCCCAGGTTGTCGATCTCGCTGGCCGTCTCCCAGTTCAGCACCGCGACGCCTCGCCGGTTGACCTTGCCCGTGAAGGAGACCAGGTCTACGGCTGTGGGGTCGCCGCAATCTAGCAGAAGGGCGGTACTCTGGTCCTCAATGCCCGCGGTCTGTGATTCACCGTCGTAGTTGACGTTGGTGTGCGCGTTGAGGCTGTAACTACCCTGCGCCAGGAAAAAGACAGCTTCCCAACCCTCGGCGGTGGTGCCGTTGTCGTTGATGAAGGCCAAGTCAGGCGGGGAGCCGTCGTAGCCGTCCGTGTCAATGACCATCGTTGTGCCATCAATCGTGATCCAGTGCTCGTCGGTATCTTCGGAGCGGATGGTGGGCGTCGTCCCATCAATCTCCACGGGTCGGACGAGGGCGTACAGGTAGCCACTGCCGCAGTCGTAGCGCAGGTAGAGCTCGGCCAGGACTTCGTCGTGACCGCCGAGGCCCCAGGCCCAGAGCATGTCGGCGAAAAAGTCGTTGTTCAGATCCCAGTCGGCGTAAGAGTCGTCGTTGAGGGTGGGCGGATAGATACCGTTTGCTTCGTCGATGTAGGTGGGTTCGGGCGGGTTGGCCGCCACTACCAGGCTCGACGGAATGAGCAGCAGCGCCGCCGCGATGACCAATATGCTGCTGAAAATCGTTTGCTTTTTCATTTGAACTGTCCTTTCAACCTTTCTTGATGAATGTGATGTCCTCAATGCTCTTGTAGTATACCAAATCTCAAGCCCATGTCAATCAAAATAATGTAAAAAATCATGACTATTCATTAAAATTGGATTAATATCGGGGTCAGGATATGAGCGATGCACCGCGACTAGAGCAGCCGGAGGCACAAGTTGTCTAATTCGTGATGGATTTTCTCGTGTCGAGTCTCACACAACAAAAAAATCCCTGCCGCCCACTAGAGGCGGCAGAGATTCTCTGACGTGGGCGATTGTCTGGCTACTACCGGCCGGACCTCTGTCGGAGGGGTAGGCTGCGGCTGGGCTCGACCTTGACCTCGACGGGGCCAAAGAGTTCGCCTTGGCCGCGGACGTCTACGCTCTCCAGCCAATAGTAGTAGGTCATGTTCATCCTGATACGTGCGTCGCGGAAAGTGTAGACAGCGCCTGTCGGGCTGCCGGGCGGCACCTGGCTTGGGAGCAGGCTGCGGTTGAGCCGGACCTGGCGGCCATTCGGCGACGTGGCGCGGTAGACGTTGAAGCCCAGGTTGTCGATCTCGCTGGCCGTCTCCCAGTTCAGCACCGCGACGCCTCGCCGGTTGACCTTGCCCGTGAAGGAGACCAGGTCTACGGCTGTGGGGTCGCCGCAATCTAGCAGAAGGGCGGTACTCTGGTCCTCAATGCCCGCGGTCTGTGATTCACCGTCGTAGTTGACGTTGGTGTGCGCGTTGAGGCTGTAACTACCCTGCGCCAGGAAAAAGACAGCTTCCCAACCCTCGGCGGTGGTGCCGTTGTCGTTGATGAAGGCCAAGTCAGGCGGGGAGCCGTCGTAGCCGTCCGTGTCAATGACCATCGTTGTGCCATCAATCGTGATCCAGTGCTCGTCGGTATCTTCGGAGCGGATGGTGGGCGTCGTCCCATCAATCTCCACGGGTCGGACGAGGGCGTACAGGTAGCCACTGCCGCAGTCGTAGCGCAGGTAGAGCTCGGCCAGGACTTCGTCGTGACCGCCGAGGCCCCAGGCCCAGAGCATGTCGGCGAAAAAGTCGTTGTTCAGATCCCAGTCGGCGTAAGAGTCGTCGTTGAGGGTGGGCGGATAGATACCGTTTGCTTCGTCGATGTAGGTGGGTTCGGGCGGGTTGGCGGCCGACACCAGACTCGATGGGATGAGCAGTAGCGCCGCCGCGATGACCAATATGCCGTTGAAAATCGTCTGCTTCTTCATTTGAAAGTCCTTTCTACCTCTCTTGAACTGACGATGGCTTCGACTGTTGCATTGTCAGTATAGGTGTGCAATGTAAAAGCCTGGTTTGAAATCGGTCATAGTTTGGTAAAGACCTTGCAACGACCCGGGTCCGAATGCTATCCGCGTGTTGCCAACTCTGGCGGTAGCCTTGCCGCCATAGATCAAAGCGGGTATAATGGGGGCCAATCCACGATCCAATTGTCCGAGGGGGCCCATGCTCGATTCGACCAAGTCGCAGAATGCCAAAGCCAGGTCCCGCCCGCCGGCATCACCCTTCGTCAAGTGGGCTGGCGGCAAGGGCCAGCTCCTGGCCCAGTTCGAGCCCCACTTTCCCGCCCAGTTCGGGGGCTACGTCGAGCCCTTTGCCGGCGGGGGCGCGGTCTTTTTTCACCTCTACAACCAGGGGCGGCTGGAGGGCAAAAACGTCGTCCTCCTGGACCGGCTGGAGGAGCTGATCAACTGCTACCGCGTGATCCAGAGCCAGGTGGAAGCTCTGATCGCCGCGTTGCGCCGCCACGAGCCGCACAAGCTCGACGAGGAGTACTATTACGAGGTCCGCGCCTGGGACCGGCAGGCGGGCTACGAGGAGCGGGGCGACGTGGAGCGCGCGGCCCGCTTCATCTACCTCAACCGGACCTGCTACAACGGCCTCTACCGCGTCAATCGCCAGGGGCAGTTCAACGTGCCCTTTGGCCGCTACCGCAATCCGACGGTGTGCGACGCTGCCAACCTGCGGGCCGTGCAGCGGGCGCTCCAGGGCGTGAAGCTGATGACCGGGGACTTTGCCCGCTGCCTCGACGTGGCCCGGGCCGGCGACTTGGTCTATCTCGACCCGCCCTACCATCCGCTGTCGGACACGGCCAGCTTTACCAGCTACACCGCCCGCGATTTCGGCGTGCCCGATCAGCGGCGGCTGGCCGCCCTCTTTCGCGCACTGGACCGGCGGGGCTGCCGGGTCATGCTCAGCAACTCGGCCACCGACCTGATCCGCGAGCTTTACGGCGGCTACGACCAGAAAGAGGTCCAGGCCATCCGCGCCATCAGCTCCAAGGCCGACGGGCGGGGCGCCGTGGCCGAGCTGCTGGTCATGAACCGCCCCCGCCGTCGCTACTCCATGGCCGAAGCCTCGGCCGTCGAGCAGGAGGCCCTGGACGCCATCGTGCCCTACCTGGCGGGTCGCCCCGGCACGGTCGAGGTCCGCGACGTGCGCGCTGACCCTGATTGTCGCGCCGCCGACGTGGACCTGCTGTGGATCGTCGAGACCGAGGGCGGCCAGCGACGGGAGGTCAAGCTCGAAGTCAAGGCCGACCGCTGGCACAAAACCGGCAACTTTTTCTTCGAGACGGTGAGCAACGAGGCCAAGGGCACGCCCGGCTGCTTCCTCTACTCCGAAGCCGACTATTTGCTCTACTACTTTGTCACGCCGCGCACCCTCTATATCCTGCCCCTGCCGGCCACGCGGGACTGGTTCCTGGCCCACGAGGCGCGCTTTGAAGAGCGGCGGACCACCACGCCCGTGGGCCCGGGGGAACAATACGTCACCGTCGGCCGCCTGGTGCCTATCGACGAGGTGATGGCCCACGCGGCCGGAGCCGAGAAACGCCAACTCTGAAACCATCCCCGGGACAACCAGTTGCTTGCTTCCTGACCCGTTCTGTGCGATAATGGGACGACGATAGGAGGCGTCGTACTTGCATGTCCGGCGAACAGATGCCCCTGAGCGACCGGGAACTGGAGATCTTGGAGTTGGTGACCACGGGGGCCACCAACCAGCAGGTCGCTGCGGATTTGTACATCAGCGTCAACACGGTCAAGGTCCACTTGCGCAACATCTATGCCAAGCTGGACGTCAACTCGCGCACCGAAGCGACGATGGTCGCCGTGCGCGAGGGCTGGATCGGCGTGCCGGGCCTGGAGGACGAAGCAGAGGACGGCACCGAACCCTTCCCCCCGGCCTTGCCCAGCCAGGGACGGTGGCCGCGGGTGGCGCTTGCCAAACGAGTGGCCCTGGTCGTGGCCAGCCTGCTGGCCGTCGCGGCGCTCTTTGTGCCTGCCGTTCTCCAAGGGCGCACCAACGGCCAGGATACCGACCCCATCCGCCAGGTCGCGCCGGCGTCGTTGCCCAACGATGCCAACACGCGCTGGCGCACCCGGGCCCAAATGCCCACGCCGCGCACCGACCTGGCCCTCGTGGCGGCCGACGGCTTGATCTATGCCATCGGGGGCTTTAGCAGCAGCGGCACTACGGGCAAGGTCGAGATCTATGATCCAGAAGCCGATGCCTGGACCACCGGCCGGCCCAAGCCGACGCCGGCGGGTGCAGTGGCGGCGGCCGTGGTGGATGGGCTGATTTACGTGCCCGGGGGAATCGACGCCAACCTGGAGCCGAGTGACGTCCTGGAGGTCTATGACCCGGCAACCGGCCGCTGGGCAACCCGGGCCTCGATGCCCGAAGCGCTGGGAGCCTACGCCCTGGCCGTTCTCGACGGGCAGCTTTTCGTCTTTGGCGGGCGGGGCGCGTCGGGCTATGTGGCGTCGGTCTATCGCTACGACCCGGCGACGGACCATTGGGAGACACGGGCGCCGATGACCGAGCCCCGGGGATTCCTTAGCGCGACGGTTCTGGGCAATCTCATCTACGTAGTGGGGGGCTTTGACGACGTCACCGAGTTCAATCGCTGTGACGCCTACGATCCGGCGACCGACAGTTGGACGCCCCGTGCGCCCATGACCCTGCGCCGGGGCGGGCTGGCCGTGGTGGCCGTTCGTGAGCAACTCTACGCCCTGGGCGGGGGGATGTCGGGCTACCTGGCCTTTAACGAGCGCTACGACCCCCGGACCAACACCTGGACCCGCATCGAGACGCCCGTGGTCCAGCAGTGGCGCGGGCTGGGCGCGGCCTACGTTCAGCCCGACATCTATGCCATCGGCGGCTGGAACGAGGGCTATCTGAGCACCAATGAGGCCTACCAGGCCCTCATCCGCATCCAGATTCCCATCGGACCGTAGGTTGAGGATTAAGGTTGAGGGTTGAGGTTGAGAGGTTCAACCTTAACCTCATTCCTCAACCTCAGCCAGGCGTTGGCCGTACCAGCGTTTGTAGTATTCCTTGTATGCCCCGCTTTTGATCTTGCGCCACCACCATTCGTTATCCACGTACCACTGCACGGTCTTTTTGATGGCCCGCTCAAAGGTGTGGCGGCTCTCCCAGCCCAGGGCGCGGATCTTACTCACGTTCAGCGAGTAGCGGCGGTCGTGGCCGGGCCGGTCGGTGACGTGGCGGATGAGGCTGTGGGGCTTGCCCAGCAGGTCGAGGATGGCCCGGGCCATGACGATGTTCTCCGTCTCGGTACCGGTGCCCAGGTTGTAGACCTCGCCCAGCTCGCCCCGGTGCAGCACCACGTCGATGCCCTCGCAGTGGTCGAGCACGTACTGGTAATCGCGCATCTGGCGGCCGTCGCCGTAGAGGGGCAGCGGCTCGTCGTCGATGGCGTTGGTCACGAACAGGGGCACCACCTTTTCCGGGTACTGGTACGGTCCGATGTTGTTCGAGCCGCGCGTGAGCGTCACCGGCGTGCCGTAGCTGTTGTGATAGGCCAGGCACATCAGGTCGCCGCCGGCTTTGCTGGCCGAGTAGGGGCTGCGGGCGTGGAGCGGGTCGCTCTCCAGCGAGGAGTGGCCCTCGGGGATGTCGCCATAGACCTCGTCGGTGCTGACCTGGTGGTAGCGCTCGACGCCGAACGCCTTGGCCGCCTCCAGCAACACGTAGGTGCCATAGACGTCGGTCTTGATAAAAGCGTCGGGCTCCAGCAGCGAGCGGTCGACGTGCGTCTCGGCGGCAAAGTTGACGATGATGTCGATGTCGTGGGCGCGCATGGCCGCCTCCACCACCGCCGCGTCGCAGATGTCGCCCTGGAGGAACGTGTAACGCTCCGGGTAGCGCTCGGCGACGTCTTTCAGGTTGTCCAGGTTGCCGGCGTAGGTCAGCTTGTCGAACACGACCAGCCGGTAGTCGGGGTATTTCTCCAGCGCGTAGCGCACAAAGTTGGAGCCGATAAAGCCGGCCCCGCCGGTGATAAGCAGATTCTTCATGGATTTGGTTTCTCCTTCGAGTCGATACGATTTTGGTCGATGTAGGCCCACAGCTCCCTGCCCTGCAAATGACTCACTTCAGCCAGGCACTCGTCGCAGACCTGGTCCTGGGGCAGGACAAAATCACTGCAGAAGCGGCTGAAGGGCTTGCCGCACAGTAGACACTCAAAGTCTCGCTCGGCTAGGATCGGCATGGTTTCTCCTCCCGTTGCGCCAGATCGCGCTCAGATCGTTCCTCGTGCCGCCCGAGCCTACCTCACGATTTCCTCGATCTGGCCCAGGTGGCTTTCGTCGTGCATCAAGCCCAGCACAAAGCGGCCGATGGCGTTCACCGGCGGCCGGTCCGGCCATACCTCGTAGTTCTGTCGCCGAGCTCCCCCCCACCAACCGCCGCACCCGCCGCATCACCTTGTCCGGCCGTACCCACTTGATCGACAGCCTCTACTCCAAGTCCAGTTTCTCTCTTACCTGATGAAGCGTGTACCTCTTTGGATCATACGACCTTTGAGTCAAGAAACTCATCAGGTCTTGGTTATGTCTCACCAATTCTATCTCATCATCGAGATCGCCAACTTCTGCAAGAACGAACTCCTGTCCTTCCCCTGTGATCAGAATGAGATTGTCCTCACTTGCCAGGGCCAAGAGTTCCACAAGACTTGGCGGTTCTTTCGTAAGCTTGACTGTCTTCATAACACAAACTCCCTTCCGCGGATGAACAGCTTGTTGTGCTCTTTCCAGCCGACGGCCTTGATCGTTACTAAATTGCTTTCCACGTCAACCTCGTAGAACACTCGATATTTGCCGGCTCTCATCTCCCACTCTGAGAGGTCGTTGGGGCGTAGGGGCTTTCTGTTTCTCGTCGTCGTCAGCGGCGCTGCCAGGAGCTTTCTTTCAATCTCGTCCAGAATTCGCTTCTGCTCGTCCTTCCTCAGGTGCTGCAAGTCGCCGAGGGCGCTATGTGTGATTCCGAGTTCGAACATCCCATCACCCCCTCACCACCCGCCGCACCCGCCGCACACCTTGTCCGGCCGGGCGTAGCGGCCCCACAGGTAGCGCGCCCTATATCCCTTTGTCCTGATGGGCCGATACCTTGCTGGTGCTCCTATCTGCGACTTCAACCAATAATCGCAAGGCAGTATTCACCGCTTCCGAGTCTGGGAACACCTCGGCGACATCCGGCGCCAAGACCACCACGTTGCTGCCTTGGGCAAATCGCTCTACATATTTCCCGCGCACACCCTGACTAAAGTCATAGTGCTCCAACATATCAGGATCGCGCTCAGATTCAACTTGCTTCTTCATAAGTCTTCCTTTCGTGTGCGTTAGCCACACGCGCACTGATAATGCGAATGGTGTCCTCCCAGTCAGTATGCACAACGACCAATAGCCGCCGCTGAAGCGACTGCCCGACGATGATGAACCGGTCTTCGGTTTCTGAGTGCAGTGGGTCGGGGATGGTGGACGAGAGCGAGTCGTTGAATACGGTTGCTGCCTCTTCGAAAGTCACACCGTGCTTGCGCCGATTGGTTCTGGCTTTGACCGGATCCCATTCTACGGTTACTTTCATTATTGCACGCTTTCTCCTGCTGGCAAGACCCTCTTCCGTGACCGGGTTTGAACGAGGCGACGAGCACTCACCCCCCCACCACCCGCCGCAGTCGCCGCACCGCCTTGTCCGGCCGGGGGTAGCGCTCCCACAGGCACTGCGCCTGCCGCTGCGCCCCGTTGGCGCAAGTGTGCGCCAGAAGTCACCGCCGCTGATCAGAGCCGCCGATTCTCATACAAGGCTTGGTCGGCGACCATGGAGCCAGTAGTCCTCGGCAAGGCCATTCAAGGTGTTTTTGAATGCGTTCTTCTACTCTCGCGAATGAACTGCACAATCTCAGCCGTCGTGACGTCCAAGTCTACGCCCTCAACATCTAGTGGAGAGCCTGCCTTTTGCTCCGGTTTGATTATGAAGGTTTGCCCATCCTTGCGCTTTACTCTGACCTCACCCTCTTGGACTGCCAGGTCCAACAGTGAAGCCAGATTTTGTCTGGCCTCCGTGTAAGTATAGACAGCGCCCATCATGTCACCTCTACTACTTTCACTCTCATTCGTTTGGCCGAGTCTACCAGATTCCTATCCAGAGAAATCAAGGGAGACCTGTATTTGAGTGCGCATCGTATGAGATACGCATCATACGCATAGATACGTGACGTTTCGGCTATCTCCAGTGACTGTTCCAATTCCACATCAACGAACCTAATGGGAATCTTGCTGTATGCCTGGATCGCCTTCAAAGCTTGCTCCAGTGTGACCCTACTCCGCTTGAGCATAGCTGAAAACGCATTGCCAATTTCCCAATGAACGGAACGGGGCGCAAGCAAATCTGCTCCCTGGGTGAGCCTGAGCAACGCGTCTTTCTCTGGCTCGTTGGCAATGACGGCGATGATAACAGATGTATCCACCACCAAATTCACGATCCTTCTCCTTCCAGGCACCATAACAGTTGTACAGTGGTACAGCTATTATAGCTTTCCTGGTGTCATTGTGCAAATCACACGTTGTGGCTTGAGCGACCGGGAAGTCTAACCAGGCTTGCCCCTCCCAAGATTTCTGGTCATGCCCGATTGTCTCCTGCGGGGGCTAGGCGTTGTTGATGGTCCTCCAGGAGCAAAGAGACCTCATCCTGAAACCATTTCCCGCACCCGCCGCAGCACCTTGTCCGGCCGGGCGTAGCGGCCCCACAGGTAGCGCGCCCGCCGCCGCGCCGCGTTGAGTGGTTTCCGCTTTTGGCTCTCCTTCAGCGCCCACTGCAAAAACTCGGGGTCCTGGCCCTTGACCTTGACGTCCCACGGATTGCGCCGGTACTGGTCGTGGCTCGTGATGAGACTCAGGCCGTGCTCGACGCAGTAATCGTACAGGTCGCTGCCGGGATGGGGCGTGTAAAAAGCCGGGCTGTACCAGTCGGGGTCGATCTCTTTCAGCATCGAGATCGTATCCCGCACCTCCTCCTTCGTCTCGGTGGGCAGGCCCAGCATATAGTTGGCCCAGATCTTGACGCCGTGCTTGCGGCAGACGCGGGCCGCCGCCAGGTTCGTCTCCCGCTTGGTGCCCTTGCGCAAGAATCTGAGCACGCGGTCGTTGCCGCTCTCAAAGCCGATGAAATAGCCCTTCAGTCCCACCTCGGCCATGCGCTGCACCATGTCCTCGTTCTTGACCAGGAGGTCGGCCCGGCTCTGGCAGAAGAAGGGCTGGCTGAAACCCTCGGCCTCGTACAGGTCGCAGAATTCGAGCACCCACTCGCGGTTCTCGGTCAGGCAGTCGTCGTGGAACATGAAACTGGCAAAGTCGTACTCGTCGCGCAGTTGCTTCAGCTCGGCGACGATGTTGGCCGGGCTTCGCTTGCGCACCTGCCGCCCGAAAATCATCCGCTCGGCGGGCTGGCAAAAGTTGCAGTTGTACTTGCACCCCCGCCCGGCGATGATGGTCAAAAAGGGCGCCGGCAGGTCGGGCACAAAGGGCACCTCGGGCGAATCGAGCTCGTAGCCGTACTTGCGCCACTCGTCCAAAAAGAGCGCCCGGTCGGGGAAGGGCAGCGCGCCCAGGTCGGGCATCTCGCCTTCCAGGACGCGGCTCTCGGGGCGGCGGCCGGCCTGCAGCTCGCCCAGCAGCCAGGGGAACGTCACCTCGCCCTCCCGCGTGACGATGTAGTCAAAGTGCGGGATCCCGGCCACCTCCTCGACCATGATCGTCGGGTGCGGCCCGCCGACCACGACGACCGTCTCGGGCAGCGTCTCTTTGACCAGGCGCGCCGCCTCGGTGGCCGGGTTGTAATCGACGCTCATCATCGTCAACGCCGCCACGTCGGGCCGCCGGCGTAATAACTCCTCGCGGAACGCCTCCCAGCCCGACAGCGCCCGCAGGTCGATCAGGTCGATCTCAAAGCCCTGGGCCTTGGTCGCGCTGGACAGGTGGGCCAGGCCGTGGCTCACCCAGCCGGCCTCCATGCCCCGGCCCAGGCTCTCGAATCCATACCCGGCGATGCCGGGGTAGATCAGACTCGTCTTCATTTGCATTACTCTAACCTGATTCGTATTCCGTATTGCGTAAGCACGGACACGCAATACGGAATACGCAATACGCTACAAAACCCCCACGTGACTGTGGTCGCCCAGCGTCATCTTGAGCGCCTTGGGCTTGATGGGCGACCGGGTAATGACCGCGTTCCGCCCGATCAAGCTGTCCTCGATGCGGTACGGAATCTCGACGATCCGGCTGTGCTCCAGCACAATGCTGTGCTCGATCTCGCTGCTTTCGATGTGCACGTGGTGATAGATCGACGTGAACGGCCCCACGTACGAGTTGACGATGCGCGTATCCTGGCCGATGATGGCCGGCCCCCGGATGCGGCTATTGATGATCTCCGCGCCCTTTTCGATGGTCACCTTGCCATTGACGTCCGAGTCGCGGTCCACGTAGCCCTCGATGCAGGGCTCGATCTCGTCCAGCACCAGGTCGTTGGCCTCCAGCATCTCGCCCGGCTCGCCGGTGTCGATCCACCAGCCGCGATGGATGTAGGGATGGACGTTGTAGCCCTCGTCCACCAGATACTGGATGGCGTCCGTGATCTCTAGCTCGCCGCGCCACGAGGGCTGGATGGCGTCCACTGCCTCCCAGATATGTTCGTTGAACATATAGATGCCGACCAGGATCAGGTTGCTGGGCGGATCGGGCGGCTTTTCCACCAGGCGGATGATGCGCCGCGTATCGGGGTCCAGCTCGGCGACGCCGTAGCGCTCCGGCTGGTCCACCGGCGTGAGCACGATCTGGCTGTCGTAATCGCTCTGCTCAAACTCGCGGATCAGGCCCGAGATGCCGCCCTCGATGACGTTGTCGCCCAGGAACATGACGAACCGCTCGTCGCCGAGAAAGTCCTTGCTGACCTTGACGGCGTGGGCCAGGCCCAGCGGCTGGTCCTGGTGGATGTACGTGATCTTGACGCCCCAGCGCCGCCCCTGCCCCACCGCCTCCTTGATCTCGGGCGCCGTGTCGCCGACGACGATGCCGATGTCTTTGATGCCCGCGTCGCGAATGGCCTCGATAACGCGGAACAGGACCGGCTTGTTGGCCACCGGCACCAACTGCTTGGCGCTGGTGTACGTGATCGGATAGAGGCGCGTTCCCTTGCCCCCGCTTAAAATCAATCCTTTCATAATCCCCTTTGTCTCCTCGTAGGTATTGAGCCTGGCGGAGGTCTGGATGGGCCACTGGCCCATCCAGACCTCCGCCAGGCTGGTTTATTCCCGCGCAACCAGGTACTCGTCGCCCAGCACGCAGACCGAGCAGCCCTCGCACAAGTCCCGCCCCTGGCGTTGCAGCGCATCACGGCGCATGGCCGCCAGCTTGTCCACCGCCTCGGGCGAGAGGGTGTTGACCCGGCCCAACTGCTGCGCCGCGAGTGTGATCTCGGCCGTGTGCTCTACTTTTTCCAGGCGCAGGTAGGCGTCCCACAGCGTCTCGCCCACCGTCAGCGCGCCGTGATGGGCCAGCACCACGGCGTCGTAGTCGCGGATGGCCCGGCGGATGCTGTCCGGCACCTCCGTCGTGCCCGGCGTGGCATACTCGGCCGTGGGGATGCCCCCCAGCGTGACGATCACCTCGGGCAGCACGCAGCGCGCCAGCGTCACCCCGGCGATGCTGAAAGCCGTCGCCAGCGGCGGGTGGGCGTGGACCACCGCCGCCACGTCGGGCCGCCGGTCATAGACCTCCAGGTGCATCAAGATCTCCGACGAAGGCCGCCCGCCGCGGCCCTGGTAGCCGCCCAGCGGTTCGCCATCGGGCCGGATGACGACCAGGTCGCGCTCGGACAAAAAGCCCTTGCTCACCCCGCTGGGCGTGACCAGCAGCCGGTCGCGGCCCAGCCGCGCCGACAGATTCCCGTCGGTGGCGGCCACGTAGCCCCGCTCCCACATCAGCCGCCCGACGCGGACCATCTCTTGCCGCAGTTCGTGCTCGGTGACGCGCTTGCGTCCTGCCGTCTCACGGTAGGCCATCGCTCAGTACAATCCGTATCGCTCGCGCAGCGTCTCTGACACTGCCTGCAAGATCGAAAACGCCCGCTCCACCGTTTCGGCGCCGTCGCGGTTGACCAGGCAGCACGTCGCCGGGGCCAGCAGCCCCTGGCGCACGATCCGCGCCCGATCCAGGCCCCGGGCCGCCAGGTGATCCCACAGGCCCTCCAGCCGGTCCGCCAGCGAGGCCACTGTCTCGGGCGCCAGGTCGGCGCTGGCCGTGGGCACGATGCCCCAGCTCACCACCCCGCCCCGATCCAAAAAGCGGCCGATCTCTGCGGCATAGCGCACAAATAGGTCGCCTCGGGCGTAAGCATCGAAGGACAGCAGATCCAGGCCGGCCGTCAGCAGGAAATCCCAGTCGGGATTGCCGCACAGGTGCAGGCCCTTCAGCCCTTGCAGGCCGGCCAGGAACTCGGCCAGGTCCTCCCGCGCCATCAAGTCAGTATAGCCCGACAGGCTGGAAAAGACAAATTCCAGGCCCGGATCGTCCAGCCAGACGAAGGCCTGGGGGTGCACGGCCTGGAGCTCGGCCAGTTGGCGGTTGATCTTGCCCGCCAGGAATTCGAGCAGAATGGCCTTGACGTCCTCGTTGTAGATGATCGGCTTGCGGTCCTCGTCGGCCACCTTGAGGCCAAAGCTGATGGGGCCAATCATCTGCCCCCGGATGCTCACCCGATCCCGCAGGTCCAGCGCCAGGAAGCGGTGATAGACCGTCGAGTAGGCGGGCGACAGGGAAAAATAGGCCGGGTCCTGGCTGGCCTCGGCATAGTCCAACAGCTCGTCGTAAAAGCGCGCCGTGTCGAACACGACCCGCTCGTTCTCCAGGTCTAGCTCGATGCCCGGAAAGCCCTCGGAGGCCTGGGCGTACATGTCCTCATAGAAGCTGAGGCGGGGCAGTTGGGGCCAGAAGGGGACGTCTACACTCAGGGCCAGGGCCAGGGCGGCGTCCACGTCGGTGTGGGGCAGGATGCCCATCGCCGTGGTGCGCAGGTCGGCGTCAAAGATCAAGGCCGCCGTCCCCTGCCCGCACAACCTCATCCACGATGCCCACGATGACGGCCCGGATGGCGCCCAACGGCTCGCGGTCTACGATCTGCCGCGCCGAGTTGCCCTCGTCCAGCACCAGCACCCGGTCGCCCACGCCCGCCTGGACCCTGTCCACGGCGATGTCGTACTTGGCCGTGGGCTGGCCGTCGAGGTCCAGCTTGTCGACCACCAGCAGCTTGCGCCCCTCGAACAGCTCGTTCTTGATGGTTGCCACCACCGTGCCGCTCACTCGCCCGATGTACATCAGACCACGTCCGCCTCGTCGACGATGCCGGTGATGGCCAGGTCCACCGGCACGAACCACTCTTCCAGGGCCAGCGCCGCCTCGCGGCTATAGATGACGAACACCAGCTCGCCCGGCCCGGCCTG
>CAYLZO010000112.1:0-16415 GCA_964387775.1 uncultured Anaerolineaceae bacterium
ACGGCGGAGCCGAGGGGCCGCTCAGCGACGACCTGCTCGGCGCTTTCGACCCGGCGCATGCCCTTGCCCCCGCCGCCCGCCGCCGCCTTGACAAACAGCGGAAACCCGACGCGCCCGGCCTCGGCCAAGATCCGCTCATCCGAAAGATCCGCGTCCATATCCGTCCCCGGCACCACCGGCACGCCCGTCGCCCGCATCCGCCGCCGGGCCTCGACCTTGTCGCCCATGGCGGCGATGGCCTCCGCCGGCGGGCCGACGAAGGTCAGGCCCGCCCCGGCGCAGGCCGCCGCGAACCCGGCGTTCTCGGCCAAAAAGCCGTAGCCGGGATGCACGGCCTCCGCACCAGCGGCCCGCGCCGCGTCGAGGATGCGGTCGATACGCAGGTAGCTCTGGCTGGCCAGCGCCGGGCCAATAGGGTAGGCCTCGTCGGCGTAGCGCACGTGCAGCGCCCGCCGGTCCGCCTCGGAATAGACGGCCACGGTTCGCACGCCCAACTCGCGGCAGGCGCGCAGGATGCGGACGGCAATCTCCCCTCGGTTGGCAATGAGTACTTTGTTGAACATGATAGAGACCCGAGATAGAGATAGAGATAGAGAGACCCACTCTCTATCTCTCGTCTCTATCTCTATCCCGTGCAGAGCGCGGCGCCAGCCACTCGACGACCTCAGGCCAGAGCTTGTAGCGCGCCCGGCTGCTGGCCATGATGCCCACGTGAGTCGATGGGATGATGCGCAGCTCCTTGTCCTCGCTGGAGACACGCTCCATGATGCTCTCCGACTGCGATTGGGCGACGATGTGGTCGTACTTGGCCACGATGTTGAGCAGCGGGGCGCGGATGTTGGACAGGTCCACCGGCCGGCCGGCCACTTCGTGCCGGCCCTGGATCAGCTCGTTGCCCCGCACGTACTCTTCCACAAACTGGCGAAAGGCGGCGCCGGCAAAGGGGATGACGTCCTCCACCCAGCGGTTGATGGCCTGCCAGCCGCGCACCGCCTGCTCGTCGTCCAGGTTCTTCCAGACGTTGACGTAGGCGCCGACGAAATTCTCCACCGGCTTGAGCAGCTTGGCCCACAGGCGGATCAGCTCGCCGGGCACGTTGCCAAAGGCGCCGAGCACGCGGTCCACGTCGAGGCGCTCCTCCTCCAGCCACATGGCCATCGAGCCCTCGGGCGCATGGGAAAAGTCGAGGGGCGCGGTGAGCAGGATGAGGTTGCGGATCGGCGCGTCGGCGTAGCGCCCGGCGTACACCACGGCCAGCGTCGCGCCCAGGCAGTAGCCCAGCATTGAGATCTCGTCCGCGCCGGAGGTGCGAACCACCTTGCGCACGGCACGGGTCAGGTACTCGGTGGCGTAATCGTCAAAGGTGATGCCCCGGTCCTCCGGCCCCGGCGCGCCCCAGTCGAGCAGGTACACGTCGAACCCCTGGTCGACCATGTACTCGACGAAACTGCGGCCGGGCGCCAGGTCAAAGATGAAGGGCTTGTTGATCAGGGCGTAGACCAGCAGCAACGGGACGGGGTGGCGCTCCTCGGGCGGCCGGGCCGGCTTGTAGCGGTAGAGCTTGGCCTTGTTGAGCGTCCAGACCACGTCTTTGGGGGTCAGCCCCACCGGCACGTCCAGCGAGTCCACGACGACCTGGACCGCCTCGGCGTAGCGCGCCTGCGCCGCCGCGATCTCCTCAGGCGTGAGACCCTTCAGACTCTCTCTCGGAAATGTGGGCACCGACACGGTTCGACCCTTTCACAAAACCAGATATTGGATATTGCAGCCTCTGGAAAAATATCCAGTACCCAATGTCCAATCACTGTTTGGCTTTCAACAGGTCCAATACCTCGTCTAGTTTAGCTTCCATGTCGTCCAGCCGCATCTCGACGTTCGTCAGCCGGTCGGCGAGGTCGAGCACCTGGTTGCGGGTCGGCATGTTCATCTGCTGGAGCGACTGCTCCATGATCTCGCTCATCTGGCGGCGCAGCAACTGGGTCGTGCTCAGCGTGCTCTCCAACTGCTGGGCCATCGAGTCGGCAAAGCGCTTGCTCGACGCCATCTCGCTGGCCGCGCCCGCCCAAGTCTTGGTCCAGTCGTCGTAGAACTGGACCATCTGCGCGAAGGGGTCGCCCGCTTGTTCTTTCTCGTCCTTCTCGCCCATCTCAACTCCCCTCAGACCTTTAGGGTTTCGGAAACCCTAAAGGTCTTGCTAGCGCTCCAGAACGTAGGTGCCCGGCGCGTCCATGATGGGTGGGTAGTCGTCGCCCCCCATGGGCGGCGGCTCGACCAGATCACCGGTGTGCGACTCCAGCCAGGGCACCCAATCCACCCACCAACTCCCCTCGTGTTTCGTCGCCCCCGCCAGCCACTCGTCCGGATCAACCTCTCTATCTCTGTCTCCCGTCTCTATCTCCTCGGTCACCCAGTAGCCGCGCTTTTTCCGGTCGGGGTGGTTGATGACGCCGGCAATGTGGCCGCTCTCGGCCAGGACAAAGCGCACCGGCCCGCCCATCAACTGCCGGATCGTCGACGCGCCGCGCCAGGGCACGATGTGGTCGCTCTCGCCGGCCACGGCGTAGGCCGGGATGGTGATCCGCCGCGTGTCGATACCCACGCCCCGGATCTCGATGCCGTCCGGCTCTTTGAGCTTGTTCGCCAGGAACATCTCGCGCAGCAGGAAGGAGTGGACCTTGCCCGGCACCCGCGTCCCGTCGCTGTTCCAGTAGAGCAGGTCAAAGGCCGGCGGCGTCTGGCCCAGCAGGTAGTTGTGGACCACGTAATGCCACAACAGGTCGTTGGCCCGCAGCATGTTGAACGTCGCGGCCATATTTTTGCCGTCGAGGTAGCCGCCGCTGGCGTCCATGAGCAGCTCCAGCAGCCGCACCTCCGGCTCGCTGAGAAAGACGTCCACGTCGCCCACGTCGCTGAAATCCTGGTGGGTGGTGAAAAAGGACGCCGCGCCGACCTGGGGCAGGCCCTGCTCGGCGATCCAGGCCTCGCCCCGGGCGGCCAGGTAGGCCAGCGTCACCTGCGCGACGATGCCGCCCAGGCAGTAGCCGATGGTGTTCACCCGCTCCGAGCCGGTGATGGCCTTGACGGCCCGCAGCGCCTCCAGGATGCCCATCTCCATGTAATCGGCCCACTCCAGGTCGAGCACCGACGCGTCGGGGTTCTTCCAGCTTATCGTAAAGAGCGTAAAGCCGGCGTCCACCAGGTACTTGTACATCGAGTTCTCGGGCCGCATGTCCATGACGTAGTACTTGTTGATCCAGGGCGGGATGGACAGCAGCGGCACGGCGCGCACCTGCTCGGTGCTCGGCTCATACTGGATCAGCTCGATGAGGGGGTTGCGGTAGACGACCTTGCCCGGCGTCACCGCCAGGTCTTTGCCCACCTCGAACGCGCCGTCGGGCACCATGCTGATGCGGCCCTTTTGCAGGTCGGCCACCAGGTTCTCAAAACCGTCCACCAGGTTCGACCCGCCGGTGCGCACGATCTCTTGCAGCACCTCGGGATTGGTCGCGATCAAGTTTGAGGGGCTGGCCGCGTCCACCGCCTGCTGCGTCCAGAACTTGGCCCGCTTGTGCAGGTCGGGGTGGATCTCCTCCAGGCCGTCGGTCATCTCCACCAGCCACTGCCCGGTGATGAGATAGAGCTGCTTCAACACGTCAAAGGCCGGGTTTTCGCGCCAACTCTCGTCGCGGAAGCGCCGGTCGGCGGGCACCACGTCCTCGGTCTCGGCCCCCCACAGGCGGGCGTAGCTGTTGGTCATCAATTCCAGGTGGCGCGTCGCCGCCGTCAGCGTCGCCTCCTGCGTCCTGGCCACGCCCGCCATCCAGCCGTTGGCCAGCTTGAGCGTCTCTGACCAGGCTGTCGCGCCCTGCGAGTCTACGGTCATGATTGTCTCCAATCGGGGAAACGGGAATCAGGTATCGGGTATCGGGCAACCGGGGCCGCCCCGATTCCCTGATACCTGGTACCTGATACCCGATACCCGAACGCTAGTCGTCCTCCGCCAACAACTCGTCGATCTTGCCCGCCAGCGTCTCGACCTGCTTCTCCAGCCCGCGGATGGCGGTCAGCGTGGCGTCCATCTGCGTGCCCACCGCCGTGGCGACGGCCTTGTCCACCTGCTTGCGCAACGCCGCCGACTGCTCCATGGTCTTTTCCATGGCCGTAGCCATCGTGTCCATGTAGCTGCTGGTCCAGCGCTCCCACATGTCCATGTTTTTCTCAAAAAAGCTCTTTTCTTCAGACATTTTTCCCTCCAGGGTGATTTTGGTTGTTGAGGCTATTGTAGCAGAGGGGTGTTACGAGGGAGTTACAGGGGGGTTACAACCTGGATATTGGATATTGGGTATTGGATACGGGCTGGATGAGACCAATATCCAATATCCAATATCCAATATCCAACACCCAATATCCGTTCAAGAGAGCTTGTCGAATAGCGCCTGCGTCGCCGGCGACGGCTCGACGCCCAGCTCCTCTTCGAGCGTCGCGGCGCAGCGCTGATAGGTACTGTGGAGTTGGGTGAGATTGCCCTGGGCGGCGTAGACCTGCATCAACAGGCGATAGGCCGCCTCCCAGCAGTTGTCGCGGGCCAGGATCGCCTGGCACACCTCGATGGCCTCCGCCCACGCCTCGGCTTGGAGCAGGTGGCGGGCCAGGCGCTCGGCCGTGGTCAGGTAGAGGTGCCGCAGTCGCTGCCGCTCGGCGGCCGACCAGTCCTCGTACAGGCTCTCGGGCAAATAGTCGTCGGCGTAGAGGGCCAGCGCCCCCCGCAACGAGTCCGCTTCATCCGAGGCGGCCAGCCGCTGAAAGTCGTCCACGTCCACGACGACGTGCGCCGCCGGGTTGAGGCCGTAGACGCTGCCCCGCCGCACGACAAAGAAGGGCTGCGCGCCTCGCGGGCGGTCCGGCTCCAGCGCCTTGTTCAGAGCGTTGAGCGCCACTTTAAAGTCGCGCTCGGCGGCGTCGGGCGACAGCTCGGGCCAGAGCTGGTCGACGATCTGCTCGCGGTAGAACCACTGGCCGCGATAGGTGAGCAGGAGCTGAAAGACCTGGCGGGCCTTTTCCCGCTGCCAGTCGCCGGCGGCCACCGGCTCGCCGCCGTGCCACACGGAAAAGCGGCCCAGCGTGCGCACCGCCAGCCCATAGCCGGGATGGTAGTCGATCTCGCCCAGGCCCAGCCCCGCCAGCAGCCGCCCCACAAAATCGGCCTCGATATCCCGCCGCCGCGCTTCGAGAAGCAAGGGCACTGCCGCCTGGCCGCCGGGCAGCCCGAGGAAGGTGCACCGCGTGAGCAGCCAGCCGTAGCCCTGCCGGCGGGCCAGGGGCAGCAGGTCGGCCAGGTGCCCGGCCGCCGCATCGGGGTCGTCCTGCCCCCAGGCGGCCAGCGCCAGCCAGAGCAGCGCCGTCGAGCAGCCGAGCGGGTCGCCCACCTGGGAGAACCCCGCCGCCGCGTCCGAGAGCCAGGACGCGGCATCTTCCGCCCGCCCGGCCAGGGCATAGCCCGCGCCCAGCGTCACCTGGACCAGGTGCCGGATCCACTCGTCGCCCGCCCGCTCGGCAATCTCCAGGGCCTGCCCGGCGTAGCGCTCGGCGGCGGCCAGGTCGCCGCCGTAGCCGCAGGCCCGGCACAGGCCCCACAGCGGCTCGACCTGGGTGCGCATCACCTTGAAGGCGCGGATCTGCTCAATGGCCCGCCGATAGTGCGCCTCCGCCTCGCCCCTGCTCCCCGATTCTCCGATTCCCTGCTCCCCGATTTCGTCCCAGGGCCGCGTTTCGCGCAGTTGCAGCGCGTGCCCCAGCCGGATGTCGCCCACCGCTTCGACAAAGGCCGAGTTCAGCCGCCGGCCGACGGCGATCCCCTCCTGGGCGGTCCGCTCTGCCGCGCCGGCGGCGCCCCGCAGGCTGTGGACCAGCGACAGGAGCAGCAGCGTCTCGCGGTGGAAGCGCTGGGGGCGCGACTCGGCGGCCTGGCGCTCCTCTTCGGCGCGGCGTTCCAGCAGGCGCCGGGCCTCGGCCAGCCGCCCGGTGCGGACCATGGCCCGCGCTTCGAGATAGACGTCGCCGGGGTCGGTCTCGGCGCGCAGCAGGCGGGCCTCGTGGTGCAGGGCTTGGGCCTGGTCGGGATGGCCCAAGTTGAGCTTGTTCTCGGCCAGCTTGTCGAGCAGGGCGGCGGTCTCGTGGCGAAATTCTTCCGGCTCCAGGAGGCGCAGCGCCTCCTCCAGAAGGCTGTCGGCTTTCAGCGGGCGGACCGTGTCGAGGTAGACCTGGGCCTGGCCGCGCAGCGCCCGGCTGCGGCCCAGGCGGTCGCCCCGGTCGGCGTAGCGGCCCTCGGCGGCCCGGTAGTGGGCCAGGGCCTCGTCGAAGCGGGCGCGCAAGCGCAAGACGTCGCCCAGCAGCAGGCCGAGGGCCGGGTGCTGGGCCCGGACGTCGGCCGGCAGCCGGTCGATCCAGGCGCAGAGGCTGTCGAAACGGCCCTGGGCCACCAGCCCCGGCCCGATCTCGGCCACGAGGGCCGCCGCCTCGGGGTGCTCGCCCGCTTCCAGCAGGTGGTAGACCGTCTCCTCGGGGTGGCCCGTCCGCCGGAAGAAGGCGGCCGCCTGGCAGTGGAGGCCCCGGCGCAATGCCGGCGTTTGGGCCAGCTGCGCCCGCAGAAAATCGTGAAAGAGGCGGTGGTAGCGATAGACGTCGTCGCCCAGCGACACGACGAACAGGCCGCTCTCGTGCAGCTCGCGCAGCCCCTCGACGCTGCCCTCGACGCCGAGCAGGTGGTCGCAAGCCGGGCCGTCCATCTGGCGCAGCACGGCCGTGGCCAGCAGGAAGCGCTGCACGTTGGGCGGCTGGCGGGCCAGCACCTCCTGGGCCAGGTAGTCAAAGAGGGTGTCGAGCGTGGCCGGCAGGCGGCCCAGGATGGCGTCCAGGCCGGAGACGGCGCCGCTCTGCAAGCCCTGCCAGACCATCTGCAGGGCGATGATCCAGCCCTCGGTCTCGGCGGCCAGGGCCCGGGCCTGCTCGGGTGAGAGGGGATGGCCGTACTCGTCGCCAAAGAGGGCCTCGATCTCGGCGCCGGTGAAGGCCAGGTCGTCGCGCGTCAGGGTCAGCAACTGGCCCTTGGCCAACCAGCGGGTCAGCGACGGCAGGGGCGGCCGGTAGCGCGTGGAGAGCACGACGTGCAGGCGCGGCGGCGCGTAATCGACCAGCCGCTCGACCAGGGCCGCAATGCCGAGCACGTCGGCCACCAGGTGATAATCGTCCAGCACCAGCACGGCCTCGGCGTCCAGCGCCCGGGTCAGGGTGTTGAGCAGGGGCGTCAGCAGGGCGGGCGTCACCCGCCCGCCGGCGTCCTCCAGCGCGGAAAAGACCGGATCGCACCACCGCCTACTCGGCGGCACTTCGCAGTCCGAGTCGTCCCGCTCGAAGGCGCAGACCAGGTGGGCCAGGAAAAGCAGGGGGTCGCGGTCGGGCTCGGTGATGGTGTACCAGTAGAATTCGTCCACGTGGTCGGCCAGGGCGGCCAGGGCCGTGCTCTTGCCATAGCCGGTACCGGCCTGGACCAGGGTCAGGGGATAGTCGAGGGCCTCGGCCAGGCGCGCCTCCAGGCGCGGGCGGCGCAGCATCCCCCGGCGCTGCCGGGGCGGGATGAGTTGGCTGCGGATGACCAGGTCTCGTAGGGCCATAGCGCCTGCATTATAGCGCAAAATCGATGGGCTGACAACCGGCCCCGCCGCCTTTAAAAAAGCCCGGCCCCCTTGCTTCGAGGGCCGGGCTTTGTCAGGGATTCGGGCGCGGATCTATTTGGCGACGAGCCGGACCGCACGCGAGCGCAGGGCGAGGCCACCGGCCACCAGGACCAAACCGAGGCCCAGGATGGCCGCCAGGTAAAAGCCCATCAGGCGCTCACCGCCGGTCGTCGGCAGGACGGTCGGGCTGCTGGCGTCCAGGCTGGGCACGGCCGTCAGGGCCGGCTGGCCCTCGACCAGGCCCATGGCAAAGATGGTGTAGACGTTGCCGTCGGCCAGGGCCACGCCCGGAACGCTCAGGGCCACGGTGTCGGTCCCGGCGACGCGGGCTTTGAGGTCATAGGTGCCGGCGTCCACCGGCAGGTAGTCACCCACGCCCTTGAAGGGGACGTTCGAGAAGAGCACCGGCCCGCCGGTCATGGCGATGTCAACGGCCGGGGCATCGGGCGAGGCATGGACGAAGCGGACGTGGGCCTTGCCGGCTGCCGGGGCGCTGTTGTTGTCCACCAGCACCAGGGGCTCGATGTTGGCCAACATCCCCACGGCGACGACCGTATAGTCGGTGCCGGCCGTCAGATCGAGGTCGGCGTCGATGACGACGGGTTCGGTGGCGCCGGTGGGCGTGACCTGGACGTTGTAGGCGCCCGCATCCAGGCCCGCATAGTCGGTGATGTCCTGGAAGGGCGCGTTGCTAAAGGCTACGGAGCCATCGACCCACACGTCGACGGCCGGGGCATCGGGCAAGGCGTGCACCACACGCACGCGGGCTTGACTCACCAACGACTCTGGAATGGTTGATAGCAGCCCCCCCCTTTCTTGCTCACTCAAACTCTGAGTGGAACGTTGTGATGGGACGCCGTTTGTGATACACTCATGGTGGACACACCTCCGGTTGCTTTGGTTATAGCAAACCTATTGTGCCGGAGATGTGTCCATTCTCCAAGTTTTCAGTTGGCGCAGGTCACTGCCCGCGCTTGGCTAGGTTTTTTATGCAGAACTCTCCTGCTTTGAAAAATCCGCGCATTTCTGTCGATCCGCGGCTGTTCCTCCCGGCAACTATAAAAGTGTCCGGTAGCAAACCGGCGTGGCGTCATCATAGTATGGGAAAGCCATCGCCGCAAGCACGATTCGGTCCAAGCAGGGAGTTTTCGCCCGGCTCAGTCGAAGCGCATAAAGCGCCGCACCGTCGCCACGAATTCGCGGGTCGAGGGGCGGTAGGGGTGGATGCGGTTCTTGATGGCCCAGCCCTTCCACAGCTTGTAGGCCAGGCGAAAGAGGGGGTTGGGCGGCAGCTTGATGAGGCGCCGCACCAGGCCGGCCAGCCAGGGCCACTCGACGGCCAGGGCAAAGAGCTTGTTGAGGTTCTCGATCTGGCGCTTTTCCGCCGCCGACGAGAAGCGCAGCACCGACCGCTCCCAGGCCGAGGTATCGATCTCGTCGAGGGAACCCTCCACGAATCCGTTCTCGCGGGCGTACTCGCCCAGCTCGGTGCGGGGGTAGGGCTGGTAGAGAAAGGCGTTGGCGTAGGCCGGCCGGCAGGCGTGGTTCAGGGCCAGCGTCTCGAAATCGAGGGCCAGGCTGCCGCCGGGCAGGCCCAGCATGTTGGTCGTCAGCAGCTCGATGCCCGCCGCGCGGATCAGGCGCGCCGCCTCGACGATCTGCGCGTCCGATAGGTTGCGCTTCAAGACCTGGTTGCGCAGCTCGGGGTTGCCCGTCTCCAGCCCCATGCCCACGCTGGCGCAGCCGGCTTGTTTCAAGAGCTCTATCTTGGCCGGGGTGACCAGGTTGGCCCGCACGTTGCAAAAGAAGGGCAGGCCCACCTCCCGGGGGAAGCGCTCGGCCAGCTCCCGCAGCCAGTCCTCAAAGACGATAAAGAGGTCGTCGAGAAAGACGACGAACTGCATGGGGTAGCGGTCCTGCACCCAGCACACTTCTTCGATGACTTTACCGACGCTCATCTGCCGCAGGCGCTTGCCCTTGCCGCGATAGACCTCGGCCAGGGCGTGGTTGAAGCAGTAGGTGCAGTCGTAGGGGCAGCCCCGGCTGGTGATGAAATGCTTGATGCCGCTCTGCCGGATGAAGGCGTCTTTGTCAAAGAGCAACTCGCGGTCGGGGAAAGGCAGCACGTCCAGGTCGTCCTCCGCCGGGCGGACCGGGTTGTGCTCGATGTTTGCAGTGAACCCCGTCGAGCCGTCCCGCTTGAACCACCAATTCTCGATGCCCGTGAGGGGCCGCCCCGCCTCCACCGCCTCGACCAGGTCGAGGATGGCACCCTCGGCCTCGCCGATGCAGACCGCGTCGACGCCGGGCTCCTCGATAAACTCGGGAAAGTAAGTGGGGTGCGGCCCGCCAAAGATCGAGACCACGTCAGGCAGAGCCGCCTTGACCTGCAAGTTGAGGTCGCGGTAGTAGGTCTGGGCGCCGGTATAGACGCTGTAGCCCACTACGCCCGGCTGCCAGGCTTGGGCCACGGCTACCGGGTCCTCGTCGGCGGCGATGGCCAGGCGCACCTCGTGCCCGGCTCGTTTCAAGACACTGGCCAGGTAAAGCAGGCCCAGCGGCTCGTAGTCGATCTGTTTCTCAACAAAAAGTACACGCATGGGGCAATTCACAATTCACAATTCACAAGGCTCAAGGCACAAGGAGCGGCGGGCAGCCACAGACTTTGTCTTGAGCCTTGTGCCTTCTGCCTTTTCACATTCCGACGACGGTCTGATGGGGCTGGATCCGTGGCCTTACGCCGGCATTCCAATCACCTGCACCCGGAGTCGTTCCTTGACGACGGGTTGCCCCGATTCCAACAGTTGATCTATGGCATCCAGGGTGGTGGCGTGATAGTAACGCTCGCCACATTCCCGACAAACCTCGGCTTCTACGTCATCCACGATGTAGAGTTGGCGCTGGAACCAGTGCATCTTGCGCACCTTTTTGTGGATAGTCTCGTTCCCACAGAATTCGCAAATCATCATTCCACCTCCAAGACATAGACGGTAATGACGACCAGATCTCGGACCTCGTGGAACCGACAGATCACGTGGAGCAGACGGCCATCCTCGGCCGGCCCCTCAATGCGGTACCGCGTTCCCCGAACGTCTCTGGTCATTCTCTTTTCGATTCGCCCTTGCAGAATGCATCGTTCAACATCTGAACGCTCCAACTCGTCGGCCCACATTTCTTCTTCAGCATGGGCAGACAGGTAGTAGCGCCTGTCAATCACCAGTTGCCGGATTCTCTGCAGGACACCCATGGGGCAATTCACAAGGCTCAAGGCTTAAGGAGTGGCGGGCAGCCACGAAAATTGTGCCTTGAGCCTTGTGCATTCCGCCTTTTCACATTCCGACGCCGTCGATGGGGGTGTCGCAGTGGGCGCATTTGCCATCGCGCGTGTTGCGCTGCGTCACCCGAAACCCCCGGCGGCCGATGGCGACCTGGCCGCAGCCGGGGCAAAGCGTGTCCTCCAGGTGGGCGCCGGGCAGATTGCCGACGTAAACGTAGCGCAGGCCGGCCTCGCGGCCCAGCTCGTAGGCGCGGCGCAGCGTGGTCGCCGGGGTCCAGTCGCGGTCGCGCATCTCGTAATCGGGATGGAAACGGCTGACGTGCCACGGCGTCTCGACGCCCAGCTCGCCGGCGATGAATTGGGCGATGTCGCCCAGCTCCCCCTCCGAGTCGTTCAGGTCGGGCACGACCAGGGTCGTGACCTCCACCCACACGTCCAGCTCTTTCATGGTCTTGAGCGAATCGAGCACCGGCTGGAGGCGGGCGCCACAGACCTTTTTGTAGGTCTCATCGCGAAAGGCCTTGAGGTCCACGTTGGCCGCGTCGAGCCAGGGCTCGTGGCCGTCGCCCACGCCCTGGAACAGGTCCAGCATCTCGCGCGTCATGTAGCCGTTGGTCACGTACACGCTGGCGATGCCCTCGGCGTGGGCCAGCCGGGCGATGTCGTAGCTGTACTCGAAAAAGATCGTCGGCTCGGTGTAGGTGTAGGCGATGGACCGCGGGCCGTAGCGGGCCGCCGCCCGGACCACCTCCTCGGGGGAGGCGCGGCGGCCCCGGAGCTCGCCCCGGTCGCGCGGCATCTGCGAGATGTCGGCGTTCTGGCAAAAGCGGCAGCGAAAGTTGCAGCCGGCGGTGGCGATGGAAAAGGCCGTGCTGCCGGGATGAAAGTGAAAGAGCGGCTTCTTTTCGATGGGGTCCACCGCCTGCGACAGTGGCAGGCCGTAGACCAGCGTGTAGAGGGTCCCGTCGCGATTCTCGCGGACCAGGCAGACGCCCTTGCGCCCCGGCGCGATGGTGCAGCGGTGGGCGCACAGGTGGCAGCGCACCCGGCCCTCGTCCAGCTTTTCGTAGAGCAGCGCCTCTTTCATGGCTTGCATTTTGTCAGACCAGCTCGTTTTCCAGAAGGATCTCCTCTACTCGCGCCATAAATCGCAACAGCGTGTACATCGAGACATCCTCCTTCAATGGCTCGTGGCGCGTGACGTCGTCATACGGATGCAAGTGCCACTCATCGTCTCGTCGATCCCAGCCGTATACCCGTTCTCGACTACTCACCAAAGCTAGACTCAAGCGCCCACTTCGTTCACTCAGGAATCCCTGAACAAACAGTCCAGATCGAATGGGGAAATGAACCGTGATCGTCGTATCCGTCCGCTCGGCCACCACGAACTCTTCCAAGAACCAATACTGCCCCAGCGCATCCTGAGCTTGGATGAGCAAGCCGTCAATCTGTTCCATGCTCTGCTTCCAGCAAAGCGCGAAGCTTCCGCTTCATGGTCCGCTGGCCATCGACGGCCGTCTCCCAGGCCATGGCATCAGACTCAACTTCCCAGGAAAAGCCCTGCTGTCTCTCGATGTCCTGTTTCTCAAATATCTCAAAGGTCATGCCGTACTTTTCCTGGAACTTTCGGTCTATGAAGCCATAACGACTCAGTTCGCGACGGTATTCGGCCTCGATCAAGCGCTGGATCTTGGTGTCCAAGTCTTGATCCTGGTCTGGCATACTCTCCAAGTGTCTAACTGTGGTATCAGAAATGGCAACGCTTGTACTCATGGCGCCTCCTGATTGCCTCTCACACGCCATCCACCGAGGCCAGGATGGCCTCCAGCGCCCGGCGGCTGGGCGTCTCCTCGGCCAGCTCGACGATGGGCTTGCCCCAGGCGTCGAGCTCGTTCACGGCGGGGTCGGCGGGGATAAAGCCGGCCAGCGTCAGCCCCTGCTCCTCGATGGCCTTCATCAGCGGCTCGGGCAGGGTCTCGCCCACCACGCGGTTGACGACGAGGTGCATCTCGCCCACCTCCGTGTCGAGCTCGTCCACCAGCTCGGCCACACGCCCGGCGGCGACGATGCCGCGCATCGTCGGGTCGGAGACGATGAGCAGCAGATCCACGTCCCGTGTCGTGCGCCGGCTCAGGTGCTCCAGGCCGGCCTCGTTGTCGATGACCACGTAATCGTAATCTGCCGACAGCCGGTCCACCGACGTCCGCAGGATGTTGTTGGCCGCGCAGTAGCAGCCGGGGCCTTCGGGCCGGCCCATGGCCAGCAGGTCAAAGGCCGTCTGCTCGGTCAGCGACTCCTGGATACGCAGGTCGAGATAGTCCCACTTGCTCATACCGGCCATCGCCTGGCTGCCGCCGACGGCCGTGGCCGTCTCTTCGCGGACGTCGCCCACGGTGTCAAAGAGCGGCACGCCCAGCGCCAGGTTCAGGTTCGTGCTGGGGTCGGCGTCGATGGCCAGGACCAGCCCCTCTTTGTTTTTGGTCAGATAATCGATGATCAGCGCGGAAATCGTCGTCTTGCCGGTTCCGCCTTTGCCGGCCACCGCAATTGTTTTCGTCACTCAAAAACCTCCTAACATAGACCAATTTACTCCGATTCCATGGTAGCACAGAGGATCGTCCGTGTCAAATAAAAGCGCTGGATCAGGCACGCTTGGCCGGGCGCCTGGTGGCGGACGGGCTCGAACTTGAAAGGGGGTCCCCATGCGTGGTATAATGCGGGCGGCCCAAAATCGAACAAGGGAGAGCGCCGTGATCCGAGGAACAAAAACCCGGCTGCGCGCACTATGAGCGCTACCACGACGAATGGATGATGGGCATTTTGCGCGACGAGTTCCTGGCAGATTGAGGGGAGATAGAGCGAGATGGATGTGCGGGAAATCAGCAAGCAGCGGGATCGAAGGGAGCAATACGGCCTGTACGGCCCGCTGGCGATCTTTGGTGGCACGGCCAATCCGGGGTTGGCCCAAGAGATCGCCGACGAGCTGGACAGGCCACTGGGCCAGGTGACGATCCGCCAGTTTGCCAACGAAAACGTCTTTGCCAAGTTGAACGAGAGCGTGCGCAGCAAAGACGTTTTTCTCATCCAGCCGACCTGCGCCGGGGTTCGCAACCGCAAACACGGGGCGGGTGTGTGCGTCGTCGCGCCGGAGGAGGCAGCCGAGCTTCGGCCGGATGAATACGAGCGGCTGCCGGCTTCGGTCAACGACAACATCCTGGAGCTCCTGGTGCTGATCGATACCCTGCGGCGCGATTCGGCGGGGCGCATCACGGCCGTGGTGCCCTACTTTGCCTACGGCCGCACCGACAAGAAGGATCAGCCCCGGGTGCCGATTACGGCCCGGCTCATGGCCGACGTCATCGGCGTGGCGGGGGCCAATCGTTTTCTGGTCATCGACCTGCACGCCGGCCAGATCCAGGGCTTTTTCGACATCCCCGGCGACGAGTTGACGGCCCGCCACTGCCTGGTAGACTATTTTCAGGAAAAGAGGATTCCCGATGCCCTGGTCGTCGCGCCCGACATCGGCGCCAGCCGCCGCGCCCGCAACTTTGCCGAGGATCTGGACCTGCCCCTGGCCATCATCGAGAAGCGGCGCCAGCCCGATGGCGGCGGCATCCGCCAACTCAACCTCATCGGCAGCGTCGAGGGCCGCAACGCCATCATCTTTGACGACGAGATCGACACGGGGGGCACCATCGCCCAGGCGGCGAATTACATCCGCGCTCGGGGCGCCCGCGACGTCTATGCCTGCGCCACCCACGCCGTGCTTTCGCCGCCTGACGGCGTCAAAAACATGCAGGCCGCTCGACTCAAGGAGCTGGTCGTCACCAACACCGTCTACATCGACTCCGACAAACGCCAGGCGCTCCGGCCGTTCCTGACCGTCTTGTCCGTCGCCGGGTTGCTGGCCGAGGTCATCCGCCGCATCCACCTGGGCATCTCGGTGGGCGCCATGTTCAACGAGTAGGCGGGCCTGTGGATTTGTGGTATAATCGGGATGGTGAATGGAGAATAGAGAATAGAGAATAGAGAATGGTGAATGGAAGTGTTGGCGTGAGTACCCTTGATGTCCAGACTGCGAGCCCGCCCCGGCGGGAGGCGCATCGTCGCCCGGAGCTGTGGACAGGTCCGCCGCCGCTGAGACCGGGAGACCGCCTGTCACGGGCCGAGTTCGAGCGCCGCTACAAAGCTCACCCGGAAATCAAAAAGGCTGAACTCGTCGAAGGAGTTGTGCATGTGCCCACGCCGACACGCTTTGAACTGCACAGTGAACCGCACGCCTGGGTGATGAATTGGCTCGGAGGGTACGTGGTCGCCACGCCCGGTGTCCGCATCGGCGACAATGCGACCGTGCGCCTGGACCTGGAGAACGAAGTGCAGCCCGACGCCTTGTTGCGGCTGGACCCGGCCCTGGGCGGCCGCTCGCACATCGGCGAGGAGGGCTACCTGGAGGGACCGCCCGAGCTGATCGTCGAGGTCGCCGCCAGCATGCACGACAAAAAGCGCATCTATGCCCGCAGCGGCGTCCAGGAATACGTAGCCATCCAGATGTACGAGGGCCGCATCGACTGGTTTGCCCTCGAAGAAGACGTCTACGAAACGCTTGCGCCGGACGAGAATGGCGTGCTGCATAGCCGGGTCTTTGCCGGCTTGTGGCTGCAACCCGACGCCTTCTGGGCCGGCGACCCTTCGACAGGCTCAGGGCAGGCTCTGGTGGCGCTGCTGGCCGTGTTGCAGGAGGGGCTGGCTTCTGCCGAGCACGCTGATTTCGTGGCGCACCTGCAAGAATCCGGATCGCTTCGCCGGGCGTCTGAAGAATAACGAGGTAATTGCATGAAAGAGCGAACCATTGCCAAACTCATCGACCTAGCCATAGAGGCCGAGGAATCCGCCGAACGGCTCTACCGCGAGATGGCGAGAAAATTCGCCTATCTCGACGAGGTCGCCGATTTCTGGAGGCGCTATGCCGACGCAGAAACCGGCCACGCCCAGTGGCTAAGGCGTGTGCGAGAAACCATAGACCCTGATCGGCTGAGTGCGCCTCTCGATTTTCAGGTACTTCAAGAGGCGCAGCGGCTTGAAACGACGATTTCCACGACCCTCCAGACCATCGACAACCTGGAGGATGCCTATCAACTGGCTCACGAACTCGAGCATTCAGAGATTAACACTGTTTTTGAAGTGCTCGTGACCAATCTTGCTGAGGACGAAGAAACCGGGAGATTCCTGAGAGCCCAGTTGCGCGAGCACATTGCCCTGCTGATCGACGGCTTTCCGGCCGATTTCAGAGATCCGGTAGTACTGCAGGCAGCCAAGGCGCTGGCTTAGGCCTGCACATGTGCGGTGGTCGTGCGATGGCCCCTCAGACAAACCCCTTGAAAACAGTTTGGAATTTGGTGTAACCC
>CAYLZO010000113.1:0-16271 GCA_964387775.1 uncultured Anaerolineaceae bacterium
CCGGCAAGGACGTCTATTGCGAGAAGCCGATGACGCTCACCGTCCGCGAGGGCCAGGTCACCATTCCCACCTTCCCCTACGCCGAATACACCACGCCGGCCCGCGACGAGCGCCTCAACATCGAGTACGCCGCCTTTGACCGGGCCGCCTACGAGGCCGCCAACCCGGCGCCCCGCGACGTGGTTTATCGCACTGTGACCGTCGAGAACGAGTACCTGAAGCTGACGTTCCTGCCCGAGGTGGGCGGCCGCCTCTACGAGGTCGTCTACAAACCTACCGGCCACCGCGAGACCTACCGCAATCCGGTGCTCAAGCCGAGCCCCTGGGGGCCGCCCCAGCAGGGGGGCTGGCTGGCGGCGGGCGGCATCGAGTGGGGCTTTCCCGTCGAGGAGCACGGCTACGAGTGGGGCCGTCCCTGGCAATTGACCGTCCAACAGGATGAGAGCGGCGTGAGCGTCACCCTGCGCGACACCGAGGCCCAGGACCGGGCGCGGGTCGCCGTCACCGTGCGGCTGGCGGCGGGGGCGAGCGCCTTTACCATCCGGCCCCGCCTGGAGAATCCCACCGGCGCGCCCCACGCGGTCAAGTATTGGACCAACGCCATGCTGGCCCCCGGCGCGGGCAACGCCCCCTCGGCCGACCTGCGCTTTGTCCTGCCCGACGCGGTGACGGCCGTCACCGTCCACAGCCGGGGCGACGAGCACCTGCCCGGCTACAACGAGCGGATGTCGTGGCCCGTCCACGGCGGCGTCGACTACAGCCGGCTGGGCAATTGGAACCGCTGGCTCGGCTTTTTCGAGGACCCGGCCCAGGGGCCCTTCATCGCCGTCTATGACGGAGCCCGCGACGAGGGCCTGGTCCGCGTCTTTCCGCCCGAGGTGGCCCGGGGGGCCAAAGTCTTTGCCTTCGGCTGGGCCGATCCCATCCCGGCCCACAACTGGACGACGGACGGTTCCAGCTACGTCGAGATCCACGGCGGGCCGGCACCCACCTTTGACGACAGCGTGACCCTGCCGGCCGGCGGCCACCTGGCCTGGACCGAGACCTGGTATCCGGTGGCCGGGCTGGGCGGCCTGCGCTACGCCAATGGGACCGCCGCGCTGAACCTGTCGGCCGGGGCTGGGCAGGCCCACGTGGCCGTGGCCGTGACCCGGGCCTGGTCGGGCGACGTCGTATTGCTCTTGGAGGATGGCGAGATCTGGCGCCGGTCCGTCGTCCTGGTGCCGGGCCAGCCCCTGCGCGAGGCCGTGCCGCTGGGGGCAGCCGCACCCGGCTCGGGCCGCCTGCGCCTGCGCCTCCAGGCGCCGGATGGGGCCGTTGCGGCCGAATACGGTGCCGAGTTTGTGCTGAGATAAACTCACGGTAATGGTAGAATGGTGAGGGAAATGTTTCGAAAGAAAGAGAAATCGCCGGCTGGCGACGAGTTTTTGCCCGTGCCGGCGGTCTTGCCCCCGGCAAAGGGCTTGGAAGAAGAAGAGAAGCAGGCGTTGAAAAAGAGTCCGCGTGTCTGGCTCTGGTCGCTGGTCGCCGCGCTGGCCGTCGTGTTCCTGCTGGCCTACGTGCTGGTGCTGGGCGGACTGGGCGTCTACGATGGGCTCAAGGACCGGACGCTGGAAAACCGGCAGATTGCCCGCGAGCACTATGAGCTGGGCCTGGCGCACCTGGAGGCCAAGGACTATGAGCTGGCCGTGGCCGAGTTCGAGCTGGCCCTGCGCCACGACGCCGGCCTGCGCGAGGCGCGCTCGCGCTTGCTGGAGGCCAAGGAGCTGGCCCGCTCGCAGGTGACGCCCACCTCCGAGACGCGACGGGACGCGGCAGAACTCCTCTACCGGCAGGCGGTAGCCCATTACGAGGGGGGCACCTTGGTCCAGGCCGTCGCCGTGCTGGAGGAGTTGCGCGGGCTGGACGCCGATTTCGAGCGGGAGAACGTGGGGACGATGCTGGTCACGGCCCACTACCAGTTGGGGCTCAACGCCGTGCGGCAGGATCGTATGGACGACGCGGCAGACCACTTTGAGGCGGTTCTGGCCCTGGACCCCGAACACAAAGAAGCGCAAGACGAACTCAACCTGCTGAACCTCTACACGGCGGCCCTGAGCAACTGGGACGAGGACTGGTCGGCAACCATCCAGGCGTTGAAGGGCCTCTACGCCCTGGCGCCCGATTACAAAGACGTGCAGATGCGGCTGCACGACGCCTACACTTTGCGGGCCGACGAATACGTGGCCGACGGCGATTGGTGCCGCGCGGCCGAGGAATACGCGGCCGCCGTCGAGGTGCTGCCCCGCGAAGCCACCGTGGACCGCCGCGACGACGCGCGCATCCAGTGCCAGGCCACCGCCGAGGCGCCCACCGCCACCGCCACGCCGAGGGCCACAGCCCGGCCGACGTCCAGACCCACGGGCGAGGCGGCGGGTGATGCAACGGCCACCCCCCAGGCCACGCCGACGTCGCTGGGCGAGGGGCAGATTGCTTTTCCCAGCTACGACGCCGCCCGCCAACGGTACGATATCTTTGTCGTGGACCTGGCCCAGGGTTCGGCCCGGCTGCTGCGGGAAAACGCCGGCCAGCCGGCCTTTGCGCCCAACGGCAACCGGTTGGCCTTTCACAACCACGATCCCATGCACCTGGGACTGGGTGTCGTGAATCTGCGGACCAACGAACAGCGCGATCTGACGGACCACGTCGAAGACACAGCACCGACCTGGTCGCCCGCCGGCTCGCAGATCGTCTTTGCCTCGAACAAGCACGGCGACCGCAAGTGGCGCATCTATGCCGTGTCGGCGGAGGCTAGGCGGGCCGATGGCGAGGAATGGGCCTTTGGGCGGATGCCGGCCTGGTCGCCCCAGGACGATCTGATCGCCTACCAGGGGTGCGACGAGCGGGGCGACAACTGCGGCCTCTGGCTGATGAAGGCCGGCGGCTTTGAACCGGCCCGCCTGACCACCGATCCCAGCGACACGGCGCCGGCCTGGTCGCCCGACGGCGCCCAGATCGCCTTTGTCTCGGCCCGCGCCGGCAACTGGGAGCTGTACCTGGCTGACGTGGCGACGGGCGAGGAGACGCGGCTGACCAACGAGCCGGCGGTCGACGTGGCGCCGACCTGGTCGCCCGATGGGACGCGGATCGCCTTCCTCTCCAGCCGAGGGGGCGGCTGGGCCGTCTACGTCCTGGAGATTACGTCCGGTGCGGTCCAAAAGATCATTGCCACGGGCGATCCCTACCTGGACCCGGTGAGCCAGAAGCTGTCGTGGGTTCCCTAGGAACTAGTGGTGAGAGGTTAAACGATATTTTATCGTTTAACCTCTCACCCTCTTTGTGGACCAGGACCAAAGGAGGCGTGCGATGCGTTTTGTGATTACGGGGCACGAGGGGCAACTCGGTACGGCGTTGCAGCGAGCGCTGTCCGGCGCCGAGATCTTGGGCCTGGACCTGCCGGAGCACGACGTCACCGACCCCGCAGGCACCAAAGACGCCATCGTCGCCTTCCGGCCCGACGTGGTCATCCACGCCGCGGCCATGACGGACGTGGACGGCTGCGAGCGGGACCCCGAGTTGGCCTTTCGCGTTAACATCCTGGGCACGCAGAACGTAGCCCTGGCCTGCGGGCAGTGCGGCGCGGCCATGGTCCACGTCAGCACCAACGACGTCTTTGACGGCAAGCTGGGCCGCGCCTACTACGAGTGGGACCGGCCCTCGCCCCAGAGCGTCTACGCCCGGTCCAAGGCGGCGGGCGAGTTCTACGTGCGGACGCTCCTTCGGCGATTCTACATCGTGCGCACGGCCTGGCTCTATGCCCCAGGGGGGAACAACTTTGTGACCAAGATCGTGGCCGCCGCCGACAAGCACGGCAGCCTGCGCGTCGTCGCCGACGAGGTAAGCGCGCCGACCTACGCCCCCGACCTGGCCCAGGCCATTGCCCGGCTCATCGAGACCGAGCATTTCGGCATCTTTCATTTCACCAACAGCGGCACCTGCTCTCGCTACGAGTGGGCGCGCAAAATCCTGGAGCTGGCCGGTCGCGGCACCGTGCCCGTCCAGGCCATCACCTCCCACGACTGGCAGCGGGCGGCGCCGCCGCCCCTCTACGCGCCCCTGGTGAATTTCACCGGTGCGGCGCTGGGCATCACCCTGCGGCCCTGGGAGGAGGCGCTGGGTGCCTACTTTGGCTGACCCGCTCGCCTCGGTCGTCATCCCCAACTGGAACGGCATCCAGCACCTGCCCGTCTGTCTCGACGCGCTGCGGGCGCAGACCTATCCCCACCTCAAAGTCATCCTGGTGGACAACGGCTCGACCGACGGCTCGCAGGCGCTGGTGGCCGAGGAGTATCCTGAGGTGCGCCTGCTGGCCCTGGAGCGCAACCTGGGGCTGACCGGCGGCAACAACGCCGGCTTTGGCGCCGCCCGGGGCGAGATCCTCGTCTCGCTGAACAACGACACCGAGGCCGACCCCCGCTTCGTCGAGGCGCTGGTGGCGGCCCTGGAGGCCCATCCCGAGGCGGGCATGGCGGCGGCCAAGATGCTGCTATTCGACCGCCGCGACGTCATCCACTCGGCGGGTGACGGCTATGGCCTGGACGGCATCCCGTTCAACCGGGGCGTGTGGCAGCAGGACGAGGGTCAGTTCGACGAGCCGGGCTGGATTTTTGGCGGTTGCGGCGGCGCGGTGGCCTACCGCCGGGCGATGCTCGACGAAATCGGGTACTTTGACGAGTCCTTTTTCATGTACTGCGAGGACGTGGACCTCAACTGGCGGGCGCAACTGGCCGGCTGGCGGTGCTGGTACACGCCCCAGGCCGTAGTCTATCACAAGCTCAGCGCCACCGGCGGCGGCCCCCTCGCCAGCTATTACACCGGACGGAATACGCTGTGGGTCATTGCCAAGGACTATCCGGGGACCTTGCTGCGCAGGCACTGGCGGCGGGTGCTTGGCGCCCAGTGGGCCGTGGCCCGCGACGCGCTGCAAGCCTGGCGTGGCGTGGCGGCCCGGGCCCGGCTTCGGGGCCAACTGGCCGGGCTGCTCGGCTGGCCCCGGATGCTGAGGAAACGTCGCGAGATCCAGGCCACGTGCCAGGTATCGGCCGCGTACCTGGAAGCCCTGCTGGACAACGGACAGGGCCGCGGCGTGGGCCGCGTCGGCCATCCACTCGCGGGGCGGCCCGGCTCGGCCACGGCATTTGCCCGGAAGGTTTCAATCGGGCGGACGCAGCGTGACGGTCGCCCCCGCCGGTTCTGATTCTTGGCCCGATGAATCGAGGGCCAGCCCCACGAATTCGAGCGTCGTGGTAACGGGCAGTGTGACCGGCGCGGAAATGGGCCAGATCAGCGGCCAGCCCCCCGTGCAGACCGTGCCCGTACAGGTAAAGACCCGCCCGGCGTCGATCTCGGGCGCGCCCGTCTCCTGTCCCGCGAGGGTGACCTGGACCAGCCCCCCGTCATCCTCGGCCCGAAAGCTGACGGTGAACGTCTGGCTGGCGACGATCTGGCTCTGGGGACTCACGCTCAGGGCCAGGCTCGGCGGGGCGTCGGTGGGGGCGCAGGCGGGCAGTGTCACCTCTGCCGTCTCGCTGATGGGCGACGATCCGGCTGCGTTAAAGGCGACGACGCCGTAGCGATAGGTACGGCCGCAGGCCACCCCCTCGTCCACGAACTGGCGGCTATTGGCCGGGGCCAGGCCGATGCTGGCCTCCACGTCCTCGCGGTACACGCGAAAAGCATCCTCGTCGTCCGAGCGATCCTCCCACGTCAAGCGGACGGCGGCGCCACTTTCCATCCCCTCCGCGCGGAGGCTGCCGGGCGCGGTGGGCGGGACGCTCTCCTCGGCCTGGACCTCGATCTCGACGCTGAGTGGCAGTTCCGGGCCGAAAAAGCGGCCGTCAGGCGCCTGTAGCTGCCATAGATTGGCATAGGCGCCGACCTCGTCGGGTGCCCAGAAGGTGACGGCCAGGTCGGCCAGGTCGCCGGCTGCGGTGGCGGGCACCGGCACGGCCGTCGGGGCGCCCAGGCTGTCGCCCTTGACCAGGACCAGTTCGTAGCCCACGCCCCAGGCGCAGGTCCCGTTGTTGCGCACCTGCCAGACTTTGTCCATGCGGGCGCCGGGCGGAAAGGCCGTGCCGGGAGGAATGGTCACGTCGGTGACAAAGGCGGCGTCGGGTGTGCAGGCGGGCTCGGGCAGGACCTCGTCTGCGACCTCGACCACGTCGAGGGTGATGGTCGCCACGTCGAGGGCCTCGCCGCCGGCGGTGTAGGCCGCCACTTCCACCTGGTGCTCGCCCAAGGCTGAGGGCCGCCACTGCTGCGACAGGGGCAGTGACGTCTGGCCGGGCTGGACTTTGGGCTGGATCGCCTGGGTGCCGATCAACTCGCCGTCCACCCGGAACGCCACCCGGTCGACGGCTTGCAACCCGGCTTCCCCTTGCAGGCTCGACTCGACGGCCACGACCTGGCCGCTGGCTACCTGGCTGCCATCGGCGGGCGAGGCAATGAGTACGGTCACTTGGGCTGTCTCGGTGATCTCGGCAACAGGGGATGGCCCTGGAAGCACCCACTCTTGCCAGAGGAACCAGGCGGCCCCTGCTGCGACCAAGCTGAGGAAAACGGCCAAGAGGGGCAGCGAGCGCCGCAGCCAGCGCCGCTCCACGTGGGGAGCGCGAGGCGCCGTCGAGACAGGCGTGGGGTCCTTGTGAGGATCGGCAGGCTCCCAGCCCTGCCCCTGGTTGCGAAACCATTCGCCGCTATCGGCGTCGGGCAGCCAAAAGGTGCCCTGCTCGTCGCGCAAGAGGAGCTTGGCCACCTCGACGCGGAACGACTCTTCATCCAAGCGCCCGCTCTCGTGCTTGCTTTGGAGATCCCGAAAGCGACGTTCTGCCTGTTCAAAGTCCATGGAACCCGTGTGCCAATGACCAATGATCAATGACCAAGGTGCTGGTCATTGCATGACTTCCTGGGCGTACTCCAAAAGTGTCTCGATGCGCTCCTGGGGTGTCTCTTTGCTCTCAAAATAGCGGGCCAGCAGTTCTGGGGGCGTCAGTTCTTCGGGCGAGTCGCCGCCCAGCCGCAGCCGGTAGGTGCGTTCGATCTCTTTGTTGATCCCGGCGATATAGTACGCCTCGTCGAGAGCCCGGCGGATGTCGGCGTCGCGCAGCAGGCCCTCCTGTTCGGCCTCGGCCCGGACGATGAGGCGGACCACGGCGTCGGAGACGTCGTGCTGGCCGATGGTCGCCAGCAGGGCGGCCAGGGGATCGGCCTCGTCGCGCACGTCGGCGCGGATGGTCACGAAACGCCGGGCGTCGACGGGGTGGAACTGCCACTCGGCGTGACCCCGCTGCACCTCGGCGATAACAAAGCCTTTGGGCTCCTTCTCTTCACCGAAATCGATGCGCTCCAGGCTGCCGCAGTAGACGATGGGCGGCTGCTCGCCGGCGTTGAGTTCCTGGTGGCGGTGGATGTGGCCCAACGCGACGTAATCCCAGGCCGGGGCCTGCCTTGCCGAAGGGCCGGCCAGGGCGCTTTTGAGGACCACCACGTCGCGGCCCAGCATCACCGTCCGCTCCGAGCCGAGTTTGGCCTCGGAGACGCTGAAATGGCCGAGCAGCACGGCCGGCGTCTCGGGGTCTACCTGCTCGGCCAGGGCGCGGACGTTGTCCGAGACGATCTCTTGGACGAGGGCGTCCAGCTCGGCGATGGTCTTGTCCTTGTACTCCTCGTGGGCCAGCAGCCGCTGGCGGATGGGGTAGGGCACCGTCGCCACCTGGATCGGCTGGCCCCGCCGGGCCGTGACGTGGTGCAGGCGGTCGCGCCCGGCGACGACCACGTTGGGCACGTCGAGGGTGCGAAAGATCTCGACGCTGGAGGCCCGGCGCTCCTGGGCGGGCAGGTCGTGGTTGCCCACCAGCAAGACGACGGGGATGTCGGCGTCGGCCAGGCGCTTGATGCGCCGGGCGAACTCGCGGCGGTAGGTAGAGTTGGGATCGCGGTTCTTGTAAGCGTCGCCGGCAAAGAGGACCAGGTCGATGTCGTGCTCCAGGGCATAGTCCACCACCTGGCTGAGGCGCCGCAAAAAGTCCATGACGCGGCCGTTGAGTCCGGTGGCCGGGTCCAGCCGGCCATAGTTCTCCATGCCGATGTGCAGGTCGGCGAGGTGCAGGATGCGGATGCTGTCCATAGGTTTCCTTTACGTGCGCGTGCAGGCGTCGCGCACGCGGCAAGTCAGGTTCGTGCAGCGCCAGCTGGTTCGGCCTTGCTCACCACGGGCATGATCGGCTGTGGCGTCCAGGTTGCGCAGGTCGCGAAGCTTCTGTTGGACGTCGTCCTCCAGCCGGCCAAAGTTGGGCGGCTCGGCCAGCACTTTGAGCATGGTGGCGCAGCCATCGGCCAGCAGCCGCCGGTTTCGTTCCCGGTTAAAGCCCATCCGCCGGTGGAAGGTCAGCGTGCCGGTGAGCATCTCCTCGGGATAAATGCGCATCACGTTGACCAAGATGCGGTTGGGCCGGTCGCTGTCGCGCCAGCCGGCGGACTGCTCCATGATTTTCGTGATGCGCTCGGCGTTGCGGGCGTCGTCGACCAGCTTGGCGTTCTGCATCAAGTCGTAGGCACGCAGGCCGTACTCGTAGAGCAGCATCTCCTGGGCCTCGCCCGGCGCCAGCTCGGTGATCTCGGCTTTGGGCCCCAAAAAGATGACGAACACGTCGTGGCTGGCCCGGTAGATGCGCTCGGCCTGGGCGGCGGAGCGGGCGCGCCGGGCCGTGTCCTTGATGGCGTCGATGGCGGCCGACAGGGGGTGATTGTCCAGGGCGCCGCCGTCGAGGTAGAGGTCGTCGGGGCGGGGATAGGCGCCGGCCAGCAGGGCCTGCTGCTCGGGCGTGACGTTGAACCGGGCGGCCTGGTCGGGGCCGGTCAGGATGGCGTGCAAGATGGCGTTTTCGGGCGGGCCCATGGCAAAGATCTCGGCCAGCGTTCGCGGCACAAAGGCGACGGGAAAGGCGCCCGAGGCCAGCGCGGCCGTGACGGCGTTGGGGTCGCCGACGATGACGTCGGCTGCGTCGCCCGGATCGTCGCCGATGCGGTCCAGCACCTCTTGCAAGGTCCGATGGGCCGAAATCTCCAGGCGCCCGCTGCGGATGTTGGTCCGGGTCAGCCGCACGTCTACACCGGCCGCTCGAAATGTGCCCAGCCCCTGGCCCGCGGCCAGGGGCGGCACGCCGCTGTCGTCGTAGGGCTGGGTCATGGCCTCTTCGAGCGAGATGGGGTCAAAGAGGCCCTGTTCGGCATCGTGCTTGGCCAGGAACTCGCGCAAGGCCCGGCGGAGGTGGGCCTGGACCTCGGGGCGGCGTTCCTCGTCCTGCCAGGCTTCAAAGAGCTCGCGGACGTCCCGCAGGGAGAGGGGCAGGACGTCGTCGAGCTCGGTCAGCACCCAAAACGTGCGCCAGCCGGCGCGGATGCGGTCGCGCAGCGATTCCCCGGTGAACCCCCACCAGATGTGGAGCAGGTCGTCGAGGCCGATCTCGACCTTGGCCAGGTCCTTGACCAGCGGCTCCAGCAGGTCAAAGTCGACCAGGTTGGCGGCGTCGAGGTCTTCCCAGATGGTCAAAAAGTAATCGAAATAGCGCCCGGCATTGGCCGCAGCGTCCTCCGGGTCCTGCTGGCGGCGGCGCAGGTATTCGGCAAAGAGGATGGCGTTGATGGCGCCGATGGACGAGCCGGTGATGACGTCGAAGGTCAGCCCGGTGTGGTGGCAGGCTTTGAGCACGCCGGCCTCGTAGACGCCTTTGGCCCCGCCCCCGGAAAGGACCAGGGCTCGCTTGGAGTTTGGGTCCATTCTGCTTCCCTCCCGTCTGTTTTGGATGACGCCGACACAGCGTCATTATAGCCTCGACGCTGGTTGCTGTCAAACGGGCCGAATCGGCCTCGTGAGGAATAGGAGGACGTCCAGCGTGGCGTCAAGTCGGTCGTTTGCTGGCTGCCCTGGCGATCAATTCACGGATCTCCAGCGGCTCACCCTTGGCCGGGTTGTACTGTTGGATCGCCTTGACGGCCCGGTTGGTGACACCGTTGCCTGGAAGGCGGCGAATAGTCTCATCGGCGGAGCAGCCGCATCAGGTTTTCGAACTGGAGAATTCCTGGATCGACAGCAGGCTCCAGGAAAGGACGTACGTCGGCAACGACCTTTTCCCAATCAACCGCTTCAAGCCGGCTTTGCACCATCCGTCGCCAGTTGTCTTTGGTCAACGGGCCTCCCTCCCAGCCTGTTTGCTGGAGGGCATTGTTAAGTAGGGTGAGGTTCGGTGGCGGCCACTCTGGATCGCTGAGATACCATAACAGGTCGTAGACGTCTCGGCCCTTGACGTACGGCCGCTGCAGAAGAGCGTGTAGCTTGCCTGCCAGGAGTGAGGCCTGATCGTGATGCTGGAGTTGGAGGATTACGTGGCGGCGGACGACATTGGTCGTCAGTCCCGCGCCGGCCGGCGGACTGGCATCCACTTCGATCTTGACGGCCAACACTTCGTTTCGATGCGGCGACAGATCCAGTTCGTAGAGCAAGCCGCGAAAACGGACAAAGGCACTGTGGACCGTTTTTTGATCACTGACTTTCAGCTCTACTGGGTAATCCTCGGCGCTGAAGGTGGAGCGAATGACCTGAAGGTAGGCGCGAAAATCGTATTCTTCCCTGGCTTGCTCCAGGGCAAAGTCGAGGTCTTCGGAATAGCGGGCACTGGCAAAGAGGAAACGGAGCGCCGTCCCGCCGTGGAAGGCCAAAGGAATCATCGCTCCTGCCCGTTGAAGCGCCCCCAGGATTCGAGCTTGCAGATATTCGCGGGCTATGTTGCGTCCCTGCACCGGTGTAGGGGCTGCGTGCACCAGCCGAGCCAAATAGTCTTTCACTGGATTTCGTACTCCTCAGCCTCAGCTTCGGCTAGCTCGATGATGCGATCTGCCGCTCGACGAAGCTTGGGACTCTCGGCCCGCTCAGCTTGGTTCTGCAGTCGATCCTGCCCTAACCATTCCAGGTTTTGCAGGCGTAACTGACGGAGATATTCTGGTGCATCCCCCCGGGGTTGCAGGTGCACCAGATCCAGAAGCGCCTTTTCCGCTGTTGCCACAAAAGCATATTGATCGCTTCCCACGTCGGTCCTTTGGTAGCCAAAGAGCAGATCCTTTTTCACGTGGCGGTATTGGTAAACGCCCAAAAGAGTGTCCCAGCGAGCCGCCCTGCGTGCACTCACGCTGGTTGTGACTGGCACAGCCTCTGGAATCAACCCATGGTGTGCCAGAGCGGATTGCAGGCTGACGTATGAGCCACGCACCATCCGGTTGGCAACCAGAAAGGGATGGGGCTTGACTTTCTGGAATGGAGGCGCCAGGGCATACAAGCCGCGCCGCAGTTGATAGACTCGCCCGGACTTGACCCAACGCGATAACTGCCTCCGTACGTTGGCCGGATCCACGTCACCGGCCAACAGCAAGCCGGTTTCAAAAACCGGTTCGTCGCCCACAATCTGGAGTAACTCTAAGAATTCCATACGGGTATTATGCCATAAATGGCAAGTTACTGCAACAAATTCAATCCCTGTGGCTTGCAGTGCGGCCGGATCAGCCTGCACACGCTGTGGTTTTTACGGACGGGGTCAGACGGCGGCGGCTTCTATGATGAGCTTCTGGATCTCCAGCGGCTCGCCCTTGGCCGGGTCGCGCTCCAGAGAAATCGCTTCCTGCGGGCAGTGGGCGATGCACACGCCACAGCCCATGCAGACGGCGGCATCGATGCGGGCGAATCCATCGTCCACAGAGATTGCGGCGAACTGGCAAACGCCGGCGCACAGATCCGCATCTACCCGCGCCACGTACCCCGACGAGGCGATCATGGGTGTGCCGTTCCGCTGCGCCTCCATCGCCCCGCAGCCCTTCGGTTGCCCTCAGGACAGGCAGCAGGAGCAGCAGTTGCAGATGGCGTAGAAACGACCAAGCATCGCATCTTTGTAGTAGGGGGCACAATCAACCAAACCCGTTCACCCTGACGGCCCGGCTGGTGATCCCTCGTCCGGCCCGGAGACGGGAAAGATCATCGTTGGGAACTTTGACGAGACCATCACGCGCCCAAAACCAAAGATACCAGATCACAGCCGGATTTGCAAGAAAGCAGCAACGGTGGTATGCTTTTGAGTGTGGGTAGAGGTGCGCCTCTATCTGCTCGTTTTAGCCTGGAGTGACTTGGGACTGAATGTGAGATCGGAGAGCCGTAGTATGTTACACCGTCATCTCAACCATCAAGAGTTTACACTTGCCGCGATTGACAACGTGATCGCTCGCGGCAAGCGGCGGGATTGGGCCGAGTTGCGCCAGGAGGTGCTCAGCGACCGGACTACCATGAAAAAGGTGCTGCAAGTGTGCCAGGCCCACATCGCCGATCCCTATGCCCAGCGTTACCATTTCTGGAAGCAGTATGTTGAACGACATCTTGCCTGATTGGGAACGGGTGCTGGCCTCGGCTGCCCACCTGCAGCGCATCCTGCCGGATGCAGTTCTCGTTGGCGGCAGCGCCTCGGCCGTGTACGCGGAACACCGCCTGTCCACCGACGCCGATCACGTTCTGACCGATCTGCGACAGCGCTTCGACCGGGTGCTGGCCGAACTGGAATCGGTCGCCGGCTGGCAGACGGCCCGCGTTACGCGTCCTGTCCAGATTCTCGGCAGCCTGGACGGCATCGAAACCGGAGTTCGGCAGTTGATCCGGGATGAGCCGTTGGAAACTGTCCAGATCGAGTACCTGGGGCAAAAGATTACCGTTCCGACAGAAGCCGAGATACTGCGCATCAAGGGCGTACTGATTCTAAAGCGGAATGCGACCCGTGACTATCTCGATTTCGTCGCCCTGGCCGAGCACATGGGAACTGAGAAAGTAGTCGAGGCCCTGCGGCCTTTCGACCGTCTCTACCCTCAGCCGAATCAAGAATCGGCCCTACACCAATTGCAGATTCAACTGGCGCAGCCGTTGCCCTACGACCTCAAAGAACACAACCTGGCCGAATACAAGAACCTGGACCCGCGCTGGCACGACTGGCAAGCTGTCAAGGCAATGTGCGCCGATTGCGCCATCCTGATCTTTGATGAACTCGTCGGCCTAGAGGATTGATTGGGACAGGAGGTTGATTTCTGTCCCGGGCATCCCCCGACTGCCTCAATCCTGTGCCGACTCGGCAGCGTGGGCGATGAGCTTCTGAATCTCCAGCGGCTCCCCTTTAGCCGGGTTGCGGACGAGGGCAATCGGTCTCTTGCGGGCAGTGCGCGACGCACACCCCGCAGCCCATGCAGGCAGCGGAATCGATGCGGGCCAAGCCATCGTCCACAGAGATCGCCGCAAACTGGCACATATCGGCGCACTCGCCGCAGCCGGCGCACAGATCGGTGTCCACCACCGCCCCGTACCCCGACGAGGCGATCATGGGCGTGCCGTTGTGCTGCGCCTCCATCGCCCCGCAGCCCTTCGGTTGCCCTCAGGACAGGCAGCAGGAGCAGCAGTTGCAGATGGCGTAGAACCTCCCAAGCATCGCATCTTTGTAGTAGGGGACACAATCAACAAGCGTCGTTCGCTTTGACGGCGCGGCTGGTAATACCTACACCGACACGGAGACGAGGAACGTCATAAGTTGGGATAGAATCGAAGGCCAGCGAATAGACAGACGAACCATGCTGTTTCGGACCGGATGTAGTGTATTTCTCCTTCAGCCTGCACCACCTCGGCCTGCTGAACCCCGACAAACTGTCACGAAGCGCAGAGCCGCTCTTGCAACCAAAGGTTAACCAGAGTCTCGGTTGATACCCCTTGCTGACGTGCTCGACTGCGGACCTCGCGGAGCAGGTCCTTCGCTACAGGACAGTACGTCTTGCTGAACGACGGATCTATTTCTACCTCCACCGGTTCCATGATGTCTTCATAGTCCGCACTGCTGTGTGCATCCCAAAAGCTCCAGAACTCCTCGATCGTGGCAAAGTCTTCCGGCAACACATCCTTTGGCACTCGCTCTCTATCTTGCATAGCTTTTCCGCTCCTTGCTGTCCATGTCCCGCGCACTTAATACCAGGGCCTCATTCGTCAGCTTGTGGATGAAAAAGACGGTCAAATATCGACCCTCCTCCGTTTGCCCCAGGGCTCGATAGACATCTTCGCCCCGATAGTGGCCTCGATTCATTCGCCGGATTCTCGGCTGCTGGAGGAAAACCTGCTCGACTTCTTCGGGCATCACTCGATGTTTCACCTCGAGTTTCTCGACAATCTCCTCCAGCCAGATGAAGCCCACGATCTTCATGCTCGATCACCCCTATGCTCTTGGCGCCTTGCATCTTCACAAGCTCAGTTTAGCACACTGCGCAGTTTTTCGCAAGTGCGATCGCCGAGATCAAGTGACTGTCAAAGGAACCTGCTTCCTCAAGCCTGTGCGAGCCTAGCAGCATGGGCAATGAGCGTTTGGATCTCCAGCGGCTCGCCCTTGGCCGGGTCGCGCAGCAAGGCGATGGCTTCCTGCGGACAGTGGCCGGTTAGCCGGTGCTCTTATAGCGCCATCAGGCCAGCAGATACTGCTTTGAATCCGCAGGCATCGAGATAAAACGGTCGATGCTCTTTATCGAAATCGACGTGAAGCCATTCACATCCAGCAGCACGTGCCTCAGCCGCAGCGACCGCAATGAGTTGCGTGCCGACTCCCTGTCTTCTCCTACTCGCGCTAACGGTGGTGTCGAGGATGAAAGCGTGAATATCACCATCCCAGGCTACATTGACAAACCCGACTAGCTCCCCGGCATCTCGAGCAATCACCCAGCCGAGACTGTGTGCTTTGACTTGGCTTGTCCAATCGATCTCAAGGATGGCGTGGGCGAACGCTTCTGCATGCAGGGCATTCAACTCCTGGTTGTCAAAGTCACCGCGCCACTCGATCCGCAGTTTAGTCATGAAATGCTATCTCTCTGTGAAGATAGCGTAGAAGCGACCGAGCATCGCGTCCTTGTAGTAGGGGGCACAATCAACAATCGTCATTCGCTTTAACGGCGCGGCTGGTGGTGCCAATACCCACACGGAGGCGAGGAGGCTCACAATTGACGAGCAATGCCAACTGGTTCTCTCGTTGCTAGAACGGAATCCAGGCCGTCTTGTTCAGCCATTCCTCGGCTTCGCTAGCTTCCCACACGAGGAAAAGCTCTTGGGCGAGCTGGCCCAATGGTGTCCCGGGCCTTACCCACAGCAGCCCCCAGGTCTGTCCGCCCGCAGCCCAATGAGCGTCCAGGTGAGCAGGCATGCTGGCTCGATTGGATGTGACCAGAAGCCGTTGTGTGACCTCTAGGTAGCGCAGGATCTCAGGGTCCAGGGTTTCGAGGCGTGGTGCGCCTGGCTCCCCCACGCGCAGCACATCTATTGCCGGGTTGAAGCGCAACAACGCTGTCTTGAGCCGAGGTGATTCGCACTCGTCGAGCAACAAGCGGATCTTCATGCAGGAGTCTTGTATTCCTCGGCGCGTTGCTCCCTGATGGCGCGCAATCGCTGCACGACTGGCGAGGGCTCGGCAGCCCATTTCCGGTAGCGCTCTTCGCGCCTGGCGGCTAGACGTGCCAGGTAAGCGTCTACTTGGACTCGGTTGCGCAGATAGTAGGTAATCGTGGCGTGGATCTCTTCCAGGCTCAGCGTCGGCAAATGGGCGGCCATCTCCTCTGGCGTATATCCGCCCAGGTAGTACGACAGCACGTCGTCAATGCCAATTCGATGACCCTTCAAGCGGATGTCATCAGGAGCCAGAAAGTCAAAGTAATCTTCCAGTTTCATCGATTCACCTCACCATCCTGCATCTATTCCTGGCCGAAGTGTAGCACAATTGCTGCCGATCGTCAAACCTGCTTGTGACGCACCAGGAGACCAAGTATTAACGATCTACCACTTCCTGTGTGGCTTGAGCGGCATGGGCAATCAGCTTCTGAATCTCCAACGGCTCCCCCTTGGCCGAATCGCGCACGAGGGCGATGGCTTCCTGCGGGCAGTGAGCAACGCACACCCCGCAGCCCATGCACGCCGCTGCATCGACGCGCGCGAATCCATCATCCACGGAAATCGCCGCGAACTGGCACATCTCCGCACACTCGCCGCAGCCGGCACACAGCCCCTCATCCACCACCGCCCCGTACCCCGACGACGCGATCATCGGCGTCCCATTCCGCTGCGCCTCCATCGCCCCGCAGCAGCAGGAGCAGCAGTTGCAGATGGCATAGAACCTATTGAGCATCGCGTCCTT
>CAYLZO010000114.1:0-16229 GCA_964387775.1 uncultured Anaerolineaceae bacterium
GGTGGGCGCGGTGAGTCGAGACGCGTGGCGGGCGCTGGTCGGGGCCTTGCTGGCGGCGGTGCTGGCCGCCCTGGCCGTCGTGGCCTGGCTGCGAAGGCCGCCTGCTCCGGTGCCGCCCCTGGATGTGCCCCTGGCCGCGGACAAGTCGCTGGGCGTCAACGCCGACCTGGGCACGCTCGACGCCGGGGAGCGGGAGGCGACCCTGGTGGCGATGGAGGCCGCCGGCTTTCGCTGGCTGCGCCAGCGCTTCCCCTGGGATGCCCTCGAGCCCGAGCCGGGCGCCTACGACTGGGCGGTTTGGGACGAGATCGTCGAGGGGGCGACTCAACATAATTTGCAGCTCATCGCCGTGCTGGATGGCTCGCCGGCGTGGGCCAGGGCAGGGGAGGACGCGGGGAATCCGCTGGCCCCGCCGGTCGAGGCGCGGGACTATGGGGCGTTCGTGGCCGCCTTTGCGGCGCGCTACGGCGACCGGATCGACCACTACCAGATCTGGGACGAGCCCAACATCGCCCCGCACTGGGGCGCCCGCGAGAGCCAGGGGCATTCCTCTGGAATCGACCCGGCGGCCTACGCCCGGCTGCTGCGCGAGGGCGCCATCCAGGTCCGCGCCGCCGACTCGGGGGCCGTCGTGCTGCTGGCGGCCCTGGCGCCCAACGTGGAGCTGGGTGGGGCGAACATGAGCGAGCTGGCCTTCCTCGACGCGCTCTACCGCTGGGGGGCTGCGGAGTGGTTCGACGTCGTAGCTGCTCAGCCCTACGCCTTTGACGCTGCCCTCGATGCCGAGGCCGATCCGGGCCGGCTGAACTGGCAGCGGATCACGCTCCTGCGCGACGTCATGGTGGCCCACGGCGACGTCGAGACGGCGGACTGGGCCGTCTCCTTCGGTTGCGCAAATCGCCAATTTGCGCCACAAAAGGCGGTGGAACAGGCACGCCAGAACTGGTCCTGGCTGGGGCCGATGCTGTGGGCGGCCTGGGCGCCGGGGGACGCCCACGACGAGTACGCGCTGTTGAACGGCGAGGGCCAGCCCGGTCCGGTCTACGACGCGCTCTCGGCGCGAGCTCTGGCGGCGCAGTCGGTGGCCCCGCCCGGCGCCTATCCTCCCGATCATTCCAGCGGCGAGTACGAGGGCGACTGGCGGATGACCCCCTCCGGTGCGGACATTGGCGCCAGCGGCGACCGCCTGGCGATCCATTTTCGGGGCACGCGTCTCGATCTGACCGTGCGCCGGGGCGACTATCGCGCCTTCCTGTTCGTCACCGTGGACGGCCAGCCGGCCAACGCCCTGCCCCGCGACACCGCGGGCCGGGCCTACGTCGTTCTCTACGACCCGCTGCACGAAACGGACACGGTCACGCTGGCCCGTGATTTGCCCGAGGAGGAGCACGTGGCCGAGATCGTCGCCGAGCGGGGCTGGGGGCAGTGGGCCATTGCCGGCTGGACGGTGGTGAGCGAGACACCCAGAGGAAGGCTGTGGCTGCCCGTTGGCCTGACCCTCGCTTGCCTGGCTGTTTTGGCTGTGACCGCCCGCCTGTCCTGGCCCCGCCGCCATTTGCTACTGGCTACTTGCCACTCGCTGCTCGGCCGCTATCGCGCCCTCGACGAGCGCTGGACGCTGGCCGCGACGGCCTCGGCCGCCATTTTGCTTTACGTAACGGTGGGCACGATTCCGAGCCTGGCGGCCCTGGCCCTGCTGGCGGGGCTGCTCCTGCTCCGCCCGGAGATGGGCCTGCCGCTCATCGCCTTGGCGCTGCCCTTCTACCAGCCGGGCAAGCCGCTGCTGGGCAAGGTGTTCTCCATGGTCGAGATCCTGACCTGGTTGACGGCGGCGGGCTGGTTGGTCCGGTGGGGAATCAGGAAATTGGGGAATCGGGTATCAGGAAATCGGGGCACGCACCACGCACCACGCATCACGCCTCACGCCTCACGCTTCACGTCCCTCGACTGGGGCGTGCTGGCCCTCGTGCTCCTGGGCGCAGCTTCCCTGCTGTGGGCCGAGCAGGGGCGCGTGGCGGCGCGAGAATTCCGCACGGTGGTGCTGGGAGCGGGCGTTTTCTATGGCCTGCTACGGGCCTTGGTGCGGAGCAGGTGCGATCTGTGGCGCGTGGCCGATGCCTGGGTGCTCGGCGGGGCGCTGATCGCCGCGGTCGGCGTCTTTCAGTGGGCCTTTGGCGCAAACCTCATCACCGCCGAGGGGGTGTGGCGGGTGCGGGGCTTCTATGGCTCGCCCAACAACCTGGCCCTCTACCTGGGGCGGGTGTTGCCGCTGAGCGTGGCCGTGGGGGCTTGGGCGCGGGGCGAGCGGCGCCGCTGGCTCTATGTCCTGGCGGCGCTTTTGATGGCAGCGGCGCTGTTCCTGACCTATTCGCGGGGGGCTTGGCTGCTGGGTGTCCCGGTGGCCCTGCTCTTTTTGGCGGCGATGCGGAGTCGACGCGCGCTGGCCGTGGCCGTCGGCTTGCTGCTGGTGGCGGCCGTGGTCGTCGTCCTGGTCGTTGGGGCGGGCCGCCTCACCTCGCTGCTAGACACGACGGAAGGCACGACGTTCTTCCGTATCCAGCTCTGGCAGTCGTCGGTGGCGATGGTGCGGGATCACCCGCTGCTGGGCGTCGGCCTCGACAACTTTTTGTACGAGTACCGGACGCGGTACGTGCTGCCCACGGCGTGGGAGGAGTTTAACCTGTCGCATCCGCACAACGTGGTGCTCGATTTCTGGCTGCGGCTGGGTTTGCCGGGGCTGATGCTGCTCGGCTGGCTGCTGGTGGCCTTTTTCCGGCGCGGCTGGCGTGCCTACCGGCGCCTGCCCGAGGGTCGCGACCGGCTGCTGGCCCTGGGCCTGATGGCGGGTATGGTCAACTTTTTGGCCCATGGCCTGGTGGACAACGCCTTCTTTTTGGTGGACCTGGGCTACGCGTTCATGCTCATGCTGGCCCTAATCACGTATCACGCATCACGCATCACGCATACTGGAGGATAACTATGCGCATCTTGATTACCGGCGGCGCCGGCTTTATCGGCTCCCACCTCTGCGACTACCTGCTGGGCCAGGGCCACGAGGTCATCGCCATGGACAACCTCAGCACCGGCTCGACGGATAACATTGCCCACCTGGCCGGGCACGAGCGCTTTGAGTTCATCAAGCACGACGTGACCCACTATGTCTACGTCGCCGGGCCGCTCGATGCTGTGCTGCACCTGGCCTCGCTGCCGAGCCCGGTGGACTATCTCAACTTTCCCATCCAGACGCTCAAAGTGGGGGCGTTGGGCACCCACAAGGCGCTGGGCCTGGCCAAGGCCAAGGGCGCGCGCTTTCTGCTGGCCTCGACGTCGGAGGTCTATGGCGATCCGCTGGAACATCCCCAGTCGGAGGATTACTGGGGCAATGTCAACCCCGTCGGGCCGAGGGGCGTCTACGACGAGTCGAAGCGCTTCGCCGAGGCGCTGGCGATGGCCTACCATCGCTACCACGGGGTGGAGACGCGCATCGTGCGCATCTTTAACACCTACGGGCCGCGCATGCGCCTGGACGACGGCCGGGTGGTGCCCAACTTTATCCGCCAGGCGTTGACCGGCGCGCCGCTGACCGTGTACGACGAGGGCTCGCGAACGCGCAGCTTCTGCTACGTGTCTGACCTGGTGGAAGGCATGGTCCGCCTGCTCCTGTCGGACGAGGTCTATCCGGTCAACATGGGCAATCCCGACGAGATGACGATCCTGGAGTTTGCCCACAAGGTGCTGGAGGTGACCGGCAGCGAGTCCGAGATCACCTTTGTGCAGCCCAAGGACGAGCGGACCAGGGACGATCCGATGGTCCGGCGGCCCGACATCGGCAAGGCCCAGCGCGTCCTGGGCTGGCAGCCGCTGGTCTCGCTGGAAGAGGGATTGGGTAAGACCATTGAGTGGTTCCGCACGCGTTTGGACTAGTCAAGGCGCGATCCCGGCCCTGATCCTGGCGCTGGGCGCTGCCCTGGCGATTGCGCTGCTGCCCCTCACGTGGGGGATGCTGCTGGTGGTGGGCGGCATGGTCGTCGTTGCCACGCTGATCCGGCCCCAGGTGGGCGTGCTGCTGCTGGCGCCGGCCGTGCCTTTTGGCACGGTGCGCCAGGTGCAGGTCGGCGTCATGAACGTCGGCCTCACCGAGGCGCTGCTGGCCCTGGTGCTGGCGGCCTGGTTGATGCGCCTGGTGTCTCGCCGGGAGATCCGGCTGGCCTGGCCGCCGCTGACCCTGCCCCTGGCGGTTTTCCTGGGCGTGCTGCTGCTGTCCGCGCTGGGGGCCGCAAGCTTGCAGCATAGCCTGAAGGAGATCCTCAAGTGGGCCGAGGTGTTGGTCCTCTACGTGCTGGTCTGGAACGAGCTGGACGCGCGTTGGACCCGGCTGCTCGTCGGCGTGATCCTGGTCAGCGGGGCCTTGGCGGCGCTCCACGGCATCTACCAGTTTCTCTTTCAGGTGGGCCCGGAGGGATTCCTCCTCTTTGGCCGCTTTATGCGGGCCTACGGCACTTTTGAGCAGCCGAATCCCTACGCCGGCTACCTGGGACTCACGCTGCCGCTGGCCGTAGGGTTCCTGATAGCAGCCGCGTTCTCTTCTTTCACAGGGGAGTGGCGACCGAAGGGAGGGGGGAGGGGAAAGTGGTTCCTATTTGCCACCGGTTGTGGTGCGTTCATGCTGGCAGCGATGATCATGACCTGGTCGCGGGGCGCGTGGCTGGGCCTCGCGGCGGCGGTGGGCGGCATGGCCCTGGCCGTGGTGGCGCGGAGTGGTCGGGCGGGGGTCCTGGGGACCGTCTTGGCCCTCATCCTGCTCTACGGCCTGTTGGCCGGTGGACTTGTCCTGAGCGGAGCCGAGGGGCTGGCCCGCGTGCCGCCGTCCCTGACCCAGCGATTCAGTGATTTCGTCCCCTACCTGGGTGTGACCGACGTGGAGGGGCTGGAGATCACCGACGCCAACTTTGCCGTGTTGGAGCGGGTCGCTCACTGGCAGGCGGCCTTGGGTATGTGGACCGATCATCCCTGGCTGGGCGTGGGCATCGGCAATTACGAGCCGGTCTACGCCGAGTACTCGATCCCCCAGTGGCGGATCGCCCTGGGCCACGCCCACAACTACTATCTGAACGTCGGCGCCGAGGCGGGCGTTATCGGGCTGCTGGCCTATTTATTGCTCTGGGGAACGGCCCTGGTACAGGGCTGGCGGGCGACTCGGCAAGCGTCGGGTTGGCGCTGGGGCGTGGCGTTAGGCGTGTTGGGCGTGCTCATGCACCTGAGCGTCCACAATCTGTTTGACAATCTTTACGTGCACGACATGTATCTGCACCTGGCCTTGCTGTTGGGGATCAAGACGGCGGATTGCTTGGATGAACGGATCAAACCAATCCGTTCATCCAAGCAATCTGCGTCATATGGAGGACATTGTTGATCCGTTTAATCACAACCATCGAGACCCATCCACGCCTGAGTAGGTGGTCATCCCGGATAGGACGCTTGCCGCTCGCCGGTCCTATCTGGCGCAAGCTCTTGTCCAACTCCAAGGAGCTGAAGCGTTTTCTCAAATTTGCTATCGTGGGAACCATCGGCGCGGTGGTCGATTTTATTGTGTTGAACCTGATGAAGCTAGTCTTTGAGGGCATCGGCTTGGGCGTGGGCTGGGATCTGTCCCTGGACGCCCATCAGATCCAGTTGGTCGTGGCCAATATCATCTCCTTCAGCGCCGCTGTGTTGAGCAATTTCACCTGGAATCGGCTGTGGACCTTTCCCGAATCGCGGGAACGGCCGCTGGGCAGCCAGTTGGTCCAGTTTGCCATCGTCAACGTGCTCGGTTTGGCCATCAACACGGCGATCCTGGTCGGCATGGACCAATACGTCTTTCAGCATTTCGTGTCTGAGCGATTGAGCTACAACTTGGCCAAGGCGCTGGCCATCGGCGTGGTGCTCTTTTGGAACTTTGGCGCGAACCGCATCTGGACGTACAAGGGGATTGAGTAGAGGCTGGGGCACGTGCGCATCGGGATCGACTACACGGCGGCGGTGCGGCAGGGGGGCGGCATCGGGCGCTACACGCGCAACCTGGTCCGGGCCCTGGCCGACATCGACCGGGAGAACCGCTATCGGCTCTTTATCGCGGCTGGTCGGGGTTTGGGCAACGGGCCGGGCGACTGGCCGGCCAACTTTCGGGTGCACTCCGTGCCCCTCTCTGACCGGTGGACGGCGATCCTGTGGCAACGGCTCAAGCTGCCGATCCCGATTCAGGTCGTCACCGGGCCGCTGGATCTCTTTCACTCGCCTGACTTTGTGCTGCCGCCGGTGGGGCGCACGCCGGCCATCCTGACCGTCCACGACCTCTCGTTCATGCGGGTGCCCGGGCACTTTGTGCCCGGTTTCCGCGAATACCTGGAGGGCGCGGTCCGCCGGGCCGCAGGCCGGGCGAGCCACATCCTGGCCGACTCGGAAAGCACGCGCCGTGACCTCGTCGAGTTACTGGATGTCGAGCCTGAGGCGGTGACCGTCGTTTACCCGGGCCTCGAGCCCCGTTTCCGGCCGATTCGGGACCAAGAGGCGTTGGAGCGGGTCCGGGCTCACTACGCGCTGCCGGGGCGTTTCGTGCTGGGACTGGGCACCCTTCAGCCGCGGAAGAACTTTGGGGGGCTGATCGAGGCGTTCGGGTGCCTGCTGGCCCAACACGGCGACGAGCCGGAAGTTGCCGATGCGCATTTGGTCATCGCCGGCGGCAAGGGTTGGATGTACGAGGCCCTCCTCGAACTGCCGGAGCGCCTGGGGCTGAACGACCGTGTCCACTTTCCCGGCTTTGTGGACGACAAAGACCTGCCGGCTCTCTACAACCTGGCGTCGGTTTTTGCCTTTCCCTCGTGGTACGAGGGCTTTGGCATTCCCATCTTGGAGGCCATGGCCTGCGGCACGCCGGTCGTAGCGGCCGACAACTCGTCGCTGCCAGAGGTCGTCGGTGAAGCCGGCCTCCTGGTGCCTGCCGGTAATCGGGCCGCTCTCGCCGAAGCGATGGCCCAACTACTCACCGATCGAGCACTCCGCTTGCGGCTGAGGTCGGCGGGCCACGAGCAGGTGCGAGCCTTCACGTGGCACCAGGCTGCCCGGCAAGTCTTGTCGCTCTACCGACGTTTCGGGCGTAAGAACTGAAAGACTTGCTTTTCGCATAGTCAATTCATTGGAGTAAAGCAAAACCAAGGCGATGTGGGCAGAAAGAGGGCAGGGGGAGATTCAAGGCGTTGAGGAAAGTGACGAATTTGACACAATTGGCTGTTGCATGGGTGTGGGCGCCCAGGCCCGGATTTCGCATAGTCAATTGGCTAGAGAATGCCATCCGCCTATGAATTGCAATTAGGTTGAATTAGACTATGCGAAGGGTGTTTTGGCACAAGGTTTGGCCTGGTTTGCTTTTGGCTCTACTCCTGCTGTTGGCCTTTGGCCTGCGGGTGTGGGGTAGTGGCTTTGGCTTGCCGGACTATGCCCGGTATCATCCCGACGAACACGCGCTCGTCGAACGCGCAGCCAAGATCCTGTCGACCGGCGATTGGAACCTGCACCGCTTCAACTATCCACCCTTCTACGCCTATCTCCAGGCAGGGGGCTACGCGACTTACTTTTTGTGGGGCGCGGCGCAGGGCCGCTGGAATCAGATCGCGCCTTTCACCTTGCCCCAATATTATCACGTCGGCCGGCTGATGACGGCTTTTTTTGGCACACTCACAGTGGGCGCCCTCTACCTGGCAGGACGACAACTCCGGAGCCGCCGAGCCGGCTTGCTGGCTGCGGCCCTGCTCGGCGGTTGTTATCTGCACGTGATCCACTCCCACTATGCCACCTTTGACGTGATGGTTGGCTTTCTCGTCCTGCTGAGCTACCTCTTTAGCGAGTTGATCCGTGCCCGGGGCGATACCCGCTGGTATTTCCTGGCCGGGCTCTTTGCCGGGCTGGCCGGGGCGACCAAGTATAACGGGGCCGTCGTCGTAGTCACGCCCCTCTTGGCCCACGTGCTGATTACCAACTGGAGCGAATGGGGCTGGCTCAACGGCCGCTTTTTCGTCGGCCTGGGAGGGTTCCTGCTTGGCTTTTGGGGCGGCAACCCCTTCGCCCTGGCCAGCCTGCCCGAGTTTCTCAACGGACTGGCCACCGTTCTGCACCACTATGGCACCGAGCAGCCGGGCTTTGAAGGCACCGGGAACTGGCGCTGGTACCTCCGCGTTTTTCTCACCTCGGCCGACGCGCCCTGGTTCGTGGCCGGAACGGCGGGGCTAATCGGCCTTGCCTGGCGTAACTGGAAGAAGGGCTTGCTACTCCTTTCTTTTCCAATCCTCTACTACCTTATGGTTTCACGCTTCACCGTGCGCTTTGAGCGAAACATGGTCCCGCTCCTGCCTTTCCTGGCCCTGGGCGGCGGCTGGCTGCTGGACGTGATAACTCGCAAGTTGCAAGTTACAAGTTACAAGTTACAAGTTGCTTCTCGCCCCTTGCCTCTTGCTTCCTGCTTCCTGCTTCTTGCTTCCTGCTTCCTGCTTCCTGTTTCTTTGACAGCCAGCATTCTACTTGACGTCCATCTCAGCCGGACCGATCACCGGGAGATCGCCGGGGAGTGGGTCATGGACAACGTCGAGTGGGGGAGCAAGATTGCCATCGAGCATTATTCGATCCCCTTCGACCACACAGAATACTGGGTCCAGGACGTGATGCGCATCAGTGACCACGACCTGGATTGGTATCAAGCGCAAAACTTTGATATACTAATCACCAGCGACGGGGTGTGGGAAGTATTACGCCGCCGGCCCGAGACCTATGCCGAAAAGGTACAAGTCTACGAAGAGCTGACGCGCAACAGCGCGCTACTGGCCGAGTTTGTGCCCGATCCGCCGGCCCTCGTTGTGGCTGGCTATCCCACAGTGGCTATCTATCACTTTGCCCCCGTGCGCATCTATCGCGTGCCGAAAAGTGAGTGAGCCGATGTCCGAATCAAAATCGATGCTCTTGGATCTCTTGGAACAGCGATCGGCCGCCGCCATCTTGAAGGGCACTGCTGCCCCCGATCTCTTGAGCGGCGACGTCGTCCACTTTCCCTTCCTGGCCCTCGTCGGCCAGATGGAGATGAAGACGGCCCTGCTCCTGACGGTCATCAATCCGGCGGTAGGGGGGGTGCTGCTCATCGGCCCCCGGGGCACGGGCAAAACGACGGCCGTCCGGGGTTTAGTGGACCTCATGCCATCGGTGCAGCGCAGCCTCTGCCCCTATGGCTGCGACGAGGAGGCCGCCGAGACGTGGGGCATGGACGCGATCTGCTCGGACTGCGCGGCCAAGCTGGCCCGGGGCGAAAAGCTGGCCGGTCTCGACCGCATGCGCCTCATCGAGCTGCCGCTCAACGCCCGCCTGGAGGACGTCATCGGCGGGATCAACGAGCGGATCGCTATCGAACAGCAGCGCGTCCGGCTGGAACGCGGCATCCTGACCTACGCCCATCGCAACCTGCTCTACATCGACGAGGTAAACCTTTTAGATGACATAATCGTAGACGCGATCCTCGACGCGGCGGCCCAGGGTAGGATGGTGGTCCGTAGAGGCCCCCTGAGCGCCATCTACCCCTCAGAACTCATCCTGGTCGGCTCGATGAATCCCGAGGAGGGCGAGCTGCGCCCCCAGATCCAGGACCGCTTTGGGCTGCGCGTCGTGGTGGACGGCCTGTCCGAACCCGAGGCGCGGATGGAGGTCTATCGTCGCGTGCGGGCCTTTCGCGAGCATCCCCACCGCCTGCTGGCGCTGCTGGCCGAGGACACGGCTGCCTTTGGCGAGGAAATTGCGCGTGCCCGCGAGATGCTGCCCGAGGTCGAGTTGACCCCGGCCGCCGAGGCGCTGGCGATCCGCCTGATCCAGGAGCTGGACATTTCCAGCCACCGCGCCGAGATCGTGACGCTGGAGGCTGCCCGGGCCCACGCCGCCGCGGACCAGCGCCGGGAAGCGACGGCGGCTGACGTCGCCGCTGTGGCCCCCATGGCCTTGCGCCAGCGTCGCAGCGAGTTCATGGAACACTATTTTGAGGCGGCCCGGGCCGAGGAGCGGGAAATCGGGACGGCCGTCCAAGAGCTTCAAGAGAAAGGAGGCCATCGTGACAGAAGAATGGCAGACCCCTCGCCAGATTGAGGAGATGGTCGTAGAAGAACCGAAAGACACCCTGCACGTGCACGTCGAGCTATTGGACCAAACGCGGCGACGGATCGAGGCCGCGCTCGACGAAAAGCGCGACGCCGAGGCATGGAACCTCTTTGACAGAGCCTGGCCCACCGGTCGTGTCGTCTGCGGACCAACTGTCCACCCAGGGGGCCGCAGCACCCGGAAAGGATGAGGCTTGACCGGCACAGGCGAATTGGGACGGATCGACCGCACCGCCTGGGTCCGCCGCCGGCTGGTGCCCGTGCGCCTGCTCCTGCCGCTGGGCTGGCTGCTGGCAGCCAGCGGCTACCTCAGCCCGTGGATCGCCCACCCGACGGCAGCGCTCACCCTGACCGGCGTGGACATGGCCGAGTTTGTCAAGTTCCTGCCTGGCGTCCTCAACGCAGCCGGGGATGAACTGCCCGTCGTCCGCCAGCTCTTTTACCTGCCGCCGGTCGCCATCGTGGTCGCGGTGGCCCTGCTCATCGGCTCACGGCACCTGGCCTTTCCGTGGCTGTTGCGCCTGCCGACACTGCTACTGGCCCTGTGGATGAGCCTGCAATTGTTGCCGCCAGCTTGGTCACCGGCCAGCCTGATGGCAGCCGAGTTTCGCCTCCAAACCCTCGCGCTGCTCGCTTGTTGGCTCCCGTTGGCCGGATTTTGGCTCCTGGGCCGGCTGTCACCCTGGTTGACTGGGGCACTGACCACGATCCTGGCCGTCGTGGCGGGGGTTGGCGCCTCCTGGCAGTTCCTCTTGGTAAAACCGGCCATCGACCAGGGCTACGGCACACCACCGGCCATCGGCTGGGGGTTTTTCGTCTGTCTCGGGGGGCTGGGTCTCGTGGGGCTGGCAGCCCTAATCCTGGTGCTGAGAGCCCAGACCCAGAGTTCGGGAATTTGGACACGCACCTGAACCGCCGAGCGTGGCTCGTGCCGGTGGCCGGCGTGGTCCTCGTAGATCTGATGGACAGATAGGGCAGAGGGCTAGAGGCTGTGTCACTTTGGGTTGCAGTGAGCTTGCTCCTTTACAGTGTAGCGGTCACGTTTGTGACGCGCTGGCTGGCGATCAGGCTGTTGCCACGAGAAAAGTCCGATCTCTGGCGCCTGAGCACGCTCCTGGCCGATCTCTTGTGGCTCTCACTCCTCCTTGCCGGGGGCATCCTGGCCCGGCGGTACGCGGAGCGCCTGCCAAGCACTCCCTTGGCCCTGACACTCTTTGCCCTCCTGGGGTTCCTGCTCTCGGCCATCCGTGCATTGCTCTATCAACGCAGACAACACGGACCAGCGGCCCGCCGGCTGGACCTGAGTCGTTGGCACCTAACCATCCGTCGAGACCTGGTCCATCTCTTGGTTCCGATCATCCTCTATCTTTTGCTCCTCCTGCTTCTGGACCGCCATCTCGAGTTCGGTTACCTCCTCCCCCTGGCCCTTGGTGCCCTGCTGCCCGGCCTGGACGACCCGGAGTCCCTGCTCGGGCGGTTGCTGCCTTTCCTTTCCCGTCGGCTCCGGGCCCGCCTGGAACGGTGCGGGGAGTGGCACAGTCTGGGCGCCAACCTTCTCGTGGCGCTCGTTAGTGCTCCCGTCGCAGCACTCGTCGACCTGCACGCCTGGGCCTTGATCCCTTTGGCCTTCCTGTCCCACCTGGAATTGGACCTGCTCGATCCTCGGGGCATCATGCTCTTTTGGCCCCTGAGGCGCACGCGCTACCGCATCCTCGACGGGCCGCTGGACTCGTCGGCAGGCAAGCCCACGTGGCAGATCGTACTGGCGCTGGGCCTGCTCGCCGCCGTGTTGCTCGTCGCCGTGGACGTCGGCCCGCCGCTGCCTGCTCCCGTGGCCGCGCCCTCCTTCGAAGAGACGCTGGACCGCTACTACGCGCTGCGCGGCCGGAACCTGGTCTTTGCCGACGTCGATGGCTCGTGGCAGGCGACGGGCCGCCGCGTCCGGGCTCGTTTTGAGGTCTTGAATGCCGCCGGCCGGTCGTTCGTCCTCCTCGACAACTACACCCGACGCGTATTCACCGCCGGGCAGGAAGCCACCGACGACCTCTATCTAGATCGCATCAGCCTGGCACCGGGCTTGGCGATCCAGGTCAAACCCGTGGAGATTGCCCTGCGGGATGCGTATTTGGCCGAAGCGCTGCCGGTTCTCTACCAGATGCAGCGTGAGCCCGGCTTGCAGCACATCTATGTCTCGGGCGACGTCGTCGTCCCGCCGGGCCAGGACCGGCTTGATCCCGACTATGCGCAGACCTCTCTGCGACACGTTCAAAGGGTGGAAAATGGGCATTTCAGCCTGCGATACCTGTCCGCCGCTGATTTTGTCGAACTGGGAGACGTCCTGGTCGAGCAAGCGGACCTGGTCATCGTGGCAACCTACGCCGAATCGGCCGCCGGGCCTACCGCCACCCCTTTGCCGTCTCTTCCACCAACGCCGGCTGAAGGAGGGCCTTGATGAGGCAGCGCGGCACACCGGCGCTCTACCGGCTCTTTGTCCTGCTGGTTGGACTGACCCTCTTCTTCGGCGCCGTGCCGATTGTGGCCAGTGACCTCTTTCGCCAGCCCTATTCGCCGGCCTGGGACGTCATTCACCGGGTGATGGCCCGCTTCCAGTTCACCTACAATCCGACCGGGGGCGGGGCGCCCCCCCAGTGGCCCTATTGGCGCGATCCGGCCGGTGCGTTCATCTACTACCGGGACGTCACTCTCACAACGGCGGATGGGCTGGACCTGGCAGCCTGGTACGTTCCGGCCCTGCAAGCCGAGGCGTCGAGTGTCCTGCTCTGCCACGGCCTGCTCGATTCCAAGTGGACGATACTGCGCCTGGTGCCCTGGCTCCACGAGGCGGGCTACAACGTCCTGCTCTTTGATTTTCGAGGCCACGGCCGCAGCGACGAGCGGCCCACGACCATCGGGCCGGAGGAGGTTTTGGACGTCCAGGCGGCCCTCGATTACCTGGAGGCCGAGGGCGTGGGCGAGCGGGTAGGGGGCCTGGGCATGAGCCTGGGCGCGGCGGCATTGGTCAACACAGCGTTACACGACGATCGCCTCGACGCCCTGATCCTCGACAGCCTCTTTGCCGACTGGGGCGACACCGATTTTGCCGAGGGCTACCGCCTGTCACCGGACTGGCTGGTGCCCGGCGTGCCCAGCCCCGAGGAACTGCTACCCCACGTTCACGCGCCGGTGCTGATTATTCACGGCACAGCCGACATCCTGACCGGCGAGAGCCACGCCCAGCGCCTCTACGAAGCAGCCAACGAGCCGAAAGAGCTCTGGATCAACGATTCGGGGCACGCCTGGTCGGCCTGGACGTATCCGGAGCAGTACCAGGCGCGGGTTTTGGGATTTCTGGCGGGGGCTCTGGACGAATCGGAATAAGGGAGGAAAGGTGGCGAGTTGACATCCCTGCCCTATCGTGATATACTTGTTTTGAACTTAATGTATATTAAGTCTAAAACCTATCTGGGAGGAACCAAATGGCCGACACAAACCAGGCCCCTACCCTGAACGACCTGACAGAACAATTTCTGGGAACGATTCAGGCGGAACGCACGGAAAGCACCTACCGCTGGGCTCTGGCGGCCTTCCAGCGCTTTATCCAAGAGACCGGCTACCCAAGCCAGGTGTCTGAGTCTGAGAACGAGGAGAGCGCCCTACCCTTTCCCATCACCAAGCTGGGGGACGACGTCCTGGAAGCGTATTACGGCTGGCTGAACGACGCGTACACGAGCCGGCAGACGGTGCGGACCTACTTGTCCGCGCTGCGGCGTTTCCTCACCTGGCTCGACGCCAAGGACCTGCTGGCCGCCGATTTCCAGTTGGGCAAAGCCCAGAATCGCCTGAAGGCCGCCCAGAGTCAAAAGTCAAGCACGCCCTACAAACACCGCCGCGTCGATCCCGAACTGCCCCGCATTATAACATATTATGACAAGTTATCGTTGCCGCCCCAGAGCGACGACTGGCGGACCCGCGTCGAGCGGCTCAAGATCCTCCGCGCCCGGGCCATTGTCCACACCCTCTACGCTTCGGGCGGCCGGGTCAGCGAGGTCGCCAGCCTGGACCGGGAGATGGTACTCGATGGGCGCATCGACGAGGTACATATGACGGGCAAAGGTGGCCAGCCACGCGTGATCCTGCTGACGCCCGAGGCCATGGACGCCATCCAGGCCTACCTCGCCGAGCGGGACGACGACTACCTCGGCCTCTTTATCTCCCACGGGCGGGGCCGGGGCAATCCCCTGGGCCGGGGCACGATCTGGGCCGTGGTCAAAAAAGCTGTCAAGGCCCTCGGTTTGCACAAGAGCACCTCGCCCCACTCGTTCCGCCACTTTCGCGCTACGCAACTCCTGAACGAGGGCATGCCCCTGGAGTCGGTCCAGGCCTACCTGGGCCACCAGGACATCGCCACTACGCGCAAGGTCTACGCCCACACCAAGACGGCCGTCTTGCGAGACCAGTTGGACACGTTTGGCCGCTCCCCTGCCGAGTCTTTGGACGACTTGGAGGCGGCGCGGCGGCGGAGAGGAGTACGCGATTAGCCTCCCCTCTCCTGGATGAAGGGAATTGCCCGCGGAAATGACTGTCCGAAATGAATTTACCGTAACCGTCGAAGTAGTGCCGCCAGCCGGCCCCGATGCCGAGGCCCTTTTGGCCAAGCTCGAAGCGGTGAGCTCGCTCCCCTTTGATGGCTACAGCGTCGCCACCAATCCCGTCGCCCGACCCCGGATGAGCGCCCTGGCGCTGAGCGTGTTGGTCCAGGAGCGCACCGGCAAGCCAGCCACCTTGCACTGCACCACCCGCGATCACAATCGTTTGAGCATCCAGGGCCTGTTGTGGGGCGCACGGGCGCTGGACATCGACAGCGTACTCATCTCGACCGGTGATTTCGTGGCCCTGGGCACCGGCGCCCGCACGACGACGGTGCGCGATGTGGACGTCTTTGACCTCGTACGTATGGCTCGCGAGGCAGATCTCTACACCGGTGTCGTCCTGGATCCGCGCCCCGAAACCGGCCGGCTGGACCACGAAATCCGGCGCCTCGAGCACAAAATAGAAGCCGGCGCCCAGTTCGTCGTCACCCAACCTGTCTTTGCCAGAGACGCAGCACGGGAACTCGGGGACGCAACCGCAGCGATCAACGTCCCGATCAGCCTCGGCATCTTGCCCTTGCGCAGCGCCAACCACGCCAGGTTCTTGCACGACAAAGTCGCCGGCATCGCCGTCTCCCAGGAGGTCCGGGCGCGCATGGTGCAGGCAACCGATCCCAAAGTAGAGGGCCTGGACAATGCCCGCGAAATGTTAGACCTCGCCCGGCAGTGGTTCGCTGGCGCCTGCATCATGCCCCCCTTTGGGCACTATCACGTGCTCCACCAGCTCCTGGGGGGAGAATCAGCGAGGCAGACCGAGGGGAAACAGAAAAGCTGAGGGGGCCGGTCTCTCCTGGAAACCGCCCCCCCCCCCTGACTCGCCACCGTCAGGCGGCAGCGTAGCCCGGACCTTCTTCGTAGAACGCGCGGTTCTTGTCGATCCAGTCCGCGTACTCTTCCGGCACTTCGTCCTCCGGAAAGATCGCTTCGGTCGGGCACTCGGGCCCGCAAGCGCCACAGTCAATGCACGTGTCGGGATCGATCCAGTAAGCAGCTCCCCACTCCGGATCGTCTTCGGGTCCGGCTACGATGCACTCCACCGGGCACACCTCGGCGCAAGCACCATCCCGGATGCACAACTCTGTGATAACCCACGTCATGGCGACACCTCCTCTCTTTTTGAATGATTTGATTTGTAGCAGGCTCGTTGCCTGTTCTAGACGTCAAAGCGAGTCCTAGTTTACCACCAATATAGTCGGAAAGTCAAATCGTAGGCCGCTCCAAAGAGGGATCTCGTCCGGTATCCAACTGGAGCAGCTTGCCGCAACTCTCTGCCGGGAGCACGCTGGCGATGACGACGGGGATATCGGCGCAACCGGGCTCCTGCTTAAGCTGTAGGAAAAAGTCGTCGCCCATCACCTCCCCTGTTTGAAGCGGCTCTATTATACCACAACCGGCCCAAGTACAAAATCGTCACACC
>CAYLZO010000115.1:0-16080 GCA_964387775.1 uncultured Anaerolineaceae bacterium
GGCGTTCTCGACCAGCTCCTTGACCACCGAGGCCGGCCGCTCGACCACCTCGCCGGCAGCGATGCGCTCGGCGACCTCGGGGGCCAGGACGTGGATTTTTCCCGCTGGATTCTCGTTCATGTCAGAGCCAGTCTACCCCAACCCACCCCCTTTGTCAAAGACAGCTATTAGCCGTCAGCTTTCAGCCTACAGCCGTCAGCAAAAGCTGAAAGCTGATGGCTGATGGCTAATAGCTTGCCTGCAACCTTGGGTGGGTTGGGACGTAAGGAGGGTGAACGTTCGGAAAACCAAGAAAGAAGAGGAGAATAGACATGAGTGAGGAACAGAACGTCGTCGAGGAGTCGCAGGTAGCGGATCAGTCAGAAGGGCAGCCGGACGCACAGCCAGAAGCCGAGGGGCCGACGGTATCGGAAGAGATCAAGGTGCAGGTCGAGGACCTGTTCAAGGTAATCAACGACTTGATCCGCGAGGGCACGGTGCGGCGGGTCAAGGTCATTCACCAAGACCGCATCCTGGTGGACATTCCGCTGTGGGCCGGCCTGGGCACCGGCGTCTTGATGGCCGTCTACATGGCCCCCATCGCCGCGCTGATCGGCGTGGGCGCCTTGTTGGGCGGTGTTACGGTCCGCGTCGAGCGGGAGGCGCCGCCGGACGAAGAATAGGCGCCATCAGGTACTGGCCAGGCCTCGACACCCATGAGGGGGTCGGGGCCTTTTTCGTGCGTGCAGCGGGGCGTCTGGGGCGGTGGCATCCTGCTCAGTGACCTGGTCGTGTCGCTGATCAACGGCTCGAACCAGGCCATCTGGATGGCCAAGGTCGCGCCCGATGTGCAGGGCCGCGTCTTTTCGACGCGGCGGCTCATTGCCTGGGTGGCCAGCCCCCTGGCCCGGGGGATCGCCGGGCCGCTGGCCGATCACGTGATGGAGCCGGCCATGGCCGAAGGCGGTGCCCTGGTGGGCGTGTTTGGGGGGCTGGTCGGCACCGACACGGGCGCGGGCATGTCGCTGATGTTCGTCCTGTCGGCGCTCGTGGGCCTCGCCGTCGTGCTGGGCGCCTATCTCATCCCCAGCGTGCGCAATGTCGAGGACATTCTGCCCGATCACGAGACCGCCGCCGAGGAGCCTGCACCCGCCTGACGTCTGTCCCTGCCCCCCTCGTCGGTCATTGCGAGCGCAGCGAAGCAATCCCACTTTCGTCCAGGCCGGGGATTGCTTCGCTGCGTTCGCAATCCGCACACGCGCCGGAGGCGTAGCGCCTTTGGCGGGACTATCCGTTTGTGACAAATGCATAGCCGAGACCGCTCTGCGCTGGCTGTTTTGAACCGCGCCCCATCCGTGGTATAATCGGCCCAACATCACCAATGGAGGTGGAGGCAATGAAGCGACTGCTATCAGGCAACGAAGCGGTGGCCCGGGGGGCGTGGGAGGCGGGCATCGAGGTCGCCTCGGCCTATCCCGGCACCCCCAGCACCGAGATTTTGGAAGAATTCGCGCGTTTCCCCAACGTCTATGCCGAGTGGGCGCCCAACGAAAAGGTGGCCGTGGACGTGGCGGTGGGCGCGGCCTACGCCGGCCGGCGGGCGCTGGCGGTTATGAAGCACGTGGGCGTCAACGTGGCCGCCGATTCTGTGTTCTACGCCTCGATGACGGGCGTCGAGGCGGGGCTGGTCATTGTCACCGCCGACGACCCGGCCATGCACTCCTCTCAGAACGAGCAGGACAACCGCCGCTACGCCAAGTTCGCCCGCATCCCGTGCCTCGAGCCCTCGGACAGCCAGGAGGCCAAGGACCTGGTCGAAGCCGCGCTGGAGCTCAGCGAGCAGTTCGACACGCCGGTGTTCCTGCGGCTGACGACGCGCATCTGCCACTCCAGCACGCCGGTGGCGCTGGGCGACCAGAAAAAGATGGCGCCTACCCGTGAGAAATTTCCCCGTAATCCGGCCAAGTACGTCATGGTGCCGGGCAACGCCCGCAAAAAACACCCCGTCATTGAGGGACGCATCGAGCAGGTGGCCGAGTTCGCCGAGACCTTTCCCTTCAACCGCGTCGAGTGGGGTAAAGCCGGCCCTTCAGGCCAGCTCGGCATCGTCACCTGCGGCGTGGCCTACCAGTACGCCAAAGAAGTTTTCCCCGAGGCGTCGATCCTGCGCCTGGGCCTGAGCTATCCCCTGCCTCCCAAGTTGATCCGCGATTTTGCGGCCAAGGTGGAGCGCCTCATCGTCGTCGAGGAACTCGACCCCTTCCTGGAAGAAGAGATCAAGCTCATGGGCGTCGAGTGCGAGGGCAAGAGCATTTTCCCAATGGTCGGTGAATTCGACCCCCGCCTCGTGCGCGAAAACGCCATCGCCGCCGGATTATTGCCCGAATCGGACCACGTGCCCGTCGCCGAATTGGCCAAGCCCGAGATCCCGCCCCGCCCGCCCGTGCTCTGCCCCGGCTGCCCCCATCGCGGCGTCTTTCACGTGCTGAACAAGCGTCGCGTGCCGGTCACGGGCGACATCGGCTGCTACACGCTGGGCCTGCTGCCGCCGCTGTCGGCCATCCACACCTGCGGCTGCATGGGCGCCGGCATCGGCCAGGCCCACGGCGCCGACAAGGCCGGCGTCGGCGAGCGGATGGTGGCCGTCATCGGCGACTCGACGTTCTTTCACACCGGCATCCCGGCCCTGCTCAACGTGGCCTACAACCAGAGCAACGTCGTGACGGTCATTCTCGACAACCGCATCACGGGCATGACGGGCCACCAGCAAAATCCGGGCACCGGCTACACGCTTCAACTCCAGGAGTCGCCGCCCATCGAGCTGGAGCCGCTGGTCCGGTCGCTGGGCATCGAGCGGGTCAAAACCGTGCCCGCGTTTGACGTCCAGGCCATCGACGAGACGATGAAGGAGTATCTCCAGGCCGACGGCCCCAGCGTGCTCATCGCCCGCGACGAGTGCGCCCTGCTGCCCAGCGCCCGCAAACGCTGGCTGCCGCTGGAGGTCGTCGCCGACAAGTGCAACGGCTGCACCATGTGCTTCCGCATCGGCTGCCCGGCGATTCTGAAGAGCGACGAGTTGGACGAAAAGACGCAGCGGCCCAAGGCCCTCATCGATCCGCTGCTGTGCACCGGCTGCGAGGTCTGCGCCCAGGTCTGTCCCTGGGACGCGATTCTGTTTCGCGACCAGGTTACGAGAGAGTAGGTATCGGGCAATCGGGTATCAGGGAATCAGGTACCCGATACCCGGTACCTGATTCCCGCTTTTGTGAGGGATAACGACATGACACAGAGCTACAACTTTTTACTCGCCGGCGTCGGCGGACAGGGCACGATTTTGGCCAGCAACGTGTTGGCCGAAACAGGGCTGGCGGCCGGCTTTGACGTCAAAAAATCCGAGGTGCACGGCATGGCCCAGCGGGGCGGGAGCGTCAACACCCACGTCCGCTGGGACGTCGAGAAGGTCTATTCGCCCCTGGTCAGCCTGGGCGAGGCCGACATCCTGCTCGTCTTTGAGCGGGCCGAGGCCCTGCGCTATGCCGAGTTCCTGAAGCCCGGCGGGGTGGCCATCGTCGACGGGCACACCATCGAGCCGATCACGGTCACGTCCGGCGGGGCCCACTATCCGACGGAGGAGGAGTTGAAGGCCGTCTACGCCGAGTTGACCGACCGGCTCCACCTGGTGCCGGGCACGGCCGCCGCCAAGGAGCTGGGCAACGCCCGCGTGGCCAACGTGGTGCTGCTGGGCGCCTTTTCGACCTTCGTGGACGTGCCGGTCGAGACCTGGCAGGACGTGATCGAGGCCCGGGTGCCGCCCAGGTACGTTGAGTTGAACCGCCAGGCGTTCCTGCGGGGCCGGGAGTTGGTAGCAGGCTAGCTGCGGTTCGCCAATTTTGCCCGGGGGAGGTGGGACATGCTGCAACTTTGGCTCGTTCTGGACAATCCGGCGCTGCTGAACGACGTGCTGGAGGCCTGGTCCGAGGTCGGCGTGCGGGGTATCACCATTTTCGAGAGCACGGGCGTGCACCGCGTGCGCTCGCGGGCCAGCCAGCAGGACGCTCCCTTCATGCTCGGCTTCAGCCGCCTGTTGCGCACCGACCAGGTGGGCCACACCACCCTCTTTGCCGTGGTGCCCGACATGGAGATCGTCGAGCGGCTGGTAGCAGCCACGGAGCAGATCGTCGGCGACCTGAGCCAGCCCAACACCGGCGTGCTCTTTGCCGTGCCGGTGGCCGCCGCCTGGGGCCTGGCCAAGCAGCCCTTTCAGGACGGGCCTGGCACCCGCCCCAGTGAATCTCCCTCCAGGGAACCGTAGAGGGCTTGAACGTGGTCTGGATCGTCTTTCTCGTTAGCAGCGCCATCCTGGTGGTGGCGGCCGTCAAGATGGCCCAATACGGCGACGTGATCGCCGTGCGCACCCGGCTGGGCGGGATGTTCATCGGCGTGCTGCTATTGGCCGGGGCCACCTCCCTGCCCGAGATGCTGACCATGATCAACTCCTTCAAGTTGGACGCCCCGGGTCTGGCGGCGGGCAACATGTTCGGCAGCAACATGTTCAACATGTTGCTGCTGGCCCTGCTCGACCTGGTGAACCAGCAGGCGCGCATCCTGCGCCGGGTGGCCATGACCCACGCCCTGACGGCGGCGCTGGGCAGCGCCATGATCGGCCTCTCGATCTTTTTCATCCTGGGCGACATTCACGTCGAGATCGGCTGGGTGGGCTTGGACAGCCTGGCGCTCATCCTGGTCTACCTCGCGGGCATCCGCCTGATCCAGAGCAACGGCCAGGCGTCGGCCACCACGGTCGAGCTGCCCCAGGCCCGGCCGGTGATGCCCCTCTGGCGGGCGCTGCTCGGCTTTGCCCTGGCGACGGCGGTGCTGGTGGTCGTCACCCGCTGGCTGGTGGCTTCCAGCCACGAGATTGCCCAGATCACGGGCCTGGGGGCCGGGTTCGTCGGCACGACGCTGCTGGCCATGGTCACGTCGCTGCCCGAGACGGTGGCCGTCGTCGCCGCGTCGCGCATGGGCGCCTACGACATGGCCGTGGGCAACCTCTTTGGCAGCAACGTCTTTAACATGTTTGCCCTGGGGGTGGCCGACGTGTTCTACACGCCGGGGCGCCTCCTGGGGGCCATCGACCCCGCCTTTGCCCTGGTGGGCATGCTGGGCCTGCTGCTCACCAACCTGGCCCTCATCGGCAACATCGCCCGCGTGGAGCGCCGCCTGGGGTTCGTGGAGGCCGACGCGCTGCTCATCCTGCTGGTCTATTTCGGGGGGATGTTTTTCCTCTTTATGCGGGGCATCGGCTAGACGATCTCACAGCCACGCGTCGGCGTCCTCGCCCAGTTGGAAGGCGACGCCCAGGAGAAAGCCCCGTGCCCGCTCTGTCTGGGGATAATTGCCCAGGTAGGCCCAGAACTCCTTACTGTGGTTCGGATGCTTGCGGTGGGCCAGCTCGTGGGCGACGACGTACTCGACCACCCACTCGGGCCAACCCTTGATCCGGTCGCTAATACGGATGTCGCCGTCGGTCGGGCCGCCGGTGGTGCAACTGCCCAGCCGCTTGCGCATGTTGCCCACCCACCGGACTGAGTGCCACTCGATCTCGCCGCCAAAGTGCGCCTCGTTGATCCGGCGCGCCATCGCTTCCAGCTCCTCGTCGGCCCGGGCGCGGACCAGGGCGCGCTTGCGCCGGATCTCCTCGACGATCTCGGCCACGTGCTTGTCGAACTGCCGCTTGGGCACCTTGCGCGGCGCGCGGATGCGCACCCGGTCGCCGTTCCACTCGTAGTGGATGTTCCGCTTCAGCCGCCCGTCGCGGACGATCTCGACGGTGATGGGATCGTCCCCGCCGATGACGCGCTTTTCACTCATCTGTTTCTTTCTCCAGGAGGCTCATCGCCTCGGGGCGCAGGGCCAGGCGGACGACCTCGCCCCGGGCCGGCAGCGCCCCGGCCCCGGCGATCAGCTCGAAGGTCAGCGCCAGGCCCGATTCGTGCCGCACCGTGAGGTGGTAGCGGCTGCCCCGGAAGGAGCAGGCCCGAACCTCGGCCTCGATCCGCGTGTCGCCCTCGACAGCGGCTGAATCGACGAGCTGCGCGGCCTCGGGCCGGACGAGCAGGGTCACTTCCTGGCCGGCGGCGACCTCCAGGTCGGGCGCGCCCAGGGTCCAGCGGCCCAGGTCGGTCTCTACCTCCACGGGCTCGACGCCCGCCACGCGGCCGGGCACCAGATTGGTCAAGCCCAGGAAGCGCGCCACCCAGGTCGAAGCCGGATGGCGATAGACGGCCTGGGGCGTGCCCTTTTGGACGATGCGCCCCCGGCGCATGACCATCACCCGGTCGGCCAGGGCAAAGGCTTCCTGCTGGTCGTGGGTGACGTACAGGGCCGTCACCCCCACCCGCTTGAGGATGGCCCGCAGCTCGTTCATCAGCTCCTCGCGCAGGGCGCGGTCGAGGGAGGCCAGGGGCTCGTCGAGCATGAGCAGGCGCGGGTCGGGGGCCAGGCTGCGGGCCAGGGCCACCCGCTGCTGCTCGCCGCCCGACAGGTCAAAGACCTGGCGCTCGCCATAGCCCGACAGGCCGACCAGGGCCAGCATCTCGGCCACCCGCGCGTCCACGTCGGCCGGCGACTGGCCCTGCATGCGCAGGCCAAAGGCCACGTTGGCGGCGGCGTCCTTGTGGGGAAAGAGGGCCAGGTCCTGGAACATCAGGCCAAAGCCGCGCTCGTGGACGGGCACGTCGCCGAGCGGGCGGCCCTCGAAGGCGACTTGGCCGCTGTCGGCGGCCTCCAGCCCGGCGACGATGCGCAGCAGCGTCGTCTTGCCGCAGCCGCTGGGGCCGAGCAGGCAGACGATCTCGCCCTCGGCCATCTCGAACGACACGTCGTGGAGGACGGGCGTGCCGGCGAAGGATTTTGAGATTGAGTTGACTTCCAGTAGGCTCATGGTTCGTGATGCGTGATGCGTGATGCGTGATGCGTGAGTGACCTTCACGCATCACGCATCACGCCTCGCGTGTCAAAATTCTCCAATCTCGCCGAGGCGAAAGCGCTCGATGAGGATAAATCCGGCGGCCGAGACGATCATCAGCAGCGTGCTCATGGCCAGCCCCTGGCCCTGGTTGAGGGCGCCCTGGGCGCCGATGAGGCGGTAGATGACGACGGGCATCGTCGGAAAGGTGGGCCGGGCGATGAGCAGCGTCGCGCCGAACTCGCCGACGCTGACGGTAAAGGCAAAGACGGCGCCCACCAGCAGCGCCCGGGCGACGATGGGCAGGTCGATCTCGCGCACGACGCGCAGGGGCGCGGCGCCCATCACCCGGGCGGCCTCGCGCCAGCGGGGGTTCAGGCCCCGCAGCGCGGGCAGCAGGCTGCGCACCACGAAGGGAAAGGCCACCAGCGTGTGGGCCAGGGGCAGCAGCCAGGGCGAGGCCCGTAGGTTGAGCGGCGGCTCGTCGAGGGCGACGATGTAGCCAAAGCCCAGCGTCACCGCCGAGGTGCCCAGGGGCAGCATAAAGAGCGGGTCGAGAAAGGCCTTGAGCGGGCCGGGCCGCCCGCCGAGCGAGTAGGCGCTGACCAGGCCGATGACCAGCGACAGCCCGACGGTGGCGGCGGCGACCAGGACCGAGTTGCGGATGGCGACGGCCGGCGGCACGTAAAAAAAGGACTGGCTCGGATTGGTAAAGAGCGCGTCGTAGTAGCGCAGCGTGTAGCCGCCGCCCAACGAGAAGGAGCGGTCGACCAGGGCCAGGAGCGGGGCCAAGAGCAGGAGCATCAGCCCGCCGACGCTGGCCCAGGCCAGCAGCTTCTGGCCCCAGCCGGCCGGGCGGCGCTGGGTCGACGCGGTGGGGCGGAAATTCAGAGGCACGGCCGTCCGGGCCTGGATGCGGGTGTAGACGGCCATGAGGCCAAAGGTAAAGATCATCTGCACGATGGACAGGGCCGCCGCCAGGGGCAGGTTGAAGAGGGGCACGGCCTGGTAATAGATCTCGACCTCGATGGTCGCCAGTTGCGGCCCGCCGAGCACGAGAATGACGCCAAAGCTGGTGAAGGTAAAGAGAAAGACGAGGAGCGACGCGGCGACGATGGCCGGCCGCAGGATGGGCAGGGTGACCTCGCGAAAGGTGCGCCAGCGGCCGGCGCCCAGCACCCGGGCCGCCTCCTCGACGCGGGGGTCGAGGTTGGCCCAGAAGCCGCCCACCATCCGCACGATGACCGTCGCGTTGTAAAAGACGTGGGCGATGAGCACCAGGGCCAGCGTCTGTTGCAAGCGCAGGGGCGGGGCGTCGAGGCCCAGGAGGGCCATCAGCCAGGTGTTCAGGTGGCCGTTGGGTCCCAGGAGGGCCGTAAAGGCCGCGGCCACGACCATCGTCGGCATGACAAAGGGGATGGTGGTCAGGGCGCGGAGCAGCGCCTTGCCGGGAAAATCGTAGCGGGCAAAGACGTAGGCGGCCGGCATGCCGGCCAGCAGGGTCAGCAGGGTGGAGAGCAGGGCCTGGCCGGCGGTAAAGCCCAGGAGACGGGCATAGTAGGGGTCGGAGAGTAACGTGCGAAAGGGGGCAAGATCGAGCCGGCCCTCGGGCGCAAGGCTCTGGCGAAAGATCTCGTAGAGCGGATAAAAGAAGAAAACGGCCAGGAAGAGCAGGGGCAGCAGGTAGAACAAGCTGACCGCGTAGCGCTGCCATTTGCCCTTGCCGATTCCTCTCTCTGCCATCCCGCTCCCCCCGGTTGCTATTCTACCACGGGCGGTGGGGGAGGTCAATCGCCCTGAACGCAATCGCCGCTCAAGATCTTTGGGGGTTTGGCCTCTCGGGCGGGCTCTTGCAGTTCGCGGCATCGTATCTCGGACCTAGATCGCTGCCATGAGCAACAAACCCTAAAGGTCTGGCCCCATTCTACTTGGCATAACCCTTCCGAGTTGCATAACGGCTGGAGTTATGCTATAATAGAGTCCTCCAAAGGGACAGCAAAAAAACATCAATGCATCCCAATTCTTAGAGTTTTCGGTCCCCCCCAAATGACGTGGGTTTGTTTGACCCACAATGAACTCTGCCTCTCGCTGGCTGAGGGGCTCGGTTGGTTGGACGACGCTCGAGTTGTCGCCCAGGTGTTTGTTGGAGGGAAGGGGGTGGTGTCTCAACAGAGATGGTATAGCGATTTGTTGGTCAGCCCAGATGGTTCGAGAAAAAGGAGGAAAGAATCGTGAACCGGAAAACCCTGTCGGTAATGCTCACTTTGTTAATCCTGGTGTCCCTGCTGCTCGCAGCGTGCGGCGCCACCGAAGCCCCCGAGGCTACGTTAGTGGCCCAAGAAGAGTGTCCCGAGTGTCCCGAAGTCCCGGCCGGCGCAGCCCAGGACATCTTTGGCACCGTCATGGAGCGCGGGCGGCTGATCTGCGGCGCCCGCACCGACCTGCTGGGCTTTGGCTACCTCGACGACGAGGGCCGCAACGTCGGCTTTGACATCGACCTCTGTCGAGCCGTGGCCGTCGCTCTCTTTAACGACCCCGAGGCGGTCGAGTTGGTGCCGCTGACGGCCGCCGAGCGCGGCCCTGCCCTCCAGACCGGCGAGATCGACATGCTCTCGCGCAACGTGACTTGGACCTCCAGCCGCGACGCCCAGTGGGGCAACTTTACCATCATCATGTTCTACGACGGCCAGGGCATGATGGTCCGCGCCGATAGTGGCTTCACCACGCTGGAAGACCTGGACGGCGCTACCGTCTGTGTGACCACCGGCACGACCACCGAAAAGAACCTGTCCGACAACTTTCGGCAGCGCGGCCTGGACTACGAGGCCGTCACCTTTGAGGACACGGCCGCGGTGTACAGCGCCTACGAGGACGGCCGCTGCGACGCGGCCACCAGCGACAAGTCGCAGTTGGCCGCCGTGCGCGAGGGCTTTGCCAACCCCGACGACCACATCATCATGGACGTGACCATGTCCAAGGAGCCGCTGACGCCGGCCGTGCCCACGGGCGACGACAACTGGTTCGACGTGGTCAAGATCGTGCTCTACGTCCTGGTCAACGCCGAGGAGCTGGGCGTCACCCAGGCCAACGTGGACGAGATGATGAACAGCGACAACATCCCCATCCGCCGCCTGCTGGGCGTCGAGGGCAGCTTTGGCCAGGAGGACCTGGGGCTGAGCCAGGACTTTGCGGCCAACGTCATCCGCGCCGTGGGCAACTATGGCGAGATCTATGACCGCTACATGGGGCCGGAAGGCGACGCTTTTGACCTGCCGCGCGGCCCGAATAGGCTGTGGACCGACGGCGGCCTGCTCTACGCGCCGCCGCTCCGCTGATCGGGTTTTTTGTCCAGGTGCAACGCACCCTTGGCCGGTGCGTTGCACCTGAGCTACCCGGGACATCATGAGCCAATCATCTCTGCCCCGTTTCTTTTACCGCAAGGGAGTCCCGCTGTGGCGGGACGTGGTCGTCCTGCAGTGGGTGGCCCAGATCGTGTCGGCCGTGCTGGTTCTGGGCTTTACCTGGTTTTTCGTGCGCAACGTCCTCCGGGGTGCAGAAGCCCGGGGATTGAGCTGGAGTTATGGCTTTCTCAGCGAATCCGCCGGCTTTCCCATCAGCGAGTCCCCGATCCCCTACGACGCCTCCTACCCCTTTGCCCGGGCCTTTCTCGTCGGCATTTTGAACACCCTCAAAGTCTCGCTGGTGGGCGTCGTCCTGGCCACCCTGCTGGGCATCCTCGCCGCCGTCGCCCGCCTGTCCACCAACTGGCTGGTGAGCAAGATCGCCGGCGCCTACATCGAGACCATTCGCAACGTGCCGCTCCTGGTCCAGTTGTTCTTCTGGTATTTTGGATTCTTTCAGCGCCTGCCGCCCGTGGACGAAGCGATCCAGATGCCCGGCCCCATCTACCTCAGCCAGCGTGGCCTCTATGTGACGTGGTTCGATCCGACCTCCACCTTTCCGACGTGGTTGATCTTTATCGGCGTGGGTCTGGTCCTGGCCATCGCGCTCTATGTGGTTTTGTCCCGGTATCAGGTTCGGACGGGACGGACGACCTACCCCGTGGCGATAGCCCTGGCCGTGCTCGTCGTCCTGCCGGTCGTGGGCTGGTTCCTGGTCGGAGACCGCCCCCTGCTGACCACGACGCCGGTTTTGGGCACCTTCAACTTTGAGGGCGGGCTGCGGCTCACGCCCGAGTTCGTCGGCCTGCTGGTGGGCCTGGTCATCTACACCGGGGCCTTTATCGCCGAGGTGGTCCGGGCCGGCATCCTGGCCGTGAACCGGGGCCAATTCGATGCCGCCCGCGCCCTGGGCCTCAAGCCGATGCAGGTCCTGCGCCTCGTCGTCTTTCCCCAGGCCCTGCGCGTCATCATCCCGCCCCTCATCAGCCAGTACCTGAACCTGACCAAGAACTCGAGCCTGGCCATCCTCATCGGCTACGCCGACGTCTTTTTCGTCGGCCGGACCATCATCAACCAGTCCGGCCGGGCCGTGCCGGTTTTTCTATTGATCATGGCCCTCTATCTCACCATCAGTTTGATTACGTCGGCCGTCATGAACGTCTATAACCGCCGCGTGCGGTTGGTGGAGCGGTAGCCATGAACCTAACACAGCAAACTTCCGGGCCGCCCGCCGCGCCGGGCCTGCTCCAGTGGCTGAGGAAGAACCTCTTTAGCTCCTGGCTCAACTCGCTGCTGACGATCCTGTCCGTCGCCGTCATCTATTTCGTGGTAAAGGGCCTGTTGACCTGGGTGCTCTTTGTGGCCGACTGGACGCCGGTCACCTACAGCCTCAAGCTCTTTGCCGTGGGCCTCTATCCCGTCAAAGAGATCTGGCGCGTGGGCACGATCCTGGCTATGGTTTCTTTCCTGGCGGGCCTGAGCTGGGGCGTGTGGGGGGGCACGGTGCGCACCTTTGCCGTGGCGCTGGCCGCCGGCCTGCTGGTGATCGCCTTCCTGCCTTTCGACATCTATCGTCCCAACGGCGACCTGCTGGACCTGCTGCTGCGGGCCGGATTTCTGGCCCTGCCCGTCCTGGTCGTGCTGGGCCTGTGGCTGGGCCGCAAGTTCGAGCTCCAGGGCCGCCTGGTCCTGATCCTGTGGCTCCTGTCCTTCGTGTTGACCCTCGTCCTGCTGAGTGGCTTTAGGGAGAAGGGCCTGCTGGCGCCCCTCAGTGGCCTGTTGCCCGCGGTCGAGACCAACGTCTGGGGCGGTCTGTTGCTGACTTTCCTCCTGGCCCTGGTCGGCATCGTCGCCTGCTTTCCCATCGGCGTCGGCCTGGCCCTGGGGCGGCAGAGCAAACTCCCGATCCTCAAGCTATTCTGCACCATCTTTATCGAGGTGGTCCGGGGCGTCCCCCTGGTGACCATCCTCTTTATGGCTTCGATCATCCTGCCCCTCTTTTTGCCCGAGAACGTGCGCATCGACCGGGTGCTGCGGGCCATGATCGGCATGACTCTCTTTGCCGCGGCCTACATGGCCGAGAACGTGCGCGGCGGGCTGCAAGCCATCCCCCAGGGCCAGTACGAGGCAGCCAAGGCCGTAGGCCTCACCGGCATGCAGACGACGGTCTACATCGTCCTGCCCCAGGCGCTGCGGGCCGTGATCCCGACCATCGTGGGCCAGTTCATCGCCCTGTTCATGGACACCACCCTGGCCATCATCGTCGGGCTCATGGAGCTGCTGGCCGTGGGCAAGGCCGTGTTGCAGAGCAACCAGGCGTGGCTGTTGCGTGACAAAGAGGTCTATCTGTTCATTGCCGTCCTATTCTGGATTTTTACCTATTCGATGTCCTACGCCAGCCGCCGGCTGGAGGTGGCACTGGGCGTGGGCGAGCGGTAGCGGAGAACAAGCATGGCAAAAGAAGCAAGGCTGGACGTCGGCGCCGAGATCATCATCTGCCGCGACGTGGAAAAGTGGTTTGACGACTTTCACGTCCTGCGCGGCATCACGATTACCATCGAGAGAGGGGAGGTCGTCGTCATCTGCGGGCCGTCGGGCTCGGGCAAGTCGACGTTCATCCGCACCATCAACCGCCTGGAGGAGCACCAAAAGGGCGACATCATCGTAGACGGCATCGAGCTGACCAACGACGTGCGCAACATCGCCGCCATCCGCAGCGAGATCGGCATGGTCTTTCAGTCCTTCAACCTCTTTCCCCACCTGACCGTCATACGCAACGTCACCCTGGCGCCGATGCGGGTGCACAAGTGGCCCAAGGCCAAGGCCGAGGAAGAGGCCATGCGCTTGCTGGAGCGGGTGGGCATCCCCGAGCAGGCGTTCAAGTATCCGGGCCAACTGTCGGGCGGGCAACAGCAGCGAGTGGCCATCGCCCGGGCCCTGGCCATGGAGCCCAAGATCATGCTCTTTGACGAGCCGACCTCGGCGCTGGACCCGGAGATGATCAAGGAGGTGCTCGACGTCATGCGCGAGCTGGCCCGCTCGGGCATGACCATGATCGTCGTCACCCACGAGATGGGTTTCGCCAAGGAGGTCTCGGACCGGCTCGTCTTTTTCGACGAGGGCCAGATCGTGGAGCAGGCGCCGCCGGACGAATTCTTTAACAACCCCAAGGAGGAGCGGACCAAGCTCTTCCTGAGCCAGATCTTGACGCACTGACCCCTTTGTTCTACCTGGACATTGGCGAATTCTGGCCGTGCTCATTGGAGGACACAGATTTTCACAGATGAACACAGATTTGCTTCAAAGCTTGCTAGACAATCGGTGAAAATCTGTGTGAATCCGTGTCCTTGATCCTTGCCGATCAAAATTCGCCAGAGTTCAGTGCTACAATATCGTCCCACGGCACCAAGCTGACCGGCCCATCAGCCGGTCAGCTTGTATGTTGCAGGGTAGTCTGTTCAGACCTGACAGGTCCCTGGAACAGGTTTGTCGAGGAACCGATTTCTGATGAACATGTCCTGGATCTCGGATTGGATTTTCTGGGACCTGTCAGGTCTAGCCTGAGTTGATTGGGAGGGAGTTTGAATTTCAGTCTTTCGACAGGCACGCTGTATGTCTACCCGCTGCGCACCGTCTTTCGCTGGGCGCGCGCGGCGGGGTTCGACGGCGTGGAGCTGGTCGTCAATCCCGAAGCCATCCTTCGTGGCGGCCGGGCCGTCCGGCGCATGGCCGAGGCGGAGGGACTTGCGATCTTTTCCGTCCATCCGACGGTGGTGCCCCTGCCGGCCTGGCGGGAGCGCCACGGCGGCCTGGGCCGGACTATCCGGCTGGCGCAGGAGGCCGGGGCGGGCCTGGCGGTCCTGCACACGCCGCGCCTGGAGCGCCTGGATTCGCAAGATGGATTCGCCTTTCGTCGGCAGCTCGATGCCTGGCAAGCAGAGTTAGGCGGCGGTCTGCGGCTGGCTATGGAAAACAAGGCGGTCCGCGACGAGGTTCATCGTCGCTACGCCTTGACCAGCCTGGACCGGCTGCGCACCTTCGCCGAGGAACACGACCTGGGTCTGGTCCTCGACACGACCCACGCGGCGACCAGCGGCGAGGACCTGCGACGCGCCCGCCAGACCCTCGATGGGCGACTGGTCAACGTCCACTTGAGCGACGTCGGCGGCAGCCTGGCCCGGCTGCCTTTCCGGTCAGCCAGTGCGCTGCTGGGCGAGCACCGCTTTCCCGGCGACGGCGACCAGCCTCTGGCCGACCTGCTGGCCGACCTGGCGGCGAGCAGGTACGCCGGCCCGGTTACGCTGGAAGTCAGCCCCCAGGCATTGCGTTTCTGGTGGCCGCCGGCCGTTCGCCGCCGGTTGGCCCAGGCCGCCGCCTGGATGCGCCAGGCTGCCAAAGGGGGCTGATCGAGCTATTCCTCTGCCTCTTGCTCTTCGGACACTTCCGGTTCGGGCAGCCGCACCCGCTTGAGCGGGATCTTGATGGCTCTGCGGCATTGAGGGCACTCGGCGGTATAGTGGGATGGTTTTTCGGTGATGCCCTGGGCCGCCAGATCGTTGGCTATGTATTGCTCGGTTAGCTGGAAGTGGTTGCCGCATTTAAAACATCGGGCTTTGATCATGATGACCTCCTCGAATGGTGCGGGCGCAGTTCGGCCCGCGACGAGATATAGATCCCGGCCAGGAGCACGATGCCCCCCATCAGCGTCGATACGGTGACCGCTTCATCGAGAATCAGGTAGGCCAGGATTCCTGAGCCGATGGGCTCGGCCAGGGTGACGATGGCCACGAACGTGGCCGATAGGTGGCGCAGCGCCCAGTTGAGCGTCGAGTGGCCGACGAGCTGGGGCACCAGGCCCAGGGCCAGCGTCCAGCCGTAGGCAGCCAGCGGGAAGCCAAACATCGGCTGGCGGCCGACCAAGACGATGACCAGCAGCGTGAGCGTCGCCACGCCATAGACCGGGGCGATGTAGGCCGTCAGCGAGCGGTGGCCGCGCACCACCCGCCCGATCATCAGGTAGCCGGCCACAAAGACGGCGCCGGCCAGGGCCAGCAGGTCGCCCAGCAGTTGGTCCTGGCCCAGGCCGAAATCGCCCCAACTGATGACGACGCTGCCCACGGCGGCCAGGACGATGCCCAGCGACATCAGCGGGCCGGGCCGTTCGCGCAAGAAAAGCCAGGAGCCGAGCCCGACAAACACCGGCCCCATCGAGACCAGCACCACCGAGCTGGCCACCGACGTATAGGCCAGCGAGCCGATCCAGGTGGCAAAATGCAGGCCCAGGAACACGCCGGAGGCGGCCAGCAGGCCCACTTCCTGCCGGGAGAGGCCCCGGAGTTCGTCGCGGCGGGTGGCCCAGGCGTAGGGCAGCAGCACGGCCGAGGCAAAGATCAGGCGCCAGGCGGCGATGGACAGCGTCGGCATCCCTTCGGCCTGGGCGAAGCGGATCAGGATCGACGCGAACGAGACGGCGGCGATGCCCATGCTCAAGCTGAGTAGCAGGCGGACGCGAGAAATTTCCAATAATCGCTCCCTGTAATCATCCAACCGTCATTGCGAGGAGCGAGCGCAGCGAGCGACGACGCAATCCCCGGTGGGCCAAAGGAAGCCTTTGGCCCTGCACCGCTGGAGATTGCTTCGGTCGCGAGCGCTCCCTCGCAATGACCGATCTGAGCGGTCAAGAACTGTGGGTCTATTATACCAGGATTTCCTCCTGGAGAAAAGCGAGGCACA
>CAYLZO010000116.1:0-15954 GCA_964387775.1 uncultured Anaerolineaceae bacterium
GGCCGCCGTCTGCCCCAAAAACCCCACGCTGGCGGCCGGGGCCGGTGCGCTCGGCGCGGCGTCGGGCCGGAGGCGGGGCGTTCGGCCCAGCGCCTTCCGCAACTCGCGCTCCAGTTGGTAGAACGGCAGCGAGCGGGCTGCTGCCTTCAGGCGCTCCAGTGTGGGCGCGCCGGCCTCCTGCTCGGCCGCCCACTCGCGGGCAAAGGCGCCGCTGCGGATCTCGTCCAGGCCCTCCGCCATCCGCTCGTGGAGCTCGGGCAGGATGAAGCGCATGCCCCGCGACATGGAGCCGTACTGGCTGGTGCGCGAGTGGAGCGCGCTCTGCTCGATGAGGCCCATCTCGGCGATCTTGCTCAGGGTGTAGGCCAGCTCGCCCGACATGTAGAGCTCCAGCAGCACGGCTTCGGGCGGATAGCCTTCTTCGAGCAGGAGTTCGACGGCGGTGGTCAGCACCTGGCCAAAGGCCGGGCCAAAGCACTGCTCGGTAAAGAGGTCGAGCTCGGCCTCCTGGGCGAACGTGACCTCGACGGCGCCCATCCGCGTGGCGCCGATGCCCTTGGCCAGCGCCAGGGCGACGTCGCGGGCCTGGCCCGTGGCGTCCTGCTCGACCCCGAAAAAGGCCGGGAAGCCGTGGCCGGAGACGTAGAGGTCGCGCACCCCGGCGCCGATCATGCGCGGCGCGACGAGCACCACGTCCACGCCCGGCGGCGGCGCCAGCAGCCCAAAGGCGACGGTGTAGCCCGAGGCCAAGACCAGGGCGTCGCCCTCGGCCAGGTGAGACGCGACCTCGGCCTGGAAGACGTCGGGCATGACCTCGTCGGGAATGAGGAGCAGGACGACGCTGGCCTGCTCGGCGGCCTGGGCGATGGGCAGCACGTCAAAGCCGTCGTCGCGGGCGCGGGCGGCGTATTCGTCGTCGCGGTTGCCGACGACGACGTCGAGGCCGCTGTCGCGCAGGTTCAACGCCTGGGCGCGGCCCTGGTTGCCGTAGCCGATGACGGCGATCCGCCGCCCGGCCAGCAAGCTGAGTTTTGCATCAGAATTGTGATAGATCTGCATGTCCTTTTCTCACTGTAGTTTCGTTGAGGGCAGTTCGCTTGTTCTACCAGCTTGCTCTAGTCTTCCGATCTGGACAACCAGTATTCACGGATCTTTCTGAAGCGTTCGATCCGTTGGCCGATTTTTGCGATCTCCTTCGGATAAAACTCCAAGACAGCATCACACAACTCAATCATCCAATTTCTTCGAGAATAATATGGATTGACAATGATGCGGTTTGAGTCTGCGATTTGAATTTGCCCCCAACCCAATGCACCAATAGTGAGACAGCCCCAATCCAGGAACTCAACCGGGATAAATCTGATATTCGTAAAAACAGCTATTGAATCTAGTGTCGGTTCTGTGCGTTTTCACATCGACAACGTAGTAGAATCCTTCAAAATCGTTGAAAGCAAAATCTGCCATTGCTCGTCTAGCAAAGTCCACCGAGTATTCATCACACCAGTCTCCGAGAATATCCTCGAAGTGGTCTTTGAGTATCTCTTCGACTGCATCACCTGTCGCGCGTGTACTGCGAACGGTCCGAACTGAAAGGAAGTCGTCTTGTGAATTGAGGATATTGAGAATAGCTGACTCGATGCCCTTATAAGCCTCTGAATAGAAAATGGTGCTCTTCTTCATAACCAGACTTTACTCCTGATGCAAGAATAGCTTCGGTTGCTCCATTATCCTAGACGACCTATGATTAGTGAGTTTTTTCTGTTCGGCCAGTGTATTTCGCTCCCAAAAATGACCACCAGCGTACCCTTGAATTCTCTTGTCATTGTTAGCCATATCTAGTCGTTTTTCAGCTAGACAACCATAGAATTCGTCAATTTCTATTCCTAGATACCTCCTTTTCAATTTTTTGGCTGTGACACTAGTAGTTCCAGAACCAAGAAATGGATCGAATACTATGTCACCTTCATTCGAGCTTGCAAGTATTATCTTGGCCAGAAGCTTTTCTGGCTTCTGAGTTGGATGCTCTGTATTCTCTGACATAGACCAGAAGGGAACAGTGATATCAGTCCATATATTTGATGGATAGGTCAAGCGGAATCGACCTTGTTCTGTTTCTTTCCAATCCTTAGGTGTTCCATCCGATCCAGTATAAGGAGCAATAACCTTGCGTTTCAACTTTACTGCTTCTACATTAAACACGTAATCGTCCGAAACTGTACAGAACCATAACAGAACCATATATCTTCAGAAGCGTTCTTCCAGTTAGTCTTTGCACCTCGTCCCTTTTCTCGTTGCCAGGTTATACGATTTCTGACAGTGAAGTATTTTTCCAACACCCTAACCCGGACAGAGCCGGAACCAAAAGGACCAACACTGCTCATAAAATCCTTGCTCAATGTGTCAGGATTTCGTTGGTTAGGCCCTATGGATAGCCGCAGAGGATCGCCAGTCTCCACAAATGTATATGGAAGCAGTGGGTTTAAGGACTCGTTGGATCTTGATGATCCAGGTGTCAAGCCAAATCTCATAATCACGTAAAGATCTTTGAGAGAAATCATGTTCGTTGAAGGTCTTGTCAAGATTGTAAGGTGGATCTGCAAATAACAGATCTACAAAACCTTGTGGTAGCCAGTCCAAAACTTCGAATACATCTTGACAGATAGTATGATCTACTATCTCGCTGTATTGTACAGGCCCAGTCAAACGCTTAAGACGAGACTTGTACTTTTCAACTTCTTCCTCTGAAAGCCTTATAGTTTTGTTTCTCGGAGACCTTTTTCTTGATTGGGCCATATTCCCCTCCTTGGTTGGCTTTTCGATAAGGACCAACATATTCTCGGAAGCAAAAACCTGTAGGACCTGTGTCCTATGGTCAATTTGGTACTTCAGACTGAACCACCCCAGTCTCGGAGTCGCGTAACCTCACTTGGCGAGTGGCGCTGGCGGCGAGTAACCATCGTCGTAGGGAAACTCGATCATGAGTCAGGCTCCAAGGGTTCCAGGCGAAAACTGACCGTGGTGAAATCGCGCCCGGGCTCGCCATTCACAGGAGCAATCAGGACGGCAACCTCCCCCCACGCTTGCGCCACACGCCGTTCCAATTGCACTACGTCGGTATCGTGATCCACCACCTGTCCCTGATGTACGGCCACGTACTCGCCAGGGTAGCGGGCCACCAGTTCAGCCTGCATGGCCCAGAATGCTTCGGTTTCCTCGTGGATCTTTTCTCGATCCATTTGGTCGAGATAGGCTTGCACGGCGGTTTCGACAACTTGGGTCACGTCTCTATCGGTCTCGCGGGCGACGTGCTGGATACGGTCAATCAACCCCGGTCTTTCTACGGCAATCACTGGATTTCTCCTTATCATGGCCCTCGCTAGAAACTACTCACACACGCGCTATGACACGCGCTGTGGCACGCCGAGTGGCAGTCGCAGGCGCTGTGGCAGGCGCTGTGGCAGTTGCTGTGCACGCAGGCGCTGTGGCAGGCGTCATGAACGCAGGCCGAGTGGCAGGCGCTGTGGCAGGCGCTGTGACAGGCGTCGTAGCAGGCCGTCGTCACCTCGCCCGCCAGCCCGGCGATGGTCCGCTCGATGCCGCCGGCGGTGCGCACGGCCAGCCCCTCGATGTCCTCGGCGACCCGGCTGGCCGCCCCCTCGGCGATGCCGGCCACGTCGCCGGCGGCCGTCACCAGGGGCGACTCGCGCACCGTGTCGAGCACCGTGTCGCGGCGGGCGGGCCGGGCCGTGTCCCGTGAGACGTGGGCCGGCTGGGGCTCGTAGCGGTCGGAGAGGATGATCCAGGGGTAATACTCGCGCTCGCGCTCGACGCGGCGGCGGGGCGGCAGGCGGTGCCACTCGTCCCACAGGTCGTCGGCGCGGCGGCGGTAGACGCGGCGGGTCTCCTGGGCGTCGGCGTTCCACATCTTTTTCTGGAGCCGGGCCGAGATGGTGCGCATCACGCGGTTGATCGTCGCCTGGGGCACCGTGCCGTCGTCGGCGATGCCGTCCACCAGCACCTGCTCGTAATCTTCCAGGGGCGCGCCTTCGGTGAGCTCAGTCGAACCGTCGGGATCGGTCACCTCCAGTTGCAGCGGTTTCTTGTTCAGCAGCGTCAGCACGCCCTTTTGCACCAGGCCCAGGATGACCAGGGTCAGCACCTTGGCCGTGTCGCCGATGTAGAGGGCGGCCTCGATGGCCTCCAGGTCGGGCACCAGGCCCGGCTGCTCAAAGGTCTCGATCTCGATCTCGGGTGCCTCGTAGCCCTCGGGCGCCGGCTTGGGCGCCACCCAGCGCATCACGCCCACGACGATGCCGCCGGCCAGCAGCAGCCCGCCGCCGGCCGCCAGCCCGATGAGCAGGCCGATGGGCGACCGGCCCTCCGACTCGGGCGCGGGCGGCACGGGCGTCGCCGTGGCGACCTGGGCCGGCGGGGCAAAGGGCGTCGGCTCGGGCGTCGAGGTGGCGCTGAAATAGTCGGCCGGCAGGTAGACGCCGCTCACGACAAAGTGGTAGTTGGCCGGCAAGTCCTCCTCGGCGACAAAGAGCGACAGCCAGTTCTTGCCGCTGGCCTCGTCGGGCGTCGGATAGTAGACCCAGCGGTCGAACTGCTCGACGACGTCCTGCTCGACGAAAAGCCGGGCGTCGTTGACGATCTCGTCGGTCACTTGCTCCGGCTCGGTGACGTCGGGCGGCAGCTCGATGGGAAAAATGAACGTGACGATCTCTTTGCCGATGGGCAGCGACCACTGGGGCGGCGCCCAGGCCAGGACGCGGTAGGGCACCCCGTCGATGGTCGTCGTGTCGAGGTAGCGATTCACCAGCCAGCGGACCTCAAAGGTGTAGGTCCCACCTGTCTGCGTGGTGATCTCGAACTCGGCCCGGTACTTGTCGCCGCCCAGGGGCACCATCTCTACCGGCGTCGTCTTGCCCTCGTGCTCCAAGTGCGCCTCGAGCTGGGTGTGGCTGGCGTCGATGGGGCCAAAAGTCGTGATCTGCGTCCGGCTGTCGTCGTCCACGAAGGTGAGGCGGTACTTGACCTGGAGCCGGCCGTCCTCGCGCACGGTGACTTGAGATTCGACCTGGGTGAGGTTCGGTGCGGCGTGGACCGGCAGGGCGCCGAGGACCAGCGCGACCAGGAATAGAAGCAGCGATCCGAGACGAACTACTCTGTTCATAGGCCACCTTCTCTCTTCTGTGGATGAGGTGCCGGGCACGCGCCTGGCACCTGTCCCAGCCCAAGTTCCCGACGGGGCCATTATACACCAGAGAAACGGCCCTGGCAAGCGTTTGACAGTCATTTCCCCAGGGCTGCTGCAAAGTCGTCATTGCGAAGGAGCGGAGCGACTGAAGCAATCTCCTGCAACCAAATTGGAGATTGCTTCGGCCCAAACGACGGGCCTCGCAATGACGCTGCATGGGATGTCAAGGGACTTGGCAACAACCCTGCTCAATCCCCCAGGTCGATTTCGATGCGCACGAAATCGCCCTGGCCCTGCCCCTCGGAATCGGTCCGGGGCAGGCGCCAGCCGGTCGGCTCGTAGTAAAAGCCGACCCGGGCCTCGTAGCGGGCGGCCGGCGCCTCGGTCGCCAGGGGCACGGTCACGGGGTCGCGCTGGTACTCGCAGCGCGGCCAGTCGGTCGTGCGCGGGCTGGGATAGACGTCGGCCTGGGTAAAGTGCCCGCTCACCTCGTCGGTCAGGTGGAGGAAAATCTTGTAGCTGTCGGCCATCGGCTGCAGGGCCTGCCAGGTAAAGGTGAACCGCAGGCCCGACGGCCCGGTCTCGACGTCGTAGCCGACCAGGCGGATGGCGTTGCCGAAATAGGCGTCCACCGGGTGTTGGACCTGGGGCGGCGCGGACGGCTCGGGGCAGCCCTCGGGCGGCGCTTCCGGCAGCCCCTGGGGTCCGGGCAGCACGCGGACCGTGGCCAGGGGATAGGTCTCACCCAGGTCGAACAGGCCGCGTCGGACCTCCAGCCAGGCGCCGTTGGGCCGGCGCCGGCCGAGCGAGAGGGGGTAGACGCCCGGCCCCAGCTCGGCCGGGAGGGCCAATCTGCGCGGGTCGCGGACCACCTGCCCGGCCACGAGGCCGGTAAAGGGCGCGCGGCCCCCGGCCGGCGGCGATGACTCTTCGGCCAGCACCGCTCCGTTTTCGTCGGTCAACTGCAACACGCCGCCGGCCTGCTCCGGCCCGTCCTGCTCTGCTTCCCAGAAGAGGTCCAAGGGCAGCGTCTGGCCGGGGTGGCCCTCCAGCGAGGGCGCGTCGAACCCGAGGAAGCGGACCTGGCCCAGGCGCACCCCGGCAGGATAGGCCACGTCGGGCCGGGGCAGGGCGGTCCAGTCCCCCGGGGCGACGACCTGGACCTGGCCGGCGAGGCTCCCCAGCCCCGGCGCGCCCCACAGCCGGACAGGTTGTCCATCGTCGAAATAGTACCAGCCGAAGGTCAGGTCGTAGGCGCCGGGCGGCGTGCCGGGCGGCACCTCGATGCGCAGCGGGGTGCGTACAATCTCCCCCTCGGGCCAGGCGGCGACCGGCAAGAGGGAGCCCAGGGGCCGGGCGTCGGTCCGGGCCCAGGCACCGACGGGCGGCGCGGCCAGGGCGGCCTGGAGGATCAGACCCTCGGGCGGCGGGCCGACGCGCTGCCAGTAGAAGGCCAGGTCGAGGGCGCCGCCGACGGCCACCTCCGGCCCGGGTGCCAGCACCTCCAGGCCCAGGTAGCGCAGGACCGGCCCGCCCGATTCGGGCGAGACCAACTCCTCGTACGTGCCGCGCTCCACGGCCTGCACGACCTCGGCCGGGGGCGTCCGGTGGCCGAGGTAGCCCTGCACCCGCAACCGGCTCTGGCCGGTGAACGCCTGGTCCTCGAACTGGGTGCTGTGCGCGTCGAGCCACTTCCGGATGAATCCATCGGGGTCGGTCACCGTGTCGTAGATGCGATAGACCCACACCCGGTAGGACTGGGCGAACAGCCGTTCCAACGCGGCCTCGGTCTCGCCGCGGCTCATGGCGTAAAAGTCCGAGTCGGGATCGCCCCAGCCCAGCCCCGGATCGCCGCCCACCGAGCCGGCCTGGACGACCACCGGTCCCTCGTCGGCCAGCTCGTAGGGCAGGCTCTCACCTTCGGCGACGAGCCGCCCCCGCCAGGCGATGGGCTCGCCGTCGGGCCAGTAGGTGAACAGGGCGGGGTAGGTGTAGCCGGCGTTGACCAGCACCACGTCGCCGGGCCGCCAGCGCTTGGCCAGGTAGCTGACGGCGGCCTCGTGATCGTCGGCGGTGTAGAGGGGGTCGGTGTGGTAGTTGTAGAGCGAGATGCTGGAAAAGGCGACGATGAGGCCCAGCGTCGGCCGCCAGCGCCGCCCCAGCGCGGCCAGGCCGGCGGCCAGGACCACGTAGAAGGGCGTCGAGTAGGTAAAGGCGTAGCGCACGTGAAAGAGGGGCGTCACGAAGGAGGCCAGATAGATGAGCAGGACGGGCAGGAACAGGGAGCCGGCCAGCAGCCAGCCCGCAGACCTGTCAGGTCTGGAGAGGAGCAGCCCCAGGACAAAGAGCCCGGCAAAGATCACCAGCACCGGCCAGACCCGCTCTGGTTCGACCGACTGGCCCAGGCTCAGGGCCGACCCGGTCTGGAGGAGCAGGTCGCCCAGCCCGGTAAAGCTGCGCCAGGGCGGGACCGGCGGGTCTGCCACCTGCCGCCACGCAATCGGAATCCAGGGCGCGTAGAGGACGAGCACGGCCACCTGGGCCAGCACCCAGCCGCCCAGGTCGGCCTTGAGTCTGTCGAAGGACCCTCCCGGGCCGCTCCGCCGCCGGTCGAACAGCCACCAGAGGGCCACCATCGCGTTGACGGCCAGCAGCAGAAAGGCAAAATAGTAGAGCATCCACAGGCCCAGCGCCCCGCAGACGACGTAGAGCGCCAGCGCCCGCCGGCGCCTCTTTCCCTGGGTTTGGTCCGGGGCAGCCAGCAGCGAAACCACGGCTAGGACCACCCCCACGCCCAGGGCCGCGCCCACGGTGTACATGCGGACTTGTTGCGAGTACCAGACGTTGTAGGGCGAGATGGTCACCAGAAAGGCAGCCAGCAGGCCCACGCGACGCCCAAAGAGCCGCGCCCCGAGCCGGTGGGCCAGGGCCACCAGGAGCACACCGAACAGGAGGGAGGGGAAGGCCACGGCGAAATCGCCCCGGCCCGCCAGCCGGGTCCAAACGTGGAGCAGCAGGTAGTAGCCCGGCGGATGGATGTCGCCGGCCGTGTGTTCGATGAGGGCCGGGACGCTCTTGCTCGCCAGGTGGACGCTGACCGTCTCGTCGTACCACAGGCTCTCGGCGCCGAGGCGGTGCAAACGCAGGGCGAAGGCCAGGAAGAGGACGAGGATCAGGAACTGGCTGTGTTTGGCAATGCGTGTGCTACGCTCTGAGCGCTGAGGCATGGGGCTAGGGGAAGGCGCGGCGGGTCCACTGGAAGGGGTCCACGGGCACGCCGAGCACGCGCATCTCCCAGTGGAGGTGGGGGCCGGTCGACAACCCGCTGTTGCCGACCAGGCCGACGACCTGTCCCTTGCTCACGACCTGGCCCGCTGTCACTTCGATCTGGGACAGGTGCCAGAAGCCGGTGAACACGCCCAGGCCGTGGTCGAGGATGACGACCTTGCCCCGCACCTGGAGCGGCTCGGCCAGGGCAATGGTGGCCGTCATGGGGGCCAAGACCGGCGTGCCCTTGTCGGCGCCAAAGTCGTGGCCGGCGTGGTAGCTGCTGACGGGGCCGCCGTTGTAGGAGCGCCGCTGGCCAAAAGGGGCCGTGGTTCGCAGGTCGCCGGCCAGCGGAAGGCCAAAGGGGCCGGTCCACAGGCGTGTGTCGCTGATCCCGGCGAACACGGCGTTGACTTTTTTCCGCTCGGCCTCGGCGAGGGATGGATCGAGCAGGCTGGTGCGCCCCTCGGGGACGACGACGTTGTAGGTGCCAAAGCTGCCCTCGGTGACGGTGAAGGTCTGCTGGACGCTGAGGCGGTCGCCGGTGCTGGCCTCGGTGGCCTTGAGGACCACGGGGTAGGCGCCCGGCGGCGTGAGGGCGCCCACGCCGACCAGGGCCCAGTAGCGCCCCGCCTCGCTGTGGAAGCGGAGGTCCTGGCCCAGGAACCAGCCGCGCAGGTCCAGCTCGCTCCGGTTCTCCACCTGGACGAGGGCGGTCTGGCCCTGCACCGGCGGCATCGGGCTGATGACCACCGTCGGCAGCGTGCGCGTGCCGGTGACGACGACCAACGGCGGCGGGATGCGCAGCTCTTGCGGCGGGACCAGCAGGCCGAGGTGGTGGACGTCGTTGGCCTGGCGCAGCGCCCAGACCGTGGTGCCGTAGCGGAAGGCGAGGGCCGGCAGCAGGTCGCCGCTCTGCACCGGGTGAATCCGGCTGTTGGGCACCGGCTCGGCCGTCGGCACCAGCTCCGGTTGCTCGGTGGGGATGATCAGCTTTTGCCCGACGTCGATGCGGCTGGGGTCCTCGATGCCGTTGGCCGCGACGATGGCCTCGACGGTGGTGCCGAACCGCTCGGCGATGCGGTAGAGGGTGTCGCCCGGCTGGACCTCATAGACCGGGGGCTCCGGGGTGGGGGTCTGGGCGGCGGCGGTGATGACGAACAGGGAGGTCAGCAGTAGCACAACGGCGGTCAGTAGTGCGTAGTGCGTATTGCGTGATGCGTGATGCGTGATGCGTCCCTCGACAGGCTCGGGATGTGATGATGCGTGATGTGTCCCTCGACAGGCTCGGGATGTGATGATGCGTGATGCGTGATTTGACATCGGGCGTTTCACGGTTTAGGTGAACTCCAGTTGGTCGCCGATTTGGACGCGGTCGAGCAGCGAGGGATGGCCTTCGACGTAGTACCGGGCCGGCCGGCTGGGCGCGTAGTAGGGCCGGAAGGGCCGGGCCAGGGCCTTGTCCACGACGCGCTTTTCGGCGTCGAGCCAGACGACGGCGATGGGAAAAAAGACAAAGAGCATGTGGATGGCGGTTTGGGCCACGCTCTCCCGTTTCTCGACAAAGAGATAGACCTCGTCCTCGGCCGGCGCCGGCCGGAACATGAGCCCCCACCCCCGTTTCCAGAAGGTGTCGCAGCGGGTGACGGTGCGGGCAAGAGTGTCACCGCTGGTCTGATTGACGATCATCGTTTTTCAGGCACCAACAAGCGCACAAATCCGGCTTGCTCAAAATGATGATCTGTGGTCAGCGCTTCCTGAATGCTGCGCTCTTGCATCACGATGAAACTCACCGCGTCGACCAAGGACCATGACTTGTCGGGCCTTGATTTCAGCAGCGCCCAGGCAGCAGCATCGAGTTCAGGAGTGACGTGCACAAGGTGGACGTAGGGGATCGTTCTGATGGCGTCAATGTAGCGGAATTGTACTGGTCTGGGGACCCGGAGCGGACTGATGAACAGCGCCAGCAATTCGGCAAGAACATAGTTCGTTGTGACCAACTGTCGCGTCTGCTGTTTCCACTCTTGGAACAGCGCGGCAGCTTGGAAATGCAGGGGCTCACTTCGGACGAACAACGTTGCCCAACCTGCTGTGTCTACAAAAGCCTCATTCATCCCTGAGCGCCCGGGCAACTACTTGCCCCACGTATCGATCATGTTGCTCTGCCACGTCCGTGACATCGCACTCCAGACTGCCGATCAGCGCTTCAAGCGGATCTGTGGTCTGTTTGGTCGCTTCTGTCAACCATTCGATGACCACCTCGGCCGGCCCCATGCCCCTGGCTTCTGCCTGCTGCTCAATCGTCTTGTAGGTCTCCTCCGGCACCTCTAGCAGAATGGTGCGTCCCACGGTCCACCTCCTTCACGATATCTATTCTACCGCACCCGGGGATGTGTGTCAATCGCCAGAGCCGGGACTCTGCCTCATGGTTTTTAGCTTGACGTACAACTCGGCGCACAGCGGATAGTGCCATTCCAACTGGTCGATGGCCTGCCAGAACTCGTTCAGGCCCCGGCTGCCGGCCTGTTCGTAGCGCAAGCACTGGACCATCAACTCGACCTTGTCGGCGTCGCGGACCAGGCGGCCCTCAGGGCTGGCGCGATCCTCGAACTCGTGCCACAGGGCCTGCAAGCGCCCGGCCCCGGGCAGCGGGGCGAGCAAATCGGCCATGGCCACTGCCTCGGCCCGGCTCTTGACCTCGGCCGGGATGAGGTGCACGGCGGTGGCCGGCAGGTCGGTCAGGCGCACCTCGGCCAGGTCGTGCAACATGGCCATGACGAGGACCTTCTCCAGGTCCAGGTCGTGGCCTGTAGCGTTCAGCGCGTCGACGAGGGCCAGGGCGACAAAGGCGACGCCAAAGCTGTGGTCGGCCACGCTCTCGACGTGGGCCACGCCCCGCATGCCCCAGCCGGTGCGGGGCATACGTTTCAGGGTTGTGGCTTCGAGAAAGAGATCGACGAGTTGGTCTTGGTTCATTGGAATCTACCTTGTTGTGTGATGCGTGGTGCGTGATGCGTGATGTCCAGGCTGGACAGGATGGTTGGGGCGACGTCGGTGATGGCAGTGGCCTGGCGGAAGCGCCCGGCGGCCGGGCCGACGGCCAGGAGGGGGACGGGGTTGGTGGTGTGCAGCTTGGTCGTGGTGTCCTCCAGGTTGCCGTGGTCGCTGCTGACGACGACGGTGGTGTTGGCCGGGCGGTGGGCAAAGACGCTGCCCAGGAAGGCATCGAGCCGGGTCAGCACCCATTCGGGCTCGACGCGCCGGTGGCCGGCCAGATCGGTCAAAAAGGACTCGTAGAGCACCAGGTCATAGTCCGCCGCCAGGTGCGCCAGGCGACGCCCGGCCTCCTCCGACGTCACCAGGGGCAGCTCGTAGCCCAGTTGCCCGGCCGCGATCTCGTGGGTGATGTCCCACAGCACGGCGCGCCCGGCGAGCAGGTCATCCAGGTCGGGGATGGGCGCCTCCGCAGCGAGGGCCGTCAGCGTCGAGGCGCCCAGGCGCAGCTTGCGGGCCTCGACCAGTGCCCAAAAGCGCGCCGAGTGGGCGTTGGCAAAGAGGACGCGCGCCCCGGCCTCGGCGCCGCGCTTCAAAAAGCTGTGCTCGGCGATGACCTCGCGCAGCGGCCCGGTGGGGTGGGCGGCGACGTGCTCGCCGACGAGAGCCGGGGCGTTGACGCCGGTAAAGAGCGCCGTCTGGCCGGTGGCGCTCTGCGGCGCGCCCGGCACGCCCAGCCCGGCGTCCAGCGCGCTGTAGTGCAAATTGGCAATTTGCACCACACCGTCGAGCACCAGCGGCCCGCCCAGCATCTCGCGCAGGCGCGGCATGGGCACGGTGCTCAGCGGGTTGTCCGGCCCTGCCGGCGCCAGCCCCACGCCGTCGAGAAAGACGAAAAGAATACTCATGGTACCCAATCTCCCCTCTCCCCCCGAGGGGGGAGGGGAGCCCTCTCCTTTACAGCTTGTAGCCGATGGTCCTTAAAAAGTCCCGGCGCCAGGCTATGTCCTCGTCGCCCTCGATGCCCTTGGGCGGGAAGCCGTCCACGACGCCCAGCACGCCGCGCCCCTGCTCGGTCTCGGCGACGATGATCTGGGTGGGGTTGGCCGTGGCGCAAAAGATGCGGCAGACTTCGGGCACCCGCTTGAGGGCCTGCAAGATGTTGATGGGGTAAAAGCCCTCGCCGAGAAAGAGGACAAAGACGTGGCCGGCGGCGATGGCCTCGGCGTTCTTTTGGGCCAGCTCGATCATGTCGGGGTCGGTGCCGGTCCAGCGGATGAGACACTTGCCCGACGCCTCGCAGAAGGCCAGGCCGAACTGGATGCCCGGCACGTGGGTCACCATGGCCTCGTGGATGTCCTCGACGCTCTTGATAAAGTGGGTCTGGCCCAGGACAAAGTTGATGGCCTCCGGTTTTTCGATTGGGACGAGTTTCAGTTCCATCGTGTTCCCTCCTTGGTTAGCGGTCAGCTATCAGCCGTCAGCAGTCAGCTATCAGTTATCAACTGAGCTGATGGTTCGAACGCCGGCGACGCTGCGAACCGGCCCTATTCTATCACATTTTGGGGAAAAGTCAGAATTAGGCGGGGTGGCCTGGTTGGACGAGTTGGGCGAAGCGGTGGAGAACCTGGGTGCTGGCCGAAGCGGGGATGCAGCCGGCGATCAGGTCTTTGGGGTCTTGCCCCTCGGCGGCAAGGGCGACTTTAGAGTGGCGGATGTAGGCGGCGACCACCTCGGCGTCGAACTCGGGGTGAAACTGGACGCCCCAGGCAGAGCGCTCGACGCGGAAGGCCTGGTTGGCGTCGCGGTCGGTCGATGCCAGCCGCGTGGCGCCCTGGGGCAGGCGCACGACGGCCTGGACGTGACATAACTGAACGGGCAGGGGGTTGGGAAGCCCGCCAAAGAGCGGATCGGCCCCGGCCTCCTCCGTGAGCTGAACCCCGGTTGTGCCAAATTCCAGCCCGGCCGGGTTGTCGGCCACCTCGCCGCCGAGGGCGTGGGCCAGCAGTTGGTGGCCGTAGCAGATGCCCAGGAGCGGCAGCTTCTGGGCGACGGCCCGGCCCAGCCAGCGGGCCGTCTGTTCGCTCCAATCCTCGCGGGCCGTCACGCTGGCGTGGGAGCCGGTGACGACGGCGCCGGCGATCTCGCCGGGGTCCGGGAGGGGGTCGCCGCTGCGGACGTCGGCGAGGCGGACCTGGTCCGGTCCGAGGCCCAGGCCGGCCGCGATCCAGTCCTCGAAATCCCCCTTGCGGGCGAGGAGCCCCGGCAGGGTGCTGCCGACCTTGACGATGAGCAGGCGCTTGGTCGCCACGTTGCTCAGGTGCCTGCCTGGAGGGCCGGCGCGATTACGACGGCGAGGTCGGGGGTGTGGGGGTCCCACTCCCAGTCGCAGTTGGCGTGCCCCAGCAGCTCGCCGGTTTCGGCCTGGACGGCGGCCAGCCGCAGGCCCTTGTCTGGGCCCACGTCGGACCAATTTTCAAAGATGCCCTCCACCTGCTTTGGTTCTTCCTCCTGACTGTCGAGCGTGCGACTATCTTACACCAAGTGGCCCGCCGGTGCAAGCTCGTGTCAGATCGGAACGGCACGGCACGATTGACATACTGCCGTGGACGTGATACACTCCTCGGGACGAATTCTCTCCAAGGAGGAACAACTATGAGCAAAGTTCGAGTCGCCCTCATCGGGGTGGGCAACTGCACCTCCTCGCTGGTTCAGGGCGTACACTACTATCGCGACGTGTCGGACGACACGTTCGTGCCGGGCCTGATGCACCCCGTGCTGGGCGGGTACCGCATCCGGGATATCGAGTTCACGGCCGCGTTCGACGTGGACGTGAACAAGGTGGGCAAGGATCTGGCCGAAGCCATCTACGTCTCGCCCAACAACACGGTCCGGTTCGCCGACGTGCCCCACTCGGGCGTGGAGGTGTTGCGGGGCATGACCCACGACGGCCTCGGCCCCCAGCTCTCGAAAAAGATCAAGAAGGCGCCTGGCCCCACTTGCGATATCGTGCGCGTCCTCAAGGAAACGCAGACGGACGTGGTCGTCAGCTTTTTGCCCGTGGGCAGCGAGATGGCGACCAAGTGGTACGTGGAGCAGGTGCTCGACGCCGGTTGCGGGTTCGTCAACTGCGTGCCCGTCTTTATCGCCCGCGAAGCTTATTGGCAGGGCCGCTTCCGCGACCGGGGCCTGCCCGTCATCGGCGACGACATCAAGAGCCAGGTGGGGGCGACCATCGTCCATCGCGTGCTGGCGCGCCTCTTTCAGGATCGTGGCGTTCGCCTCGACCAGACCTACCAACTGAATTTTGGCGGAAACATGGACTTTTTTAACATGCTGGACCAGGACCGGCTCCAGTCCAAGAAAATCTCCAAGACCGGTGCCGTCACCAGTCAGCTCAACCACGGCATCGAGCCCGACGACATTCACATCGCGCCCAGCGACTTTGTGCCGTGGCTGACCGACCGCAAGTGGGCCTACATCCGCCTGGAGGGCACCACCTTTGGCGACGTGCCGCTGAACGTCGAGCTCAAGCTGGAGGTCTGGGACTCGCCCAACTCGGCGGGGGTGGTTATCGACGCCGTGCGCTGCTGCAAACTGGCCCTGGACCGGGGTCTCAGCGGCGCCGTCGAGGAGCCGTCGGCGTATTTCATGAAATCGCCGCCGGTGCAGCATACCGACGACGTGGCCCGCCAGTTGGTCGAAGACTTTGCCCGGCTGGGCGCCGGCGGGGAAGGCTAGCGGGATCGGCCCCTTCGTCGCGGCCCTCGGTGACGCGAGGGAGCCACCTCAAAGGTACCGCCCTCGATCTGGAGAGCGTGGCCTTCGGTGAGTGCCAGGGCCACCTGTTGGCGGGCGTGGGTGAGGACGCGCTGGAAGGTCGAGCGGGAGACGCCCATCCGTTCGGCCGCCTGGGCCTGGGTCAGGCCCTCCAGGTCGGCCAAGCGCAGGGCCTCGGCTTCTTCGTGCAAGAGCGTGACGCGTCGCAGGTCGTCTAGGGCGAGGCCCGCCGGCTTGTAGATGGCCGGCCGGGGCGAGCGCTCCAACCTGCGTCGCTTTTTGGGTCGGGGCATGGTTTGTCCTTTGGCCGTGATTGAACGTGCTGGTGGGAGGAAAACCCTTCCACCAGCACGCTCTCCAGTCTGCGGCTAGTCGGCGTGCTCCTTCCGCCGGTGGTGGCGACCGCCCTTCTTCCCTCTGCCTTCCCCTGCCTCGTCCCCTTTGCCGCGGGGCAGGTAGACGATCTTGACTTCGGCCTCGGCTGCCAGCGTTTCCAGCTCGGCGCGATGGATGCGAGACTTGAAGATCTCGAGATCGGAGCCTTTTACGGCGACGATGGTAAAGCGGGGCCGTCCGGCCCCTTTGCCTGCGTGGCGGCGACGTCGGACGAAAATCTTGCTCATCGAATCCTCCCTTTCGTTTTGAGTGCGGGTGCTATTATGGGCATATGCTCAAAACCAGTATACCTCACTTTTGTGGCCCTGTCAAACCCG
>CAYLZO010000117.1:0-15870 GCA_964387775.1 uncultured Anaerolineaceae bacterium
TAAACGCGGACCTCGTCGCCCCGTTGCAGGCTGACGGCGGCCAGGTAGGCCAGCCCCAGCGGCGGCGAGATCCGCGTGTCAATCGGCAGTTTCGACTTTGGGTTGATCAGCAATACGCGCAAAACGGTCTACCTACTCCCCTCTATCGGCCGGGCCAGTATACCACAACAGGAACGCGACAACAAACCAGGCCCGTCCTCTGCCGATCTAGCCACTGTGCGCGGTGCTAGGCTTTGGTGGCAACCCCCGTCACCACCGGCCGCCGCTTGGTTTCGCGATACAAAAAGCTCGACAGTGCCCTTTCGATCTTTTCCTCCACCTCGGCCGGGTCCGTGCCCCGCTGGACCGAGGCCGCGGAGCGGACGACGTTCTCGGCCCGAGACAGGAGGTCCTGGGCATCGGGGCTGTAGACAAAGCCCCGGGTGACGATGTGCGGGCGGCCCTTGATCTTGCCCTTTTTCTGGTCGTAATCGACGATGGCTGTCACAAAACCGCTCTGAGCCAGAGCCTCCCGCTCACTGAGCACCACCGGGCCGACCTCACCCACCAGCGAGCCGTCCACAAAGATGTACTCTCCCGGTTCTCGCTTTTCGATGTGCATCCCATGCTCGTCAAAGGTGATGGGATAACCGTTCTCGACGACGGCGATGTTTTTCTTCGGAATGCCGAGTTCGTGAGCTATCTTGGCGTGCTGCACCAGGTGGCGCAGCTCGCCGTGGACGGGAACAAAGAAGCGCGGGCGGAGCAGGTTAATGAGCAGCTTCAATTCCTCCTGGCCGGCGTGGCCAGAGACGTGAACCTGGGCCAGGGGCCCGTAGTGCACGTCTGCGCCCCGCTGAAAGAGACGGTTGATGACGCTGTGGGTCGTTTCCTCGTTGCCGGGGATGGTGTGCGAGGAGAGGATCACGGTATCGCCGTCCTGAATCCGCAGCGAATGGTGGCTCTCCGTCGCCAGACGGTTCAAGACCGCCATCGGCTCGCCCTGGGAGCCGGTGGCCATGATGATGACCTCTTCCGGGGGCAGGTCGTCGATCTCGTCCAGGCTCACCAGCATCTCTTCGGGGATGTCGAGGTAACCCAGTTCGCGGGCCATGGTCGTATTCTCGATCATGCTGCGGCCGGCGATGGCGATCTTGCGGTTGTGCAGCTTGGCCACGTTCACAATCTGCTGGATGCGCGAGATCAAAGAGGCAAAGGTGGCGATGATCAACCGGCCGGGTGCCTCCCGCAGGATCTGGTGGAAGGCGCTGTCCAGCGCTGCCTCCGACGGCGTCGAGCCCGGCTGGTCGGCATTCGTGCTGTCCGATAGCAAGGCCAGGACGCCCCGGGCGCTGAACTCGGCCAGCTTGGCCTGATCGGTGGGCTCGCCGTACACCGGGGTATGGTCTAGTTTAAAGTCGGCGCTGTGGACCAGCAGGCCCGCCGGCGTCGTGATGCCCAGCCCTACCGTGTCCGGAATGGAATGGCAAACGTGGTAGGGTTCGATAGTGAAGGGACCGACGTCGATCACGTCACCGGCGGTGTAGGTGTGCAGCGTTGCCTGCTCCAGCATGCCGACCCGCTTGAGGCGGACCTCGATCAGGCCTCGCGTCAGTCGCGTGGCATAGACCGGGACGTTAAACTCTTCCAGAAAATGGGTCAGGGCGCCGATGTGATCCAGGTGCCCGTGGGTGATAAAGACGGCGCGGATCAAGTCCTTCTTGTCGCGCAAGTAGTTCCAGTCGGGAATGATGTAATCCACCCCCAGCATGTCATGTTCGGGAAACATCATGCCCGCGTCGATGATGATAATGTTGCGGCCGTATTCGATACTCGTCATGTTTTTGCCCACTTCTCCCAGGCCGCCGAGGGGCATCATTCGTAGTTGTGCACTCATTTCAATTCTCCTACCGGAGGAGCATGTCCGAAAAACCTATCTTTGAATCCACTGAAAAAAGGTCGGTGGGGTACTGTGTGTTGTGTGTGCGCGAAGCGCACACACAACACACAGTACCTTCTTGCCCTTTTTGCAGGGCAGTCATCTTTGAATTGTCGAGTGAGCAGAGCCAACAAGGGAGCGCGGACCGGAACAAACCCAGTCCGCGCTCAAATGTGTTGCTTATGGGTACTGCCTGTCGTCTTTTGACGACGCGTTGTCTCGATGACCCATCATCCTAGGTGACGGGTCCAATCAGTTCATCTACCAGCCTACGACGGAGACGTTGGTCGCTTGCAGACCTTTGCGCCCCGGCTCGACGTTGAACTCGACTCGTTGTCCTTCTTCCAGGTTCTTGAAGCCCTGGCCCTCGATAGCGGAGTAATGGACAAAGACGTCTTCGCCATTGTCTCGCGCTATGAAGCCATAGCCCTTGCTTCCATTGAACCACTTGACGGTTCCAGTTTCTCTTTCAGACATGTTCCACCCTTTCGTGTGTTTTGTTAGGAAGAAGGTCCAACTGGATAGTGCATATACAAAGCGCCCAGACTTGTAAGCCTGGGCGGTCATTCTTTATGCTCGAACCAGATTCTTACTTCATCCTACGGCGCCTAGGATAGCACATTTGGTGGCTGTTGTCAAATTGCGACATAGCTGGCGCAGCAATTCCAAAGGTGACCGGGACCGTTAGCGTTTGTTGCAGCGAGACCAAACCCTAACGGACTTGGGCCCTATCGGGGCAATCTGGTTTCAACCTTGGCTCCGTTCGGTTTCGACGGGGTGGTCAAGTTGTGCTATAATTGAGCGCTGTCCGGGGGAGGAAGGAGTCGAAAACGACGGCACCTTCTGACAAGGAGAGATTTATGTTTGGCTTTGATCCAACACAGACTATCATGTTTTTGCTGGCCCTGGTGGTTTCCATCAGCATCCACGAGTTCGCCCACGCCTGGTCGGCGTACGAACTCGGCGATTCGACGGCCCGCAATCAAGGGCGTCTATCGCTCAACCCGCTGGTGCACTTTGACCCCATCGGCGCGATGATGATCGTTTTCATGTCCATCAGCGGCTGGGGTATCGGCTGGGGCAAACCGGTGCCCGTCAATCCCTACAACCTCAAAGGCGATTCTCGCGTGAGCATGGGCTTGACCGCCGTCGCCGGTCCCTTTTCCAATCTACTGCTGGCTACCGTGTTTGCCATCCCCTTGCGCTTGGACCTCGTCTCGTGGGGAACCCTGCCCAGGCAGTTGCTCTGGACCCTGGTCGTCACCAACGTCGGCCTGATGCTCTTTAACTTGATTCCACTGCCGCCCCTCGACGGTTTCAACGTCGTGCAGGGCATTCTGGCTACCTTTCGAACCCGCTGGGCCTACGAGTGGGGCAACAAGCTGGACCAAGTGGCGGCCTACGGCCCGATCCTGCTGCTGGTCTTGCTCTCTCTGGGCTGGTTCACTTTCATCGATCCCCTCGGCTGGCTGATGGGCGGGCCGATGAACGCCATCCTGAGCCTCATTCTGGGCTAGGTGATGTCGGCCATCTATCGGGTTCGGCAGTTCGTCCGGGCCGCCGGGGCGTTGGCCGCGCCGGCAGGGAGCGAGGAGCACCTTGTCGGCCGCTATCTGCCGCCCGCCGGCCTGCGGCTCTTCCAGCTCATGCCCGCGTACGATCGCCGGCACACGCTCGACGTGTTACGGACCCTCGAAGATAGAGGCCACACCGAGCCGGACCTTTTGGCCGCCGCGCTTTTGCACGACGTGGGCAAGACCGCCCACGAGGCGGGCTCGCTGCAACTCTGGCACCGGGTGGCCGTGGTCTTGATGCGCAAGTTTGCGCCCGGCGTGCTGGAGCAGATGGGACGGGACCAAGCGACAACCTGGCGGCAGCCGTTCTACGTGCAGCAGCACCACGCGGCCATCAGCGCTGAGCTGGCCCGACAGGCCGGCTGTTCCCCCCGAACGGTGGAACTGATCCGCCGCCACGAAGAGCCTGCCGATCCGGCCGACGATCCCTTGCTGGCAGCGCTCAAGGCTGCCGATAGCGAAAACTGATCATCGCGTTCAGACTTGCCCCAGGGGGACGCCGGGGCGAGTCAGAATTGAGGTAGATGTGGGTATGGACACAGAGAAACCCCTTGTGACCCTTGTAGGGCTGGGCCTGATCGGCGCCTCTATCGGCCTGGGCCTGCGCCAAGCGGAGGCCGCTGAGCGGGTCACGGGCCACGATCCGGACCGGCGTGCCGCCGACCAGGCCAAGGACGTGGGGGCGGTGGACCGCACCGACTGGAACCTGGTCTCGGCCTGTGAGAAAGCGGACCTGGTCGTGTTGGCCACGCCCCTGGGAGCCATCAAACCCACCCTGGAGGCGCTGGCCCCGCACCTGAAGCCCGGCTGTGTCGTCCTGGATACGGCCTCGGTCAAGGGGCCGGTGTTGGCCTGGGCGGCCGAAACCTTGCCTGCCGAGGTGCAGTTCGTGGGCGGCAATCCCATCGTGGGTGCCTCGTTGGGCGGCCGGTGGGGCACGAAAGCGGCCCGCGCCGACCTCTTTGAAGGCAGCCTCTTCTGCATCGTGCCGCCGGCCGCGGCCGAGGAGCAGGCCATTCGCCTGACCTCCAACCTGGTCTCGCTCCTGGGTGCCAAGCCCCTCTTTGTCGATCCCGTCGAGCACGACGGCCTGCTGGCCGGGATGGAGCACCTGCCCGCCTTCTTGTCGCTGGCGCTCCTGGAAATGGCCACCGGCCAGCCTTCCTGGCGGGAGCTGCGCAAGGTCGCCGGCCCTACCTTCGAGACCGGCACCCACCTGGCGGCGACCAGCCCCGACGCCCACGGCGACCTCTTTGTCGCGAATCGGGAGAACCTGCTCCGCTGGCTGGACACCTTTGCAGACACCCTTTCGTCGCTGCGCCAGGCTCTAGAGGACGACGACCCGGAGGCACTCTCCGAGCGGGTTGCCGAGGCGTTGGAAGCGCGGGCTGAGTGGATGCAAGATCGCGCCCACGGCGATTGGGCCGAGGGGGTCCGCCCCGAATTGCCGGAGCGGCCCAACTTGCTGGAAGCGGTGGTGGGCAGCTTTTTCGGCAGGCGTTCGCGGAGGGAGCCCTGACTGGTGCCCTTTGTGTACATCGTCGAGTGCAGCGATGGGACGCTCTACACCGGCTGGACGGTGGACGTGGAGGCCCGGGTCGAGGCGCACAACGCCGGGCGGGGCTCGGTCTATTGCAAACATCGCCGGCCCGTGCGCCTGGTCTACCAGGAGGAACTGCCCTCCCGCAGCAAAGCCCAACGCCGGGAGTTGGCCATCAAGCGGATGCGACGCCGCAAGAAACTGGAACTGATCGAAGGTGGAAACCACTGATATCCAATATCTGATGCCGGCTTGGCGATACTAGATATTGGGTATTGGATATTGGAGTGCCAAAATGCCCAGTATTTCACTCGTTTTACCTGCCTACAACGAGGCGGACAACATCGAACCGATGGTTGCCGAGGCCGTTCCGGCCCTGGAATCGGTGACCGACGATTACGAGATCATTGTCGTGGACGACGGCAGCCGGGACGAAACGGCGGCCGTCACCCGGCGCGTGATGGAGACGAACCCCAACGTCCACCTGGTCGAGCACGAGGTCAACAAGGGCTTTGGGGCGGCCGTCTTTACCGGGTTCACCAGCGCCGAGAAGGACTGGATCTTTTACACCGACGCCGACCGCCAGTTCGTGCTGAGCGAGCTGGAGCGTTTTGTGCCCCACATGGACCAGGCCGACCTCATCGCCGGCTACCGGGCGCCGCGCCAGGACCCTTTCCTGCGCGTCTTCTACGGCAAGGGCTGGAGCGCGCTGTGCACCCTCCTCTTTGGCTATACCGTCCGCGACGTGGACTGTGGCTTTAAGCTCTTCCGCCGCGAGATCATCGAGGAGCTGGCCGACGACATCGAGTCGCGGGGGGCGACCTTTAGCATCGAGTGGCTGGCTCGCGCCAAGCGGGCCGGCTATCGCTTTGTCGAGCTGCCGGTCACCCACCGGCCGCGGGTCGCCGGCAGCCAGACCGGGGCCAACATCGACGTCATCGTCCGGGCCTTTCGCGAATTGCTCCGCTTCCGCTTGCAACTTTGGCGGGAAGGCTCAAAGAATGACCCATGACCAATGAGCCAATGACCAAGACCCGATTGGGATTTCGACGTGGGTCATTGGTCATTTTGATCCTCTTGGCCTTTGCCCTGCGCGTCTATAACCTGGGCGGGCTGGAGTTTTGGTTCGACGAGGCCATCAGCTCCAACGTCGCAGGCTTGGGCTGGCCGGGCGCCGTCGAGTATCTGCGCAGCGAGCCTTTCGAGCATCCCCCGCTCTACTATCTCTCGCTCTACCCCTGGCAGTTGCTGGCGGGCAGCAGCGAGTTTGCCCTGCGTTTCTACTCGGTTTTTTGGGGCCTCCTCTTTGTTCCGCTGCTCTACGCGCTGATCCGCAGCCTGGCCGGCGGGCGCCTGGCCTGGCTGGCGGCCCTGCTCGCTACCCTTTCTCCCTTTTTGGTGGCTTACTCGCAGGAAACGCGCATGTATACCCTGCTGCCCTGCCTGGCCGTTTTCGCCCTGTACACTTTCCATCGGGCGGTGGAGCGGGGACGTCCCCGCTGGTGGCTTGCCTACGCCGTGCTGACCGCCGTCGGCGTGGCGACCCATTACTACTTTGCACTCGTGTGGGTGGTCACTACGGCTTACCTCCTGTTGGAGAGAAGGCGCCGGCCCGAGATGTGGCTGTGGGGCTTTGCCATCCAGTCCCTCTTTTTTCTGGCGGGCGTGGTCTGGCTCGTGGCTGCGCCGGGGCCGAGGAGCTCGCTGCTGCGCATCCTTGGGGGCGAGACGGCTTTCAGCCTGGCGTACAAGCTCAACAAGGTCCTGCCGGCCCTGATCCTGGCCGAGATCCGGGGTGGGGAGCTGCCCCCGGTGGCCTACGTCCTGGCCGGTGGAGGCTGGATTCTCACCCTATTGGGCGCCTGGTGGTCGCGCCAGGGGCGCATCTTGCGGCCCTCGGCCTGGCGGCTGCTCACGTTGCTCTTGGTCGTGCCGCTTGGGGCCTCGCTTCTGATCCCCTATGGCGTGCTGGCCCGGCACCTGGGCTACACGTTGATCTCGGTCTTGACCTTCGCCGCCCTCGGCTTGCTGGCCCTGCGGCGATTGGGGCGTTTGTGGCTGTCTGTGGGCATCGTCGCTGTGTTGCTGATTGCCAGCTACGGCCTGGTCGCCCAGCACACCATCGGCAAAGGGGATTTTGGCCGGGCCATGGCCTACGTGGACCGGCACGCCCGGCCGGGTGACCTGCTGATCCTGACCCAGCCCGGCCAGCGCCACCTGGTCGATTATCACAACTGGCAGGATTGGTCCGTTCACTTTTTGCCCGCGAGCCCGATCCCCTTGACACCCGACCTGGTGGACGAGGAGCTGAGCGCCATCGTCGAGGCCCACGATCGCTTCTGGCTCGGTCCTATCGGCGCCTGGACCGCCGATCCCGAGTCGCTGGTGGAGCAATGGTTGGTCAGCCATGCCTATCAAGCGGAGAAGGCCTGGTTTCCCGAGAGCAGTTCGGCCTCGCTCTTTTTCTCACCACGGGAGCCGATGGCCGCGGTGCCGACGGGCCGGCTTGTCTGGGGCGGGCGCATCCTCCTGCAATACGCCTCCGCCGGGCCGCTCGACGTCGCCGAGGGCGATGCAGTGCGGCTCCGCCTCCAGTGGCGTTCGGGCTTGAACCTGGACGCACGCTACGAGGTCGTCCTCCGCCTGGTGGACGGCGAGGGCCGCGTCTGGGCCGAGCGTCGCAGCGAGCCGTGCGGCGGCTGGTGCCCGACCGACACCTGGCAAGCGGCCCGCCTCTACAAAGACCTGCACGCGCTGTGGGTGCCGCCCGGGACGCCACCTGGGTCCTACCGGCTCCAGGCGGCGTGGCAGCCCCTCGGCGGGGGGGCACCACTCCCTGTCGCGGAGGAGGGGCAGCGGGTGGAGCAGGCGGTCTTGACCGAGGTCCTCGTGCTCGACACCCAGGCGGAGGAGGGGGAGCCGCAAGCCATGCCCAATCCCCTGGAGGCCACCTTTGGAGGCCAGATCACGCTGCTCGGCTACGAGCCGGAGCGCCTCAAGGTCCAACCCGGTGAGATCGTATACCTGGAGACCCACTGGCACGCCGACGCGCCGCCGGGCGACGACCTGAACCTTCGGATCGAGTTGGTGGACGGCCGGGGCCGCGCTGTGGCCGATTGGCAGATGACCCCTTCCCTTGATAGTTATCCGACCGGGCTCTGGAAGCCCGGCGACTATGTCCGGGGGCAGTACGCCCTCCGGCTGCCCGGCACGCTCAAGCCTGGGCGCTACCGGCTACGGATCGCCGTGGTGGATTCCACCGGCGCCAGGCTGGATTTGCAGGGCCAAAAGACCCGCCGGCTGCTGGACGGGCTGCTCACCCTGCACAGCGCGCTCGAAGGGCAGGAACTGGCCTTGACCTCCGTCCGGGTGGTGGACCGCCCCCGGACGTTCCGCTTGCCCGATATTGAGCAGCCGCTGGACGTCACCGTCGGGCGCAAGGCCCACCTGGTCGGCTACGATCTCGACACGGAGCAGGCCCACGCCGGCGGCCGCGTCAACCTGACCCTCTATTGGCAGGCAGATGGCCCCCTGGCGAAACCTTTTAAGGTCTTTACGCATCTAATAGATGGGGAGGGCCGGCTGTGGACCCAACACGACGGGCCGCCGGGCGGGGGCTGCTGCCCGGCCAACACCTGGGCTGAGGGCGAGGTCGTCGTCGACGAGCATCCGATTGCCCTGGGCACCGACGTGCCGCCGGGCACCTACCGGCTGGTGGTCGGCATGTACGACGAGGAGAACGATACGCGCCTGCCGGCCTTTGCCGCCGACGGGCAGCCCTATGCCCGGGATCGTGTGCCGCTGGCCAAGGTGGACGTGCAAGCGGCCGTGACGAGCAGCGGTCAAGGGCCGGCCGCCGTCGAGCCCACGTTCGAATACGAGTTCAGGATCTATCTGCCCCTGGTCGACCGGGGGCAGCCGTAGAGGGACCAAAAACCATCAACGAGGAGTACACCGATGCAAAAACCGATCTATACCCGTGGTCAGAGCTATCTGCTCCGTCTCCCGCCTGGTGAGGACCTCTTGGTCGGCCTCTACCGGGTCTGCCGCGAATACGACATCGAGTTCGGCGTCTTTGAGGTCCTTGGCGCAGTGCGGAGCGCTACCCTCGGACACCTGGACCAGGAGAGCGGCGAGATCCAGCGTCAGATGCTGGAGAGCGGCCAGGATTTGGTCACTTGCAGCGGCAACGTGAGCCCCCAGGGCGAGAGCTTCTACCTGCGGGCCAACGCCATCTTGAGCGACGCCCAGGGCAACCTTTCGGCCGGCGAGCTGTTGGCTGCCGAAGTGTACATTGCCGAGGTCTTTATCCAGGAACTCAAGGGCGTCGCCCCGGTCCGCGAGCTGGACCCCGAGACCGGCCTCCTGCTCTGGCCCGTGGTCTGATGGCCGGAGGACCGCCATCGCCCCTGCCCCCGCCCGAACAGAAGGCCGTTTACGTCCGGGAGATGTTTGGCCGCATCGCCCGGCGCTACGACCTGATGAACCGCCTCATGACCCTGGGGCGCGACCGGGCCTGGCGCCGCGACACGGTGGCCCCGGTCCTCGACCCGGCCTCGGGCGGGGCAGGGCGCATTCTGGACGTCGCCACCGGCACCGGGGACCTCGTCTTTGAGGTGCTCCGTCAAGAGCCCGGCATCCAGGCCGTGGGCCTCGATTTTGTGCCGGAAATGCTGCGCTTGGCACAACATAAAGCCGAAGAGACTCCAGAATCGGGGCGGGGGTCGCCGGCCTGGCTCGGGGGGGATGCCTTGCGGCTGCCTTTTCTCGATAGGACCTTTGACGGCGTGGTGACCGCCTTTGCCCTGCGCAACGTGACCGACATCCCGGCTGCCTTTGCCGAAATGGCCCGGGTGACGCGCCCCGGCGGGCGCCTCAGCTGCCTGGAGATCGCCAAGCCCCGCCTCCCCTTTTTCCGCCGCCTGTTCAATCTCTACTTTTACCGGCTGGTGCCCCTGGTCGGCGGGTTGATCACGGGCCAGCGGTCGGCCTACACCTACTTGCCTCACTCGCTGACCGGCTTTCTGACGCCCGACGAAATCGTGGGCGTGATGCGCCAGACCGGCTGGCGCGACGTGGGCTACCGGCGGCTGATGCTGGGCACGGTGGCCGTGCACTCGGGCACCAGGGCGTGACTGCGTAAAAAGCAGGTATCCCTCTGTGCCTGACCGCCACAGGCTTGCCAATGGCATCGAAAAATAGTACAATGGGACGCGGTGGTTGAGAAATAGATGCTACTTTCAACCGCTCCAGCGCTATCTAGTGGGGTGCAGAGAGGACCAGGAGAAACGGGTGTTTGGGCCATTCACGCTGGGTGACAGCTTTCGCGTCTACCGCCTCCAACGGCGGGGGATCTCGCTCGATCCGCAGCGTGCTTTGATACAACCTTATAATCCCTTGTGGGAGGCGTCGCTGGCTTTTCTGACGCAACACGCCATGGGGCAGCCGACCTACGTGCTCTACGACCCCCACGACGGGGAGGCATTCGTCCAGCTCCGGTACCGGCCCCACCAGGCGGCGGCCGACGTGACGTACGTGGCCCCCTCGCTGGCGGAGAACTATCGGGCGACCAATGCCTGGGCGCGCCTGCTCGAGGGGGCTTGCACCGAGGCGGCCAGACGCGGCATTCAGCGCGTCTTTGCCAACGTGCTCGAGTCGAGCGCCGAGGTCGAGGTCTTTCACCAGGCGGGCTTTACCCTCTATGCCGGGGAGGACATCTATCGCCGGGATGGAGAGGGGTTAGCGGCCGCTCCGTCCCCAGGTGAAGTGTCGTTGCGGCCCCAGCGCCCAGAGGACTGGCCGGCTGTGCAAAAGCTCTGCGTGGCCGTCACGCCGCAGCGGGTGCGCCAGGCGGAAGGCGGCATCGGGCTGACGATGGGCTGGGAAAAGAACTGCCGTCGCTACGTGCTGCCGGGGGACCATGGGCACGAGCTCTTGGCTATGCTGAGCTTCTGCGCCGGCGTGCGGGGGAACTGGCTTCGCATCTTGATCCATCCCGAGGCGCGGGACCTGGCCGAACCCCTGGTGCGATGGGGTCTCGGAACGTTGCACAAAGAGCCGGGCCAGCCGATCTTTTGCAACGTGCGGCAGTACGAGGGCGGCGTGCGCACGAGCCTGGAGGCGGCGGGCTTTGAGCTCTATGCCCGGCGGGTGCTCATGGGCAAACATACGGTCGCCTGGGTCAAGACACCGGGCCAGGAATTGGTCCCGGCGCTCAAAGGCAGTGCTGAACCGGTGCCGCCGGCCTTTCGCATCAAGGGCGAATCAGAGTTCCAGGTCAAGGAAGGGCAGTTGGCAACGGAGCGGGACGCGTCTTGAAAGAGTGTGACGCGTCTCACGGACAAAGATCGGCAAAGTGTGTAGACTATAACTGGGAAATTGATGCGACTCTGTTGAGACGTCGTACCGATGGGGGGATAGCCCCCATCGGTACGCACCAGTGATCGCTGCACTATTGAGGGGTGAATGAAACAGAATCATATGGACCTAGAAGCCCTGTTAGACGTGCTTCCTTCGTCCATCCGTGAAAAGATTATACAACAGAATGGAACGTCGGATCTGCTAGAGGTCGTTCTGGACCTGGGGCGCTCGCCTGAGGCGCGTTTTCTGAGCCAGGAGGTGACGCTCAACCAGCGGGAAGTGACGCGGGAAGAGCTCGACTTTGTCGTAGAGCGCGTCAGCGATTTCACCACCGACAACCGCGCCGGCATCGAGCGGACCTTGCACCGCATCTCGTGCATCCGCAACCGCCAGGGCGGCATCGTGGGCTTGACCCTGCGCGTCGGCCGGGCTGTGTATGGCACAGTGGACATCGTCCGCGACCTCCTCGATTCGGACCAGAGCATCCTGCTCCTGGGCAAGCCGGGGGTGGGCAAGACGACCCTGTTGCGTGAGGCGGCCCGGGTCCTGGCCGAGGAAAAGCGGGTCGTCGTGGTGGACACCTCCAACGAGATCGGGGGCGATGGCGATATCCCCCACCCGGCCATCGGCCGGGCGCGGCGGATGCAGGTCGCCACGCCCGAGTTCCAGCACGAGGTGATGATCGAGGCGGTGGAGAATCACATGCCCGAGGTGATCATCATCGACGAGATCGGGCGCGAATTGGAGGCTGCCGCCGCGCGGACCATCGCCGAGCGGGGCGTACAGCTCGTCGGCACGGCGCACGGCATCACCCTGGAAAACTTGCTGCAAAACCCGACGCTGAGCGACCTGGTGGGCGGTGTTCAGGCCGTGACCCTGAGTGACGAGGAGGCGCGCCGCCGCGGCACGCAAAAGACGGTGTTGGAGCGGATGGCGCCGCCGACCTTTGACGTGGTCATCGAGATCAAGGACTGGCACCACTTTGCTGTGCATCGCGACGTGGCGGCTTCGGTGGATGCCCTGTTGCGCGGCCGCAGCCGGCCGCCCGAGATCCGGTACCGGGACGAGTCTGGCGAAGTGCAGATCGAGCAGGCGCCCGCTGTGCCCAAACTGCAGCAGGACCTGGACGCGATCCGCGAGCGTCCCCTGCCCGAGGCGACGCCGCCCAAGGTCCTGAGGGCCTACTCTTACGGCGTTGGCAAAAACCGGCTCCGGCAGGCGGCCCAAAACCTGCACCTGCCCGTGGAACTCGTGGACGAGCTACGCCGGGCCGACGTGGTCATCACACTGAAGAACTACTACCGGCGGCGGCCGCAGCCCATCGCCGAGGCCGAGCGGCGAGGCATTCCCATCCACGTCCTGCGCTCCAACACGGTGGCCCAGATGGAGAGCTGCCTGGCCGACATCTTTGGGCTCGACATCTCGGACATGGACCCCATGGCCATCGCCATGCGCGAAACGGAAGACGCGATCCGCAAGGTGATGTCGGGCGCCAAGTCCATCGACCTGTCGTCTCAGAATTCCTACATCCGGCGTCTGCAACACGAGATGGCCCGTCAGGCCAATCTGGTTTCTCATAGCTACGGCAAGGACCCCCGGCGTCACGTGCGGATCTATGCGACGCCGAAACGGTAAGGGGAACGCCCCCAATCAATCTCAAGGAGGAGGAAGAAATGGCTTACCTGTTCCCATCTGACGAGTGGATCAAGGCGATGAAGGACGTGGTCAACGAAAGCGAATCGTACCGCAAGTCGGCCGCCAAGTGGGAGGGGGATTTTTACTTTGTGGCCGAGCCGGGGCCGGGTCTCTCCGAGCCCGTGGTCCTCTACATCGACCTCTGGCACGGCGAGGCCCGCGAAGCGGGTGCGCTCGAAGACGAGAGCGTCAAGGACCCCGAGTTTGTCATCCGGGCGCCGGTCAATACCTGGCGCCGGGTCATCGAAAAAAAGCTCGATCCCATCCAGGGGATGGTTACCGGCCAACTGAAGCTCAAGGGGACCATGAGCAAGATCATGCGCTTTCCCAAGGCGGCGGCCGAGCTGGTCAACTGCGCGACCAAGGTCCCTACCGAATTCCCAGAATGACCCATGACTGCCCTGTGAAAAGGGCAAAAGGGTACGGTGTGTTGTGTGTGCGCTTTGCGCACACACAACACACCGTACCCCACTGACCTTTTTTCATTGGTTCATGGGTCATTGGGATTTCTCACCATGCCTTCTCTTCGCGTTGCGGGCTATAACACGTACTATGCCCACCGGCGACCGGTCCCGGCTGCCAAGCCGCCGGTCGTCTTTGTGCATGGGGCCGGGGGGACGCATCAGCACTGGCTTTACCAGGTGCGCGACGTGTCGGCCTCGCCCAGCTACGCGCTCGATCTGCCGGGGCACGGCCGCTCCGAGGGCCAGGGCCGGGACACGATTGCGAGCTATGGCGATTGGCTCGTCGCCTTCCTCGACGAGGCCGAGCTGGACCGGGTGATCCTCGTCGGCCACTCGATGGGCGGGGCCGTTGCCCAGGACGTGGCGCTGCGGCGTCCGGCCCGGGTCGCGGGTCTGGGCCTGGTGGCCACCGGGGCCCGCCTGCGGGTCGCGCCGGCCATCGTCGACGGCATTCTGGAGGACAAGGACGAGGCCGTGCGTCTGATCACCGAGTGGGCCTTTGGCCCCGAGGCGCCGGCAGAGATGAAGCGGCTCGGCCGCCAGCAGATGGCCCAGACGCCGGCCGAGGTGTTGCACGGCGATTTTGCTGCCTGTGACGCCTTCGATGCGATGGATCGCCTGGGTGAGATCGGGGCGCCGGCGCTGGTGCTCTGCGGGACCAAGGACCGCTTGACGCCGGCCAAGTACTCGGTCTATTTGCGCGATCATCTCCCCGAGGCGACGCTGCACCTGGTCGAGGGCGCCGGCCACATGGTCATGGTCGAGCGGCCCCAGGCTGTGGTCCAGGCCCTGGCAGGCTTTCTCGACACTCTGTGAGGCCCGACTCCCGGAAAGGGCTATTCCGCCGGGGTGATCTCTAGCGGGATGCGCCTCGTCTCGTGGGCCTGGGCTTCCCACGGCCGCTTGTACTTGAGGGCAAGTTCGGTCTCTCCGGCGGCCAGCGCCCGGAAGCGGAGCACCTCCTGCCCACCGCCCCCGATCCCCGGCCCGCCAGGCTCGTGCGTCTGGTCCAGGAACCTGACGTAATCCGCGTCCGTTTCGGCCTGCCAGGTGTGGCCCGTGGTCGGATTGCCGGGCAAGGCGAGGGCAAAGGTCTCTCCAACGCCGACGTGGATGGTTTTTGTTGGGTCGTCGAATCTTTTCATACTTTCGTCCAGGGGAGGCGCGCTGCGCAACAGCGTGCCTCCCCTTGTGCGTTCTTGGCTACGTGCCCTGAAGGAGCCTGCGGAGCCAGCCCGTGCAGCCGCCGGGCTCTGGGGGCGGTGGCGGCGGTGGCGGCGGTGGCGGCGGAGGCTGCGGCCCGGGCGGCGTTACCGACTCGACGCCGTACATGGCGAACTCGCTGTCCATGCCGCATTCGCCGTAGCCGATCTTGAACCAGCCGGTGTCCCCCCAGTTCGGCCCCCAACTGTTCTTGCAGATCCAGCACTGGTCTGCCTCCGAATAGCCGACGACGCCGACGGCGTGGTAGCCGGCCAGATCCCCGGAGACGTGGCGATAGACCCCGCCGGTGTAGCTGAAAAAGTCGCGGTAGACGGCCATGCAGCCGACCATCGGCCCCTGGGTGGCCAGCCACGCTTTGCGCTGGCCGACGTCGAGCATCTCCTGCCAACTCGTGACCCTGACGGCGCGGTCCTGCCAGTCGGCGCAGGAGGTGGCACAGGGCATGTCGTGGTCCAGGTAGGGGAAGCAGGCTTCGTCGGGGACGCCGCTATTCTGGGCATAATCGAGGGCGTAGCTGGGCCACCAGCCCTGGTCGCAGCACTCCCCGCAGCCACAGAAAAAGAGGTGGGCTTCCGATAGCTCGGGATGGAGGGCTGGATCGCCGTGGTAGCGCTTGAGCATCGCCTCCAGGACGGCGACGACGCCAAAGGCCACACAAGAACCACAGGCCCCCTGGTCGCGGATGGGCGTCGTCCAGTCGGTACCGTCCACGTTGCGCCAGTCCCAGCCCGCCGGGAACTCGACGTCCCTCGGCTCCATGTCGGCCATCATCGAGGCCAGACGTTCCATCTCTTCGGGCACCAGCCGCAGGCCCAGGCGGCGCTCCTGCTCTTCGGGGGGCAGGATAGACAGATCGGTGCGGCCTGCGTCCCAGGTGTACCCCTGATCGTAGATGGTCTGCTGTAGGTCAAACACGTCGTTTTCTGACATGATGGACTCCTTTCTCCTGCGGGGTGCAGGTTTCGTAAGGGGATTATAGCACGTTTCTCGGGGAATGTCCAGCGGCCCAGCCGATTTCCAGAAGGGGCCGGGACGGCGGCTCCGCTTTGAACTGAGAAGTGGGATCTACCGGGACTGTGAAGGTCACAGGGCTGT
>CAYLZO010000118.1:0-1131 GCA_964387775.1 uncultured Anaerolineaceae bacterium
GTGCAGCGCATCATCTTTTCCACCGAGCCGATGCCCTTCGACCTGGCCGAAGCGCTGCACGAGCGCTTCCGCTGCCCGTTGGAGCAGGTGTACGGCAGCAACGAGGTCGGTTACGCCACCTGGACCGGGCTGCGCGATCCGTGGCAACTGGCCGCTACGACCGTCGGCCGGCCGGTGCCCGGCGCCCGGCTGCGCATCGTCGACGACGAGCGGCGGCCGCTGCCCCCCGGCGAGGCCAACGTGGGCGAGATCGCCGTCCAGACAGCGCAGATGATGCGCGGCTACTATCGCGACCCGGCGCTCACCGCCCGGGTGCTCGACGCCGAGGGTTGGTACTACACCGGCGACGCCGGCTACGTGGGCGAGGATGGCTACCTGCGGCTGGTGGACCGCAAGAGCGACCTGATCATCCGCGGCGGGCAGAACATCTATCCCGCCGAGGTGGAGCTCTTTTTGCAGGGCCACCCCCTCGTCCGCCGGGCGTGCGTCGTCGGCGCCCATTCGACTGGGCTCAGGGCGAACTCCACGGCGACGGGGGGGCAGGCGGTGTGGGCCTTCCTGGAGCTGCTGCCCGGCGCCCGCCTGACCCCCACCGGGGTGCTCAACTACTGCCGGGGCCAGATCGCGCCCTTCAAGATTCCCAACCAGGTGCGGTTCGTGGAGCGCCTGCCCACGACCGTCACCGACAAAGTGCAGCGCTACAAACTGAGAGAGATAGCCCATGACCCAACTCGACGCCCCGATCCCTGATTCCCCGCTACCCGGTCCCCGCGCCCTGTCGTTCGAGGCGTTCCAGGCGGTGCTGGCCGACCTGCTTCACGCCGAACCGGCCCAGCTCCGCGCCGACGCCTGCCTGGTCACAGACCTGGGCGTCGACTCGCTGCGGATGGTCGAAATCCTGCTGCGTCTGGAAGAACTGGGCCTGGAGATTTCGCCCGACGCCGTCTGGGAGATCGAGACCGTGGCCGACGCCTACGACTATTATCAGCAGCAGGTAGCAAGCAACAGGCAGCACCGGCTGTGGCCGGTCTCTGACCGAGCCACCAGGCTTTCATAGGAGGCGTATGGCACGGTCAGGAGACCGGCCATAGCGGGGTCGGGAGACCGGCCATACCTCACCGGCTGTGGCCG
>CAYLZO010000118.1:1231-15782 GCA_964387775.1 uncultured Anaerolineaceae bacterium
CCGGCCATAGCGGGGTCGGGAGACCGGCCATAGCGGGGTCGGGAGACCGGCCATAACGGACTGCTGGCATGATTCCGATGTTACTCTGGCGCTGCCCACTGTGCGCCGCCGACGACGCGCTGGTTCACGTCGAGCGCCGCTTCCGCGCCGACCGGCTGCACTGCACCCACTGCCGCGCCGAGTGGTGCGTGCGCCGCGTGCCCGGCGACAACTTTTACCTGAGGTTTGTTGGGCAAAATGCCATTTTGCCTTACGGTGACGAGCGCTCCCTGGCTGCCTGGTACGACTTGATGAAAGAGACGCTGCGCCTGGCGCCGCACCACGACCCGGCGCTGGCCCCAGACCCCGGCGAGACGCTCTACCTGGCCTCCGGCGCGGCCGAGCTCCAGGCCGAGGCGAGCGACCCGCTCTTTTTCCCGGCGCCCGGGCCGCGCCGCAAGCTGGACAAGCGCCACGTCGAGGGCCGCTCTGCCGGGCGGGGGCGGCTGTTCCTGACCGACCGGCGGCTGGTCTGGCAAGGGGCGGCCTGTCCTGTGCCGTCCAGACACAGGGGGCCGCCGCAAGATTTTGCCCTGGCCCGCCTCAACTCGGCCTACGCCGTCATGGATCTGGGGCTGGCGCTGATGATCGAGCGGCGGATGTACACGGTCTATTTTTTCGAGGAGAGCCTGCTCAAGTGGGTCACCTACCTGGCCCTGGCGGCCCGGCAAGTATTGGCCGAGACGGGGCACCGGATCGAGACGTCGCACTTTTGAGCAGAATTCCCCCCTCACCCCGACCCTGCCGAAGGCACTAACGACGTGTCTCCTCCGAGGGGAGAGGGGGTTGGCTCCCCTCCCTTGGGGGAGGCGACCGCAGGGAGGGGGGAGGGGGAAAATGTGTCGCACGGAATGAGGATGTGACATGGGACTGGGCAAAACGGCGGGACAACTGGCGACGCGGGGGCGCTGGCTGCGCCTGGGCAACCGCCTGGGCGGCGAGCGGCTGCTGCTCCTGGCCGGCCGGGTGTTGTACCGCCTGCGCATCGAGGGGGCGGAGCACATCCCGACCACCGGGCCGTGCCTGCTGCCCTTCAACCACGTCTCGCAGCCGGCCGACCTGTTGGTCAACGCCCTGATCCGCCGTCGCCGGCCCGACGCCTGTGTCTTTGGCTGGCAGGGGCTGCGCGGCGAAAATCCGCTGACCCACTTTTTGGCCGCCCTGGGCGAGCCGCATCCCGGCGACCGGCTGCTGCGAGCCTACAAGCTGCGAGCCCTGTCGGCCGGGGAGCTGCTGCGCGCTTACCGCCTGGTGGGCGGCGGCTCGGCATTGTCCATCGCCGCCGAGGGCGAGATCACGTGGGACGGCCGCTTGCAGCATCCCCTGGCGCCGGGCACGGCCTGGCTGGCCCTGCGCAGCGGCGCGCTGGTCGTGCCCGTCGTCTCCAGCGGCGGCTACGATTTGCAGCCCCGCTGGCGGATGGAGCGCCTCCGGCTCACCGGGCGGCTGACCATCCGCGTGGGTCAGCCCTTTACGCTGTGCGATTCGCCACTCCCGCGCCCGAGCGACGAGGCGCTGCACGCCGCCAACGAGCGGCTGTGGCAAGCCATGGCGGCGCTGTTGTAGGGGCGAGGCATCCCCGGCAAGCGGCGCGTCGACCAACGCCTGCCGCCTGCCGCCTGTAGCGCAATTTGCCAAATTGCGCTACGGCCCGCCAGCCGCCGGAAACAAGACCTGACAGGTCCCCGGCAGAGCGTGGCCGACCCCAGGGTTCCGCCCGGGCCAGACCGTTGGGCTGACAAGTGGGTAGCCGGGACCTGTCAGGTCTGGGCGCCGATGCGCTCGAAGATCTTCGGGCTGCGCTCATGGAGGGCGATGGCCTGGGGCCACTCGCCCCGGGCTTTGTGGATGAGGCCGATGTTGTTGTTGGTCGTCGCCGGCCAACAGGGCGGCCAGCCGGGTCAGTCCCGCGCCGCTCCCGGCCCTGGTCGAGGGGCTGCCAGCAACGCCGCCATCGCCTCCCACAGGCGCTGATTAGCCGCCTCGAGTTGATTGTCGTCCAGGCGGCGGATGGACGTCTCGCTCAACACCAGCGGCGCGCCGACACGGATGGCAACCTTGCCGGTCAGCCGGATGCGGTCCAGCCACCAGCGAGGTTGAATGTCATAACCGCCGCTGGAAACCACCGGCACGACCGGCGCGCCGCTGCGCAACGCCAGCCAGGCTGCGCCGGGGGCCAGGGGATGTTGCAGACGGCCATCCCAGGTGAACTCTCCCTCAGCGGCCAGGGCGATGGCCGCGCCGTCTTGCAGCAGGCGCAGCGCCCGCACCAGTTCGCCCGCCGAGAGCCCCCGCGCCTTGTAGGCCCGCAGCACCTGGGTCTTGGCGTCCTGCCCTCCCATCAACCCCAGGAATTGGGCTAGGGGATTCTCGCCCTGGAAGCCGTGTAGGCCAAAGACGTAAACGTCGGGGCGGCGGGTGCGGATGAGCACGTTGACCATCAGGTCCACCGGCTGGGCAACGTGGTTGAAGGCAAAGAGGCAGGCGCCCGTGGCCGGGATGCGCTCCGCGCCGTCGATGCGCAGCCGGTAAAAGATGCGCCCGGCCCACAGCAGCGACCGCTCGCCGAACAGCCGCCGGCCCAGGCGCAGCCAGCGCGCCCGTTTCTCCATCTGGGTGATGGCTTCGATGCTCAATTCGACCCCCCAACTCCCTGTCATTCTGAGCGACCGCAGGGAGCGAAGAATCTCAATTCCTCACGCGGTATCAACGAGATTCTTCGTCGTTCGCAAACGGCGCTCGCTCCTCAGAATAACGTGGCCGTCGTGCTAAAAATTCGACGTGGCGATCCGGTGGCCCGTCTCGGCCTCCACCAGAGGCGCGACCAGGGCCACGTAGGTCACCCATTTGAGCAGGCTCTCCTCCAGAAAGTGGACCGTGTAGAGCCGCATTTCGACCAGGAACATGACGCCATAGTTGAGAAAGGCATAGGCCGAGTTGAGGCGGGCCAGCGGCCAGCAACAGGTTCGCTCCTCGCCCTGCCAGATCAGCCGCCGGTTGGTCAGCAGCAGTCGCCCCTGGCCGGCCGACTCGCCGCCGACCTCGCGCTTGTCCCGCCGGGTTGCCCCGTCGCCAGGCGCGCCAGGGAAAAACAGCGGGTCGCTCTCCTCGGCGATCAGCTCCGCCGCGCCGGAAACCAGGTAGAGCGACTCGCCTGCTTCGAGGGCCAGCGCCGGGTCGCGCAGCGGCTCCAGGCGCAGCGTGGCTTTCATGGCGTCGTACCAGGCGGTGACGGACCGCTCGCTGTAGGACAAGATAGAATCTTGTCCTACAAGTTTCAAGTAAAAATTGTCGCCGGGCGCGCGCCGCAGCCGCCACTCGGCCCGGCAGTGGCGGCAGTAGACCCGGTCGGCGCGCAAGCAGCGCTCGACGTGGATCAGCGCGTCATTGGTCGCGCACAACGGGCAGCGCCACAACAGCGTTGGAATCATCGCTGCCTCCGGGACGCAGATTGGCGCAGATTTACGCAGATGAGAGAGCTATCAGCGTTCATCCGCGTGCATCTGCGTCCGGTAGTATTCGTAGGCGTCGCCCACGGTCTGGATCTGCCAGGCCAGGTCGGGCGAGATTTCCAGTCCCAGCTCCTCCAGGTAGAGCAGGATTTCCGCCAGGCGCAGCGAGTCGACGCCCAGGTCGGTGATAAAGTAGGCGTCGGGCCGGCACAGCACCGCGTCCAGGTTCAGCAACTCGGCCAACATAGACTGAAAAGCCTCAAACGACAGATTTTCGACTTGTGACATGCTCCTCCTCGTGGTATACTGGCGGCGCGATGAAACGAAACTGGCTCCGGCTGCCGGAAAAGCCGGTCGAAGGCTTTGTGCACGGCTACTCGCTGGCCGCCTGGCCGCTCATCCACGGGCTGGACCGGCTGCTCGAAGGGCCGGAGCGGGCCGCGCTCTGGCTCTGGACGCGCCGCATGGCCATCGACCGCCCGATCTTTATCGTCGGCGCTTTTCGCTCCGGCACCACCATCCTGGAGCGTTTTGTCGCCGACCATCCCCGCGTCGGCCACTTTTGGTTTTTGACCAACGTCTACAGCCGCGCCCCGGCGGCCGGCTATGCCCTGGCGCGCCTGCTGCAAGCGGTCGGCGTGCTCGACGCGGGCAGCGTGCCCATCGCCCACAATCCACGCATCCCCACGGCCATGCTATCGCCCTTTGAGTGCGAGTGGATCTGGTCGCGCTCGGCCAAGAGCCTGTGGGACGAGCGCTGCACAGACCTCACCGTCGGCGCCGACCACGCCGACCCGCCCTTTGAGCGTTACCTGACCAGCCTCATCCGGCGGCACCTGCTGGTCCAGCGGGCGGCGCGTTTTGTGCACAAGAACCCTATCAACTGCCTGCGCCTGGGCTATCTGCACCGCCTCTTCCCCGATGCCCGGTTCGTGTACATTGTTCGCGAGCCGCTGGCTACGATCCTGTCCCACCAGCGCATGGCCGAGCGCGTCGAGGGCATCGTCCGCGATGCCGGGGTGCAACGCCTGGCCGCCGAGGGGCTGCGCATGCCCACCCTGGCGGCGCGCATCAAAACGCCGACCTACGCCCAAACCCTGGCCCTCGACCGCGAGCACCCGCTGCTGGGCATCGCCAACCAGTGGCGCGACCTGAACGCCGCCGTCCTTGACAATCTACCATCCCTGGCTGACCAGGTCTTGCTGCTGCGCTACGAAGAGCTGGTCGAGCAGCCGGGCGCCGTCCTGGCCAGGCTGTGGGCCTTTGTCGATCTGGCCGGTGACGATGCCGAGGCCATCAGCCGCGCCTACGTCCCCCGCCTGGCCCCGCCGCCGCCCGTCGAGCCGAGCGTCGAGGAGCGCCGCCTGCTGCCCCGTATCCGCCAAATCATCGCCCCGGTCGCGGACCGACTGGGCTACGCGCCCAATCGTAGCGCAAGTTTGTAACTTGCGCAGGCGCAATTTGGCAAATTGCGCTACGGGCCGGCCATCTCGCGCAGCTTGAAGCGCTGCACCTTGTCGGTGACGGTCGTCGACAGGCGTTCCACGAAACGCACCTGCGCGGGGATCTTGAAGGGCGCGATCTGGCCCAGGCAAAACTCGCGCACCTGTTCGACGGTCAGCGCCGCGCCAGGGGCCAGCTCCAGGAAGGCCCACACCGTCTCGCCGTCGCCCGAGCCTGCCCTGAGCCCCGTCGAAGGGGCGCCCACCACCCCCGCCCGCCGGACGAGGGGGTGCTGCTCCAGATAGTGCTCCACCTCTTCGGGATAGATCTTGAACCCGCCGCGCACAATCACGTCCTTTTTGCGTCCTGTCAGCCGCAAGTAGCCGTCGTCGCCCAGCGCGCCCAGGTCGCCGGTGTAGAACCAGCCCTCGGCGTCGAGGGCCCGGGCGGTCAGCGCTGGGTCGCCGTGGTAGCCGCTCATCATCTGCGCGGTGCGGACGGCGATCTCGCCCACGGCGCCAGTGGGCAGCGGCCGCCGCTCGTCGTCGACGATACGCAGCCGGACGCCGGGCGCTGGCTTGCCCACGGTCGTCGCCACCCGCTGCCAGGGATCGCGCTGCCCGGTCCAGGTGATGTTGCCTGTCTCGTTGGTGGCATACATGTTCTCCAACGGGCAGCGAAAACGCTCGTGCAGCGCCTGGGCCAGGTCGGGCGGGCAGACCTCGGTGCCGACAAAGATACGCCGCACCGACGACAGGTCGCGGCGCTCCTGGCCCGGCACGCGCAGCAGCAGGCGGGCCATCGTCGGCGAGGCGGCCAGCAGCGTCACCCGCTCCCGCTCGAGGGCGTCGAGCATCTGGCGCGGGTTGAAGCGGTCCACCAGCAGCAGCTTGCCGCCGGCCAGCAGCGTCGTCACCACGGCCAGCGCGCCGTGATAGTAACACAGCGGAAAGGGAAACAACACACAGCGGAACAGGCGAGGGTCCAGCCGCAGCAGGGCGCGGGGATGGGCCAGGTTCCAGTAGCGCGCCCAGGTGTGGACCGCTCCCTTGGGCAGGCCGGTCGTGCCCGAGGTGTAGGTGATGCGCCCGATCTGGTCGGCGGCGACCGGGACCGGGGCCAGCGACCGGCCTGTTTCCAGCACTTCGTCCAGAGCGAACAAGCGCCGCCCATCGCCGCTCTCGGCGCCCTGGACGATGACGGCCCGCAGATCGGGCAGGTGGGGCATCAGGCGGGCCAGAGTCGCCGGGTGATCGTGGCCGTACCAGCGCCGCGTGGTGAGCACCGCCCGGGCGCGGCAGTCGGCCAGGATGTGGCGCAGCTCGTGCTCGCGCAGCAGGGGGTTGAGCGGCACTTCCCAGGTGCCCAACAGCCAGGGCAAAAACAGGGCATAGACCGCTTCCGGGCCGGCAGGCAGCAGGGTCGCCACCCGGTCGCCGGGGCCAACGCCCAGGGTTTGCAGCCCGGCGACCAGCGTCTCGACGTTGTCGAACACCTGGCGGCGCGTCAGCCGCCGCTCGCCGGCGACGAGAAACTCTGCTCCGGGCCGGATGCGGCGCGCCAGGGCCAACCAGCGCTGCGGACCGAGTCGGCTCAACAGGGTACCGATGACCATGCGCCCAGTGTACCATAGCCGCCGACCTTTGTCCAAACAGTGGCAGGCAGCGTTTGCCGTCTGGGGGCATCTATGCTAAAATGGTAGCATCGCAAAACGCGATCTCGCTCTCGCCGGACCCGCCGTCCCGGCAACCTGGGGACAAGTCCGGCGGGCTTACGCGCCGCTTCAGGATATTGAGCCGAGAGCATCCGGCGTTGGACGCAAGGGGGGAGAATGAAACAGTGTCGGTCACACAGGAAAATCGCCCGCTCCTCGCGAGCTGCGCGCTTTTTGCCCCCTGCCTCTTAGCCAGGAGGCCGACCATGCTGCCCACGTTGACCATCGGCGCCTGGCAGATCGATACCTACGCGCTCATCGTCACCCTGGCAGTGATGGTGGGCGCGGTGGTTGCCTTTGAGCGATTGCTCCGGCTCGATTATCCGCCCCTCGTCATCGCCCGCGGTCTGCTGCTGATGTCGGTGAGCGGCGCGGCCCTCACCCTGCTGGCCAACGAGATCATCAACCGGCAGCGCATCGCCCACAGCGGATTCCTGGCCCTGCAAGAAAGCCGCGATGTTTTTTGGACGCTGCTCGGCGGCGGCTTGGTGGCGCTGCTCTACATCCGCTGGTACAAAGCACCCCTGGGCCGCGTCCTGGACCTGGGTGTGCTGGCGTTGCCCCTGGCCCAGGCCATCGCCCGGCTGGGCTGCACCGCGGCCGGCTGCTGTTACGGCATCCCCACCGATTCCTGGCTGGGCGTCTACCTGCCCGACGACCGGGGGTTGTGGGCTGTGCGCTACCCCACCCAATTGCTGGCCGCTGCCGCCAACCTGCTGATTTTCCTTGCCTTGCTGGCCGTGGATCGGTATGGCCGCCGGCAATCTCGCCTCTCCCCTGGCGGGGGAGGAACCTGGTTTTTCGATGGCTTCTTGGCCTTGCTCTACATCCTGCTCTTTAGTCTGAAACGTTTCGCCCTGGCCTACCTGCGCCAGGAAGGGGCCGTCCCGTTGTTGGGGCCGCTCAGTTGGATGCACCTGAATGCCCTGCTCGCCGGCTGCGTGGCGGCGGGGTTGATCGTCTGGAATCTTGTAAAGAGAGAGGAGCAAACAAAATGAAAGAAACAGGAGAATCCATGCATGCAGCGGACAGTGGCGGTGTCCCACCAAAGCGCAACCGGACCTGGGCGCGCTTGCTCGTCTATGCCGGCTTGTTGCTGCTATCCCTGGCCCTGACCGCTTCGTTTCTGCGGCCCGACCAGTGCGAGACCAGGGGCTGCAGCCCCTATGAGCCATGCACGTACACGGGGGCCGAGTTGCTGCCAGATGATGCGCTCAAGATAACGGCAGCGGGACAAATTGCACACGTGTGGATAGAATTCGGCGACACGGGCGTGTTTACGCCTACGACCACGGCCCGCGGGACGACGCTGCGGACCGACGACGGGCAGACCATCCGCTATCTGGACGATCTGGCCACCAAGGGCTACCTGGCCATCCGCGTGCCCCACGTGCCGCCGACCTACACCCTCAGTAGCTTGCAGCCCGGCATCCCGCCCTTTGCAATCGATCCTGTAGTGTTCAACTACTACTCGCCCCCTTCTGCAACCACCAAGATGACGGCTACTGTCCCCATCACCCGCCGTCTCGATCTGGAACCGATTGTGAATGCCCACTACCCCATCGTCGATGGCCAGTCGCATTGGGAGGTGTGGTGGCTACCGCCAGGCGAGACCTTCCCCATCCCCGATGGGCCCTTCCGCCTGAATGCGGAATCCTGGCCGCCGCCCCTGGAGTTGCGTTTCCGCATGGATTTCGGCGCCGGGTCGAGCGCCCTCGATTGTGCTGGCTGCCCCATCGAGGTCTTGGCCTACAACGGCTACCTGTTCGTTGGACCCTACCCCTTTGCTCTACGCTACCTCAACGAGACAGTCCACGAGCCGTTGCTTACGTTTGGTGCCCACTGTACCTACCAGGCTACCCCCGTATTCCCGACCGTGGGGCAATACATTTCGCCCACCGTGCCCTTTACCCACGCCTACTGCCTGGAGAACTGGGACACGATGACCCGCACCTTTACCATCGACGCCTCTTCCACGCAGGGTTGGGACTATGCCTATTTCTGGCAAAGCACCCGGGCCGGCGCCGTGCCCGTCCCGGCCGGCAACCCACCCTTCACCGTCGAGGTCGGCCCGCCCGATGAGTGGGATCCTGGCACACTGGGCCTTCTGGCCGTCTATACGCCGACCATCGCCGTCAGCGATACGCTGCGCGAGACCCTGTCCCTGGTGGCCTCGTCTATCGTCAGCCCAGAAGTGGAGGCGTCTTCTCTCAGTATAGCCCTGGCGCCCGGCTACACCCTGGAAGAGGGCGTACAGCCGCCGCAGTATTCCGTCTACCTGCCGCTGGTTCTGCGCAACGACTAGAGGGAGTGACCCCGATCTACCTGGGCATCGACGCCGGCTCGACGACCGTCAAGGTGGTCATCACCGACGGCGCGGGCCGGCTGCTGGACCACGACTATCGCTACGGGCGCGGGCAGCCGGCCCGCGCCCTGTTGGCCGCCTTGCGCGACCTGGGCCAGCGCTGGGACCTGGCCCAGGTCGCCGGCGCCGGCCTGACCGGCTCGGGCAGTGAGTTGCTGGCTCCGTTGTTGGGTGCGCGGCGGGTCAACGAGCTGGTTGCCCAGACACACGCCCTGGAAGCCGTCCTCCCCCAGGCCCGCACCGTCGTCGAGGTAGGCGGCCAGGACAGCAAACTGCTGCGCTTGGAGCCGGAGAACGGCCGCCTGCGCCTGGCCGATTTCGCCATGAATACGCTGTGCGCCGCCGGCACCGGCTCCTTCCTCGACCAGCAAGCCGAGCGGCTGGGCCTGTCCCTTGCCGAATTTTCGGCGCTGGCCCTGCAGGCGCGCCAGCCGGCCCGCGTCGCCGGGCGCTGTGCCGTCTTTGCCAAGTCGGACCTGGTCCACCTCCAGCAACAGGGCGCGTCCCTGCCCGACCTGGTCGCCGGGCTGTGCCTGGCTGTGGCCCGCAATCTGCGCGCTACCCTGGGCAGCGGCCAGCCTTTCCAACCCCCCATCGTCTTTCAGGGCGGCGTCGCCCGCAACGCGGGCATGGTCTGGGCCTTGGAGCAGGTGTTGGGCCTGGAGCCGGGCGCGCTGCTCGTCCCGCCCCACTGCACGCTGATGGCCGCCCTGGGCGCGGCCCACCTCGCCCGCGTCGAGCCGGCGCCCGCCTTTCGCGGCCTGGCGCCGCTGGCCGGGTTCGTGGATACGCGCCGGGCGCGGCCCTCGTCCCTGCCCCGGCTCTTCTCCCCCTCACCCCAGCCCGGCCAAGGCCCTAACGACGTGTCTCCCCCCTGGAGAGAGGGAGATGGCCCCCCTCCCTTGGGGGAGGCGACCGCAGGGAGGGGGGAGGGGGAAATCGTTGCCCTGAGCGCAATCTGCCCCTCACCCCAACCCGGCCAAGGCCCTAACGACGTGTCTCCCCAGGGGGGAGAGGGGGTCTGGCTCGGCATCGACGTCGGCTCCATCAGCACCAAGGCCGCCGCCGTGGACGGCCAGGGCCGGTTGCTGGCCGGCTGTTACCTGCCCACCGCCGGCCAACCCTTGGACGTCGCCCGCCGGGCGCTGGCCCACGTCCTGGCCGAGGTTGGCGAAACAGCCCAAGTCCTGGGAACCGGCGTGACCGGCTCCTGCCGGCGGCTGGTGGCCGAGCGCCTGGGTGCCGACCTGATGTGCAACGAGATCAGAGCCCAGGCCCGCGCCGCCCGCACCTGCGACCCCGAGGTCGATACCGTTTTCGAGATCGGCGGCCAGGACAGCAAGTACATCATCCTGCGCGACGGGACCATCGCCGACCAGGCGCTCAACAAAGCCTGCGCCGCCGGCACCGGCGCCTTTCTGGAGGAGCAGGCGCAACGCCTGGGCCTGCCGGTGGCCGAGTTGGGCCGCCTGGCGCTGACCGCCGCCGCACCTGCCGATCTGGGCGAGCGCTGCACCGTGTTCGTCGAGTCGGACCTGGTGCACCACCAGCAGCAGGGTGCCAACCAGGCCGACCTGGCCGCTGGCCTGGCCTACGCGGTGGCCCGCAACTACCTGGCCCGCGTGGTCGATGGCCGGGCGGTGGGCCGGCGCGTCCTGTTTCAGGGCGGCGTGGCCCTCAACCCGGCGGTGGTGGCCGCTTTCGAGGCGCTGCTGGCCCGACCGGTGGTCGTGCCGCCGCGCCCGGAGTTGAGTGGGGCCGTCGGCGCGGCGCTGCTGGCAGGGGAGGAATCAGGGAATCAGGGGATCAGGGAATCAGGGGGGCAAAGGAGTAGGGGGGCGGCCCTGCCGGACTTGTTTGCTGAGCGGGAAGGGCTGCTGCTGCGTTGCCTGGATGACCAGCCGACCGGCCAGGGCCGGCCGCGTGTCGGCTTTCCCCGCGTGCTGGCCTTCTACGACCTGCTGCCCTATTGGGGCTGTTTTTTCCGCGAGCTGGGCTGGGAGGTAGTCCTCTCGCCGCCGACCACGCCCGAGCTGGCGGCCCGCGCCGCGGCGGAAGCGGGCGCCGAGACCTGCTTCCCGGTCAAGCTGGCCTACGGTCACGTCCTGTGGCTGCTGGAACAAGGCGTGGAGCGGATATTTCTGCCCAGCGTCGTCAACCGCGCCGACCCGCTGCCGGGCCACAGCCAGAGCTACCACTGCCCGTTCATCCAGGCAGTGCCCCATTTGGTCGAAGCGGCCCTGCACCAGGCCGGGCGGCCCGTCTCGCTGCTGCGCCCGCCGGTCCATTTTTTGTGGTCGGGTGTGGCGGCGCGGGAGCTGCGCGCCTTTGCCCGCGAATTGGGTCTCCCGGCGCGCCAGATCACCGCCGCCCGCCGCGCCGCCGAGGCAGAGCAGCGCCGCTTCGAGGCCGATCTGCGCCGGCGCGGCGCCGAGGTGTTGGCCGGGCTGGCGCCGGGCCAGGTCGCGGCGGTGTTGGTGGGGCGAGCCTACAGCACCGCCGACCCCGGTCTCAACGCCGACCTGCCCGCCAAGCTGCGTCGCCTGGGCGTGCTGGCCCTGCCGCTCGATTGCCTGCCCCTGGACGGCATCGACGTCACCGATTCGGTGCACAACATGTTCTGGCACACGGGCCAGCGTTTCCTGGCCGCCGCTCAGATTATCCGCGACGACCCACGCCTGCAAGCGGTCTATCTGACCCATTTCGCTTGCGGCCCTGATTCGTTCCTGCTCAGTTTCTTCCGCGAGGCGCTGGGCGGCAAGTCCTTCGACGCTGCTCAGGACAAGCCCTTCGACGCTGCTCAGGACAAGTCCTTCGACGCTGCTCAGGACAAGTCCTTCCTGGAGCTGGAACTGGACGACCACAGCGGCGACGCCGGCCTGCTCACCCGCCTGGAAGCCTTCTTTGAGAGTGGGCCGTGGGCGGTGGATAGTGGTCAGAAAACGGCAGCAAACAGTGATGATCACTGCTCACTGATCACTGCCCACTACCCACTATCCCACGTCTACATCCCGGACGTCTGCGACCCGACCCACGTGCTGGCGGCGGCGATGCGCGCCCACGGCCTGCGCGCCGAGGTGCTGCCGCCGTCCACCGCCGGGACGCTGGCCCTGGGCCGCGATCTGTGCCTGGGCCGCGAGTGCTTGCCCTGCCACACCCTCGTCGGCGACATCGTGCAGCGCGCCCACCAGCCGGGCTTTGAGCCGGATCGCGCCGCCTACCTGATCCCGACCAGCGCCGGGCCGTGCCGCCTGGGCCAGTTCCACGACCTGCTGCGCCAGGTGTTGCGCCGCCAGGGGTTGGGCGAGCTGCGCGTCGTCGCCCCCAGCGCCGAAAACGGCTACCAGTACGAGGGCCTGGGCGTGCCGCCGCTGCGGGTGGGGCGCCTGGCCTGGCAGGGACTGGTCGCCCTCGATTTCCTGGAGAAGCAGCGGCTGCACCACCGGCCCTACGAGCGCGCGCCCGGCAGCGCGGATCGCCTCTACGACGAGCTGTTGGCCCGGCTGGTCGCGGCGGTGGAGGCCGGCGGCGGGCGGCGCATCCCGGCGGTACTGGACGAGGCGGCGCGGCGCTTCGCCGCCCTGGCCGTGGATCGCAGCCGGGCGCGGCCCATCATCGGCCTGGTGGGCGAGATTTACCTGCGGCTCAACCCCTTCACCAACCAACAGATCGTGCGCCGCGTCGAGGCGCTGGGCGGCGAGGTCTGGCTGGCGCCGATGAGCGAGTGGTTGTACTATGCCAACCACTTTTCCCGCTTTTCGGCGGCGGCCGAGCATCGCTACGGCAACCTGCTGCGCCTGCACCTGATCCGCCGCGTGCTGGACTACGACGAGGGCCGCCTGCTGGACCCGGTGGCCGCCTGCCTGCCCAACGCCCACGAACCGCCCACCGCCGAACTGCTGGCGGCGGCGGCGCCCTATTTTCATCCTGTGCTGCGCACCGAGGCGCCGCTGACCATCGGCAAGGCGATCGATTTCGCCCGGCAGGGGCTGGACGGCATCCTGAACGTGATGCCTTTCACCTGTATGCCCGGCACCGTCGTCGCCGGGCTGGCGGGCCGCATCCGCGCCGACTGGGGCGGCATCCCCTGGCTGGACGTGAGCTTTGACGGCCTGGGCGAGACCAATCAGCAAACCCGCCTGGAAGCGTTTATGCACCAAGCGGAGCAATTTCGCTGCCGGAAAGGGATTTGGCCATGATGCCGACCCTCGTCCTGGGACCGTTTGCCGTGAGCAGCTACACGCTGCTGCGGGTGCTGGGCGTCGCCGTGTTTGTGACCGGCGTGTTCCTCCGCTTGCGCCGGGGCCGTTGGCCGGTGACGGGCTGGGACGTGCTGCTGGCTGTGCCTTTTTTGCAGTTGGGCCTGCTGCTGGGCGCCTCGCTGGAGGTGGCCCTGCCCTACCTGGCCGACTATTTGTTCCGGGGGACGCCGCTGCCGCCGGGTTGGTGGGGCGGCCAGCGGGCGTTGGGTGCCCTGGCCGGCGGGGCGTTGGCCGGCTACCTGGTCTGCCGCGCCCGGCGCCTGCCGGTGGGCCGCTGCTTCGATCTCTTTGCCGTGCCGCTGCCGCTGGGCATCGCCGTGGCCCGGATCGGCTGCCTGTTGCAGGGCTGCTGTTACGGCCGCGAGGCGGACGCCTGGCCGGCCCTGGTACTGCCCAACGAGTACGGCCTGTGGGCCAGTCGCTACCCGACGCAACTGGCCGACATCCTGGCCAACCTGCTGATTTTTGCCCTGCTCGTGGTCCTGGAGAGGCGGGCAGGGCAGCTCCCCCCTCACCCCCCTCCCTCCGGTCGCCTCTCCCCACGGGGGAGAGGGGAGCACACCTCTCCCTCGGGGGAGAGGCCGGGTGAGGGGGAAGGCTGGCCCTTTGACGGCGTGTTGTTCCTGCTGTTTGTGGCGCTGTACTATGGCCAGCGCTTTGTTTTTGAATTCTGGCGGGCCGACTCGCCGCTGCTGGTGGGGCCGCTGTCGTGGACGCATCTGTACTGCGCTGTGGCCGTGGGGCTGGCAGCCTGGGGCCTGGCTCGTGGCCTGCGGAGGGTGAGATGAGCGAATCCCCGGCGTCGCGGCCTGGGTGGGGCCAGTAAAGGTGCCAAGCTGCCAGGTGGCTCGGTGACTGTGGCCCTGGTCGGGGGTTCTGCCTGGGTGGATTGAGCCAGATTCGCCCCCTCCACTCCTGGGCCAGACCATCATCCTCTTTGGTGAAAAACGACCTCGCCTGGACTACCTCTTGGGCCACGGCGCACGTGGCCGGGTCCAGGTCAATGTCGCCCATCACCGTCCGTGCCGCTTCAAGGTACTCGGCTGGGGTATACCACTCGTCGCTGTCGTAGCACGGCGTCTCCGAAAGGGGGGTACCGCTGTTGCTTGGTAGTGATGGCTCGACCTCCGGTTCTTGCGGCACAGCAGCAGTCGGGAACGAAGCAGGTCCACTTGTCTTCCGCCGACCATCGATGCCCTGTTCCTGGGGAGAGAACACTCGACCGTGTCGGATTTGAAAGCCTGGGCCACGGACATGTAGCGCTGCGCCGTCCGCT
>CAYLZO010000119.1:0-15767 GCA_964387775.1 uncultured Anaerolineaceae bacterium
ATCGGCCTGGACGGCGTACCCCTGGGCATCATCCGTCGCTGGGCCGAGGCAGGACACCTGCCCACCTTGCGCCGCCTGATGGAGGGCGGCACCGTGGGCCACCTGCAATCTACGATCCCTCCCACTTCGGGGCCATCGTGGTCCTCGTTTGTGACGGGCATGAACCCCGGCAAGACCGGCATCTATGACTTTCTCTACCGCAAGGATGGTACCTACAGCTTCCCGCCCGTCAACGCCTCGCTGCGGGGTGGAACGACGATGTGGCGCTATCTGAGCGAAGCCGGCTACCGCGTCGGCATCCTGAACATCCCCATGTCCTATCCGGTGGAAGAGGTCGAGGGCTTTATGGTGAGTGGCTGGCTGACGCCCTACAATGCCACCGATTATGTCTATCCGCCCGAGCTGGCCGACGAGCTGGCCCGCGAGCTGGGCGACTATCGTATCTACCCGACCGAGACCTTTACCGAGGGGCGGCGGGAGAGCTTTCTCCAGGCCAGCCGCGACCTACTGGAGATGCGAACCCGGACGGCCCTCTACCTGGCCCGGACCCGGCCCTGGGACGTGTTTATGACCGTGTTCTTTGACACCGACCGGGTGCTGCACCAACTCTGGCACTACATGGAGGCCGACCATCCGTGGCGGACCGACGACGAGGATCGCGAGTGGATCGTCCGCGACTATTTCCGGCAGGTGGACGAGAGCATCGCCCGCCTTTTGGAATACGCCAATGACGACACGCTGGTCACCATCCTCTCGGACCACGGCATGGGGCGGGCCAACAACTTTATCGTGCTCAACAACTGGCTGCTGGACATCGGCATGTTGCGCCTCAAGGGCGACCTGTGGACCCGGTTCAAGAAACTGATGTTCCGGAGCGGCTTCACGCTGCGCAACGTCCACCAGATCGCCGACCGGCTGGGGCTGGCCCGCCAGGCCGAATACGTGGCCGGCTACTTTGTGGATCACCTGCTCAAGCTGGCCTTCCTGTCGTTCCTGGACGTCGATTGGAGCCGCTCGCGGGCCTACTCCTTCGGCCGGCATCTGGGCTCGATCTATGTCAACGTCAAGGGCCGCGAGCCCCAGGGTATCGTCGAGCCCGGCGCCGAGTACGAAGCGGTACGGGACGAGATCGAGCAACTGGCCTACGAGTTCCGCGACCCGCGCACCGGCCGGCAGCTCATCGGCCAGGTGCTGCGCCGGGAAGAGATCTACGCTGGCCCCTACCTGGACCGGGCGCCGGACCTGATCCTCAGGCCCAAAGAGCCCTCGGACATCTTTTTCGGGCTGGCCGATTTCGGCCACCGTCAAACGGTGTCTACCGTCTATCGCTACTCGGGTATGCACCGTGACGAGGGGTTGTTGATCATGAACGGGCCGGGTGTGCGCCGGGGTGCCCAGATCGAGGACGCTGCCATCTATGACCTGGCGCCGACGGTGCTGCACACCCTGGGCCTCCCGGTCCCTTCGGACATGGATGGTCGTGTGCTAAAAGATGCCTTCAATGGCAGCTACCTCGACGCCTTCCCCGTCGAGATTGCCGAGCCAAAGGCCGTGCTCAAGGCGGCGGGCGTGGTGGACTATACGAGCGAGGGCGAAAAAGAGATCATGGAGCGCCTGGAAGGTTTGGGCTACCTGGGATGAAAGTGCTCGTTATCGGCCTCGACGGCGTCACCTTTGACCTCCTCGGCCCCTGGATTGAGGCCGGAGAGCTGCCTAATTTGAAGCGATTGATGGACCGAGGCGCCTGGGGCAAGCTGCGAACGACGCTGCCGCCCATCAGCTCGTCGTCGTGGAGTTCCTTTGTGACGGGCGTAAACCCCGGCAAGCACGGCCTGGTGGATTTTGTCTTTCCCGGCGCCGAGAGCTACAAGGTGACCATGATCGACGCCACGAGCCGCCGGACGCAGTCGCTGTGGCACTGGCTCAACGACGCCGGCTACCAGGTGGGGCTGCTGGGCATCCCCACGACGTACCCGCCGGAGCCGGTGGACGGGTTCATGATCAGCGGCTTTTTGGCCCCCGGCCCCGAGAGCGAGTGGGCCTATCCGCCGGAACTCAAGGAAGAGCTGCTGGCCGAGCTGGGCGAGTTCCACCTTTCGCCCGAGGAGCGCTACCGCTCGACGCGCTGGCTCGACCGCTTCCTCGACGACCTGACGGCCAGCGTCGAGAACCGCACCCAGGCGGCCCTCTATCTCATGCGCAACAAGCCCTGGGACCTGTTCGCCGTGGTCTATTGGGACACGGACATGGTCCAGCACGAGACGTGGCGGCTCCTGGACCCGTCGCACCCGCGCCACGACGCCGCCGAAGCGGCGGCGCACCGGGAACAGATCCTGACCTTCCACCGTAAGGTGGACGCCGACGTGGGCCGCCTGCTGGGCGAAGCCGACGGCGGAGAAGAGACCCTGGTCGTCGTCATGTCGGACCACGGCTTTGGTCCGGTGCACAGCTTTTTCCTGACGAACAACTGGCTGGCCAGCCTGGGATTGCTCAAGTTCAAGCGCAACCCGTGGACGGCGTTCAAGCGCCTGCTCTTTCGCCTGGGCTATACGCCGCTGCAAATGTTCCGCATTGCGCGGGCACTGGGTCTGGGCAGCCTGCGCCGCAAGGTCCGTTTCCAACAGCAGGCCGGGCTGGTCAACCGCGCCTTTTTGTCTTTCGACGACGTCGATTGGTCGCGCACCCGGGCATTCAGCATCGGCAGCTTTGGCCAGGTCTACGTCAACGTGGCCGGCGTCCGGCCCCAGGGCATCGTCCAACCCGGGCGGGAGTACGAGGAGCTCAAGGAGTTCCTCGTTCGAGAAGCGGCGGCCCTGCGCGATCCGCGCAGCGGCGAGCCGCTGGTGGAGCGCGTCTACCGCCGGGAAGAGATTTACAGCGGCCCGTACCTGGACCGCACGCCCGACCTCATCGTCCAGCCCCGGGGTTGGGAGTATATGGCCTTTGGCCACGCCGACTTGGGCTCGAACAAGCTGGTGGAGGCGATCACGGGGCTCTCGGGCCACCACCGGCCCGATGGCGTGTTGATCCTGTCCGGGAGCGGCGTCAAGCCGGGCACCGAACTGGCAGGCGCCAGCATCCTGGACCTGACGCCGACCCTCCTGCACGCCCTGGGCGTGCCCGTGCCCGAGGCGCTCGATGGTCGCGTCCTGGTCGAGGCATTCGAGGCTGCGTCGCTCCTGAGCCGGCCGGTGGCCTACAGCCAGGCCAACGTCTATCGCGATGGGGCTTCGGCGCCGGGTTTGTCGGAGGACGAGATGGGCGAGGTCCAGGAGAAGCTGCGGGGTTGGGGCTACGCGGGATAAGCCGCGAGTTACAACGGGAAGTGGAGAATGCAATGATGCAAGGGGATGGTTCGATGCAGCAAACGTTCGGTCAGTACCAAGTCGTGGACGAGATTGGCCAGGGCGGTATGGGTACCGTCTACAAAGCGTGGCAGCCGACTTTGCAACGGTACGTGGCGATCAAGTTGCTCACCGCTCGCCTGAAGGACCCAGAGGTCATCGAGCGCTTCAAACGCGAGGCGAGTATCGCGGCCAACCTGAGCCATCCGAATATCGTCACCATCTATGACATCGCCCAGCAGGATGGAGACCTCTACATCGTGATGGAATACGTCGAGGGCCGCCCCCTCTCTGACCTGATCGCTGAAGAAGCGCCCCTGCCCCTGGAGCGCCTGGTTCGTATCCTGCGACAGGTTGCTGAGGCAATGGACTATGCCCACCGGCGCCACTTTGTCCATCGCGACATCAAGCCTGCCAACATTCTGATTACGGCGGAAGGCCGGGCCATCATTACTGATTTTGGCATCGCCAAGGCGCTGGAAGGCTCAGGGGCGACGGCGCAGTTGACAGCAGCGGGAACGATCTTGGGCACACCGGCCTACATGTCGCCGGAGCAAATCCGCGGCGAGCCGATAGACTATCGCACCGACCTCTATTCGTTGGGTGTGGTCTGTTTCGAGATGTTGGGCGGCCGGCCGCCCTTTGGCGGTACAACGACGGCGGCCGTGCTCTATGCCCAGGTGAACAATCCGCCGCCCCAGATCCGAGACCTGAATCCCAGCGTAGCCAAGCCTGTGGAGAAGGCATTGGATCGGATGTTGTCCAAGGAGCCTGATGAACGCTTTCCCAGCGCAGGCGACTTTGTGGCAGCCCTGAGTGGCGACGTAGCCACCCAACCCCTTTCCTCTCGTCGGGCTGGAAAAAACCGAACAAGGGATCGCGCAGCCGTGAGAAGGCCCTCCGGTGAGGCATGGGGGCAATCAACACACGTCGCCCCACGGAAGCGCTCGCGCTTGCCATGGATGCTGATAGGGGCCATTGTCCTGGTGCTGGGCGTATTGGGTGCAGTGATCGCTATCCTGCTCTCGGACGGATCTGAAACCCCACCGGTTCAGACGGTTGTGGTCATTTCGACGCCCGTGCCCACCACGCCCGTACCCACCGAGCCTCCGACGGCTGGTTATCTCGGCATGACCAGTGACCTGGCCTTCCACTCGGATCGTGATGGTGACTATGATATCTATGTCCTGGATCATCAGGCGGGCGAAATCATGCAGCTTACCGACGATCCGGCTGAAGATGTCAACGCCGACTGGGCACCTGATGGGTTGCTTATCGCCTTTCAGTCGGACCGTGACGGAAATGAGGAGATCTATGTTATGGACCGCGACGGCGGTGTTATTCGGCGGCTAACGGACCACCCCGCCGATGACCTAAAGCCAATCTGGTCTCCCGATGGTCAGAAGCTTCTGTTCGAATCGACTCGCGATGGCAATCCCGAAATCTACATAATGGACCGAGACGGCAATGATGTCGTGCGCCTGACCGATAATTCGAGTAATGATTGGGCACCGGTCTGGTCACCTGACGGCCATCAGATCGCTTTCATCTCCAATCGTGATACGCGACAGCCCCTATACGAGATCTATGTCATGAACGTCGATGGTGGCAATGCCCGACGGCTGACTGGGCTCGATTTTGACAACCGCAGCCCCGATTGGTCGCCCGATGGTCGCCAGATCACGTTTGTCTCGAACCGCATCGACGACAACTGGGACATCTGGGTGATGAGTTCTGAGGGGGAAGACGCGGGTTTGCAGAGACTGACGATCGATCCCAGTCGGGATTGGAGCCCCGCCTGGTCGCCCGATGGTCAATGGATTGCGTTCGAGTCGGATCGGGAGGGCAACTATGAACTCTATTGTATGAGTGCCGATGGCTCGGAGCAGGTGCGCCTGGACCAGGACGGCGCCGACGACCGCCGACCCCGATGGGCGCCGCTACCCTGAGCAGGGCGTGGATACAGGCGATGACCTACCTGGCCAGCTTGTGTGCCTTGATCTGTCTCGCAAAGCCAGTTATTAGTTTGTCCCACGTACCCGAATTGTGCGAGGAGACAGAATATGTGTTCGTCACGCCTGATGAAGCGGTGGTTGGTGTGGCAGGAAATTGGACGGTGGTGGTGATGCCCGGTGAAGATGGGATTCAGGCAGGTGGCGGGGTGCAGGTGCAGTTCCCGGCCAGTTGGTTCGTATCCCCATGGCCCTATCCCAAGGTAACCCAGAGCGAGGACCCCGCGCAGCCAGACTATGTCGGAGTTTCGAGCTCCAGTCCAACAGCTAGTCTGGTGCTGACACAGTCCACCTACGGCATCGACGGCCAGTATCATCGCTTCGCCCGAACCTTTGCCGTCCACATTGAGGACGGCGAGCTGGCCCCAGGCGAACTGATTTCGGTCACGTGGACCAACACCCTACCGCCCCAGGTCGCCGAGACAGCCTGGGTGAACGTAGCCGTAGACGCCAGCGGAAATGGCCTTTTCCATGAAGTGTCCGACGCGCCCAGCCTGACAGTCGTGGCTGGGCCAGCAGCTCACTTGCGTCTCATCGCGCCCAGCCAGGCTACGGTGGGTGTGCCTTTTGCCTTTCGTCTGGTAGCGCTCGATGGATATGAGAATGCAACTGGACAATTCCGGGGCAGCGTGACCTTTGGTTCGACCGACAGGGAGGCCAGCGTCCCCACACCCTATGCTTTTATGGCGATCGATGGCGGGACGCGGGCATTCACAGCGACGTTGAACACCCCTGGTGTGCAAACTCTTGAGGCTACGGTGGACAGTGCAGCCTTTGACCAGTCAGTGCGCAGCAATCCTGTGCACGTCACCCCTGCCCCAGCCGGGATGCAGCTCCTATGGGGTGATGTACACTCGCACTCGACCCTCAGCCATGATGGCGTTGGGCGGGCCGACAGCGCCTTTCGCTACGCACGTCAGGTGGCCGGCCTCGATTTCTACGCGCTCACCGATCATAGCCGTGCCGGCGATGGCTCGGTGGGCTTGACCGACGACGAGTGGGCGAATCTTCAGACCCTCGTCGCCGAGTCGTACGATCCGGGTGCCTTTGTCACATTCTTGGGATATGAGTGGTCAGGCCACGCGCCCTATGGCCACCGCAACATCGTGTACCGAGCGCCCACGGGGCCGATTTTCCGGCGGGGCGATTACAACGACCTGTCGGCGCTATGGTCGGCCTTTGCCGATACGGGAGTGGAGGTCCTGACCATCCCCCACCACATGGCCATCGTCTGGGGCGGCGATTCGCGTTGGCTCACACCTGAGACAGCGCTCGATTATTCGCCCTACGTGGATTGGAGCTATGCCCATCCCAGCTTCCAACGCGCCGCTGAGGTCTATTCGCTGCACGGCGCTAGCGAGTTCTACGGCAATCCGTTAGCTTACGAAGATGTGGTCTTTGGCCTGCCGGGGGCGGTTAGTCATCCAGGGCCGCACTACTTGCGCGACGGCTGGGCGGCGGGCCAGCGCCTGGGCGTCGTCGCCTCGTCTGACAATCACACGGCACAGCCCGGCTTGCCCTATGGTGGGCTGATGGCGGTCTATGCCCAGGAGACGACGCGCGAAGCCGTATTTGATGCCCTCGCTGCCGGGCGGACCTACGCCACCACCGGCGCCCGGCTTCTACTCGAATTCCAGGCGGACGGTCACTGGCTGGGCGAAGCCTACGAAACGGACGAACCGCCTGTGCTAGATGTCCGCGTCGTCGGCACGGCCGATCTCGACTTTGTCGAGTTGGTCCGCTTCGACGGCGAGGTTTACGAGTCGCTGCATCAGGTTGCCCCCGATGGAAACGTCGAGGTCTCGTTCGATTTCGTGGATGCGACCTTGAGCCAGCCCAGCTTGTACTACGTCCGTGCTGGGCAACGGGAACTCGTCGACGAGCGCGAGGTGATAGCCTGGTCGAGCCCCATCTGGATCACCCCGACGGCTGAGTGGGTCGATCATCAGCGTTACTACCTGCCATGCCTTGTCCGCTCGGGTATGTGAGAGGTTTGCAACGATGGCGGCTCAGGTGAGGGTGCAGACGAAGTGGGCTCAGGCAGCACTGGTACTGGTCTTGCTGCTGGCCTGGGCGCTGGGCCTGCACCAACTCGGCGTTGACAGCTTGTGGCTCGACGAGATCCTGACAGCTTCCACGGTCCAGGCGCGCAATGTGAATGGTGTTCTAGAATACCTCAAGCGATGGCCCGATGTGCGCCCTTTGCATTCTCTTCTAATGTATATGGTATGGCAGATTGGAGAGACCGAATTCTGGCTACGTCTGCCCTCTGTGGGTTTTGGTCTTCTTAGCCTGGTCCTGACCTATCAGGTAGGCCGAATTCTACTGGGGCGGGCCGAGGCTGCCTGGGGCATCCTGTTGCTAGCAGTCTCACCCTTCCATCTACGCTACATGCAGGAAGCCCGCCCCTATACCCTGTTCCTGTGGCTGTCGCTGCTCTCCCTGCACCTGTTTCTCTGGGCCTGGCGCTCGGGCCGGTGGTGGCGGTGGGCAGCCTTTGCCCTGGTGTCGGCGCTCAACCTCTACACCCACTATTTTGCCGCCTTTATCCTGGCCGCCGAGTTGGGAGTGGGCGGAGTATTGCTTGGCCAGGACCTGGGTAAACGAAATCTGCAACGAGAAAGACTGGTCGGCCTGGTGGCCAGCGTGGCTGCCATTGGATTGGCGATGCTGCCGTCGCTGCCGGCCATCATCCAATTCCCAGGCAAAGATCAGAATAATGACGTTCCGGCTCAGAGACTTACCTGGTCAGGTCAGTTCCTGGTAGATACTATCAACCAGTTAGGGGTGGGCGTCAAGGCTGGCCCACACCTGACCCCCTACACCTGGCTCCTATTGGTTCTCTGCCTGGTCGGGCTGTTGGCCCTCGGTTGGCAAAAGCGCTGGAAGACGCTACTCTGGATCGTCCTGTGGACGGCGCTGCCCTTTCTCGTTCTGTCGCTGGTTCCGAGCTGGCACGTGTTTCAAATTCGCTACGTCATCTTTGTGCTGCCGATCCTGCTGCTGGCGGCAGCGCGAGGGCTCGCGGTGCTTGTAGACGGGCTGGCCCATCTCCTGCGATCGGTGCCTAATAGCCGGCCGCTGGCGACCGGGCTGCTAACTTTTGGCGTGCTGGCATTGAGCATCGCGCCACTCCAGTCGTGGTATGCCCGCCAGAAACAGCCTTGGCGCGAGTTGGCTGCGCTGCTGAACACTTACGCTACGCCAGGGGATGTCGTTATCACTGAACCCAGCTGGTTCGTCAACTGTTTGCGCTACTATGGCTACGAATTCGCGCACACCGTGAGCGGATCTGCCGAACGATTTGACGAACTGACTGCCGAGGCCCAGGCCGTGTGGTACATCCGCCAAAACCCCCCTGGGTCCGTAGCCGATCCCACTGGCCGAATTCAGCAACGGGTGGATCAGTCCAGCTACCAACTCCTCATGCAGGGCGATGTGAAAGAGGGTTGGATCAACGTCTACTACCGGCCTTCTGGCAGTCTCACTCTGTCAGAAACGGTGCCCATGCTGCAAAGTTTTACTCGGCTCGATCAAAACAATGCCGAGCTTTGGCACCTCTTAGGTGAAGCCTACCGCGCCCAAGGCACCTTGGACCAAGCACGACTAGCCTATCAGCGAGCATGGCGCTTGGAGCCGGAGAATCCCCGGCGCCTCGTCAACCTGGGGCGGGCGTACGCCGAGAGGGGCGACGTGACGCAGGGTATGACACTGGTCAACCAGGCCATCGAGATCAACCCGCAGACGCCAGGGCATTATGTCGTACTGGGCGATTTGCTGGTACAAGATGGAGAAGTGCCAGCCGCGCTCGATGCTTACGATCGGGCTGCAACTCTGAACCCCGACTACCGGTCGAATGCCTGGTACTATCTAAGGCTGGGACGAGCCTATCGCCGGGGCAAGCGATTCGACGAGGCTATCGCGGCTTATGAGCAAGCTTTGGCTTTGGATGAAACCAATGAGCAAGCAGCCCGCTGGCTGGAGGAACTGCGCCGGTGACAAAGCAGAAAGACTTGTGCGTGCTTCCGGCCGAAGAGCCGTTGCCCCAGACATTGCACCCGACTGGAACACTGGCAACGGGCATTGTCGGCAGGGTCATCGGTGATGCGACGCTGGCGCTGTTGGGGGGCGTGGTCGGCCGCTTGCTGCTCTATGTTGCCCAGTTCATGCTGGCCCGTTGGCTGGGACCAGTCGATTTTGGCCTGTTCTCGTTGGCCCTTAGCGTCACGCAAGTAGCCAGTGTCGTTGCCGGCTTTGGGTTGTACCTGGCCGTGGTGCGTTTTACGGCAATCTATGCCGGAGAGGACACGGCCAACCGGGCCTGGAACTTGTTGATCTGGGCCGGTCGCATTGTCGGGACGGCCAGCGGCCTGGCTGCCCTGACGATGCTCGCCTGGCCGGCGGCCTGGGCTGGCTTGTTGCGCGAAGCGGACCTGGCCCGCGTGCTGCCGATCATGGGCGCAGCCTTGCCAGCACTGACGTTGACGCGCCTGGTGGCGTCGAGTCTCAACGGCCTGGGGCGGGCGCGCCTGCGGTCGGTAATCGAGAGCGCACTACCCTCACTCCTATTCCTGGCCGGCATTATCGTTTTACAGGTGTCGCAGCGCTTGGACCTGCGGACCACGGCCGGCGCTCACCTATTGTCTTGGTTGATGGCAGCGGTGAGCGGCGGGTGGCTTGTCCGGCGGCGGCTGCGCCTGCCCGGCCAGTCAGATGCAGCCATCGATCGCACGCGAATCGTCCGCTTTGCCCTGCCGGCCTGGGCCTCAGCCATCCTAAACCAGGTCTCGCAACGCTTGGACATCCTGCTGGCCGGTTTTTTGCTAGGTGGCGCTGACCTGGGGGTCTATTCGGCCGCTTCGTTGGTGATAGTGGCCATGAGCTTTGTGATGACGGCTTTCAACATGGCAGCCGCGCCCTCCTTTGCTAATTGGCACGGGGGCGACAATCGTGAGATGGTGCGGCTCTACCGCGATGGGACCCGCTTGTTGCTCACCTTTGGTCTTGTGGTGGGACTGATCCTGATCTTGGGTGCGAGCGAGTTGATGCACCTCCTGGGTGACGAGTTTGAGGTGGGGCAGGTGGTGCTGGTTGTCTTGGTCTTGGGCCAGCTCGCCAACCTGAGTGTAGGCTCGGCTGGCACCATCTTGGTGATGACCGATCATCAAAAGATCGAGTTGAGTCTGCTGTTCGGCTCCATCTCCCTCAACGTAGTCGTGGCCACCTGTACGGTGCCAGCACTGGGGCTGGTCGGCTTGGCCCTGGCGGCGGCCCTTGCGACGGTGGCGTTGAATCTGGCCCGGCTGGCGGCCGTCTATGTGGTCCTGGGCGTCCATCCCTACCACATCTCCTACGCCAAACCGCTGACAGCAGCCGTTGTTGCCGGTGGCGCTGGCCTTGGCGCCAGGCTGCTGGCCCGAACCTGGAACCTGCCCGACTTTTTGGGCCTGATCTTCCTGACTACAATCCTGGCCGTCGTTCACTTGCTTGCTCTGAGTCTCCTGGGCCTGGAGCGCGCCGAGCGTGATATCCTGGCCAGTGGGTGGCGACGCCTGACAGGCTGGACAAACCTATCGAGGAAAAAAACATGACTGAACTGAAACAGAAACGAGTATTGCTCCTAGGACTCGACGGCGTAACCTGGCGACTCTTGGAGCCGATGATGGACAAGGGGTGGCTGCCCAACCTGGCCCGGCTGCGGGCGGCGGGCGCCTGGGGCGAGCTGGAATCCACCATTCCACCAGTGACGGCCGCGGCCTGGACTACATTCCAGACTGGTGTATTACCGGGAAAGCATGGCACTGTGGACTTTAATGTCTATACGGGTGAGAGTTACCGCACCCATCCGACCAGCTCTACCGATGTGCCATTCCCAACTTTGTGGGAGAAACTAAGCGAAGCCGGTCAGAAGGTAGTGACGGTCAACGTGCCGGTCACCTACCCGCCTCGGGCCATCAATGGCTACACGGTGGCAGGCATGCTGACGCCCAATTTGGAAACGGAGTTTACCTATCCTCCTGAACTCTCTGACGAGATCCGCCAGTGCTTTCCTGATTATACTATCCTGACCCCCCAGACTATGTTCAATACTTCGAATCTTGAAGAGTTTATCGCTCGCTGCGTTGAAACTGAACAGGAGCGGGCCCGGATATTTGCTTATCTGTTGCAGGACAAATGTCCCGATTGGGACGTGGCCATGTTTCACATTCAGGAACTCGACGTCATCCAGCACGCGGTCTACTGGTGGCTGGATGAGGGAAGCCCTCACTTTGACCCCAAGCAATACTCGGTAGCCGCCCGTGCCTACCAGGCCGTAGATGGAATACTGGGCCAGATTGCTGAATTGCTCACAGATGACACGTTGCTTATTGTGCTTTCAGACCATGGCCACGGACCGATCTATCGTACAGTCAATATCAATAGTCTTTTGGCCCGCGAGGGACTGGTGGCCTTCAACCGCAGCCGATCAGGCAACTTGTTGCGCCGAGCCATCGGCCTGGCGTTGAGGCTGGATCGCTGGAACCTGAACCGGAAACTGGGCCGGCAGCGACGGCGAAAACTGGTGGATCGGCTTAACCAGCAGGTAGCCGTCGACTGGTCGCATACCAAAGCGTTCATGATCAACGGCTGGGTGTGGGCCAATATCTATATCAATGTCGAAGATCGAGACCCCCAAGGAATCGTGAAATCGGATAATGAATACCAGCAGGTCCGACGCCAGTTGGCCGATATTCTGACTGACTTGCATGATCCAGAAACCGGCCAGCCGGTCATCGAGAGGATACTGTTTCGCGAGGAGGCCTTTCCGGGTGCTGATGGCCCTTTCCCCGATCTGATTGGTGTCCCGGCTATGGGGTACGAGTTTAGCTCATCTTTTTATCAGGACGCTAACGAGATCTTCTGGTCGAATCGGATGAAGCGCGATCACACCGGTTCGCATACCCTGGATGGTATTCTGATCGCCGCCGGGCCGGCCGTCCAGCCTGGCCCAGTTTCGGGGGCGCGACTAGTGGATCTTTTCCCGACTATTCTGGCTTGGCTTGGGCTGCCCATTCCAGCTTATTGTGATGGACAAGTATTGAACGGTGCCTTTGCTCACGACCTAGCGCCTGTCGTACAGTTGGGGAAAGAAAGTGAGCTTGCGGAGACGGCATCCAAGAAGAATGGTGCCTACTCTGAGGCAGAGACTGCCGAGATTGAGGACCGGTTGCGGGCACTGGGGTACATGTAGATGCCACGGCGGTTTGAACACTCGGTGGTGATTCTGGCTGCCATCGAGTGGGACTTTACCTGGCAGCGGCATCAGGCCCTGGCCTGTGAATTGGCCAGACAGAGCACAGGCGTCGTGTTCGTCGAGAGCCTGCCCAAGCGGCTACCCAAGCTCGGTGAGATGGGGCGGATTGCCAGGCGGCTGGTCCGTTCCTGGTCGGGGCCAAGAGGCACTGTCAAGGTCAGGCAGCAGCGAGTACCGAACCTGACACTGCTGTCACCGGTCGCATTGCCCGCGGTGTGGAGCGGCTTTCACTGGATTAACCGCGTGCTCTTTTTGCCGAGGCTGGCCGCCAGGATTCGGCGTCTGATCGGGCCGTTGCCTATCGTGCTCAACTACCTACCTACTCAAAGCGCGCTAGATCTATGTGCTTTGCTGAAGCCCGCCTTTCTAGTTTATGACTATACCGACCGTCGTCAGGGCGACCCCCGACTTCCGACCTCTCTATTGGCATCACACCAGGCTATGCTCGATGCTGCAGACCTGGTCGTTTCCCCTTCGTCATTTCTGGCTGCTGAAGCTGCTCAAGCCAGTGAGACGCCAACTGAGATCGTACCTCATGGCGTCGACTTCGACCTATTCTACCAACTTGACCGGGGGCAACCTACCACTTGCGTACAGCGCATTGGCTACTTTGGTGGAATCGGCCCCTTTCTTGACTACGATCTACTACAGGTGCTTGGCGAGTCGTTTGAGCTACTGTTGGTGGGGCCGGTACGAGGCAATTTGCCACCGTTGAAGAACTGCACTCTCCGCCCTTTAGTGCCACATACACAGGTCGTAGACGAGATTGCGTCGTGCGATGCTTTTGTCTTGCCGTACAAAATAGACGCCTATGCGCAGGGAATCAGCCCCATCAAGCTGCTGGAGTGTTTTGCTACCGGGCGGCCAGTGGTGGGCACTGCCATTCCTGCCTTGAAGCCACACCAAGACAAGATGATCATTGTCAAGGACGGGGTGCAGGCCACGGAGTGCCTGCTACATCTGGAACAGTACGAGGATGAAGATAAGCGTCGGTTGCGGTTGGCCGTAGCGCGTGAAAATAGTTGGCACCGGGCAACAGATCAATTGCTGGCTGAGATCCAGCAATTGATGCAGTAGAGGGCCAATGTCTGGTGAGATCAATACCTTGCAGGTGGATAAGGCAGCGACATCAGTGAGCTCCCGGGCACGCAGTTCATTCAAGTTGCCTATTCCCTGGCTGACGACTTCGCTGCTGCACGACGTTCGGCTCTATTTTCTGTTACAGCCACTCCTCTGGATCGCTGGGATAGAGCAGCTCGCGCCAGCGGGGCTCGTGCCGTGGATTCTGCTCAAACGCCTATGGCTCAATCCCCGATTGCGCATCCCACGTCCGTTGTGGCCTGCCATTCTGCTCCTTGTTTGGCAAGCAGCTCACATCCTGACGGTTCCCCAGGACGAGATCGATCTCTTTATCAAGGGCTTAGGAACGACGCTAGCTCTGGTCTGCCTGGTGATCGTTACCTATCATGTAGCCAGCACACCGCCGCGCTGGTGCCAGATCCTGACCGCTGTCGAATGGTTTGGGGCTATTACTGGCTTTTTGGGTCTGCTTTTCATCGCTGGCGCATGGAAAGGCGAGTTCCATTCGCTTTTCCGACTGATCTTGCCTGACGGGTTTGTTTCAGGATCGCATTTTTTTTCCACCATCAGTGTCCGAAGCCTAGGATTCTGGGAATCGGCTGTGGGCTACCAGCGGGTGCGCGCTACCTTTTGGCACCCAAGCAGCTATGCTTCAGTGCTGCTGGTATTCTTTGCCGTCCAGTGGTTCCAGTTCCGACAAGGTTCGCGCCGATTGCGCCTGGCTCGGCTGGGCATGCTAGGTGTGACACTGATCAACTTACTCTTTACGTTTTCGCGGACGACCTACGTTTCGTTTGCGGTGCTGATTGGGTTATTGTGGTGGTTGACCGGCAGGAGTGCCCGCTCGCGCTTGCAGAAGATTGGCACATTGAGCCTGGCAACAGCCCTGGTGCTGATCTACGTTCTGACCGCGCTCATGCTCCAGGAAGCGATTTCGTTCGATCTACTCTACGATGCGATCTACGAGTTCCGGCCCTTCAGCCTCCAGGTCCGCACCCAGATCTATGAGGTGACCTGGCGATTGGTCCAACAGAGGCCGATCTGGGGCTGGGGCACTCTAGTCGAAATCGAGAACCTGCCTTCTTATTTTTCGGCCGGCAGCCACAGCGACTACCTTAGTGTGCTCTTTCAATTGGGCATACCTGGGCTGTTTCTCTACCTTGGATTCTTGGGCGGTGTATGGTATACTCTGGTACGAGGATGGCGCATGGCGCGGCGGCGGTGGGCCCGACACTTTTTTGAAGTTTCGATGGCCTTGATGCTAGCTATCAATATGCGGCAGTTCACTTCCGGTTTATTGTGGGATGTGTACGTCGCCAGCACAATCTGGACCGTGTGGGGGGCAGCTTTGGCGCTGTATCCGATGGAGCGCTCGTGGATCAGGATCCAATGGTCGAAAACGACGACACCCGTCGAATTGCACTCAAGAGATGACGGACAAGGCAGAAGCGGCTAAGCTACGCACCCCCAGAATCAAGATGCTGGGGGTATGGATAGATGCGTTGACGGTCGAGCAGTTGCATAGCGCGTGCGCATGTCTAATTGCCAACGGCGATCACGCCCAGGTGCTAAATGTCAACGTCAATTGCCTGAATCTGGCCTACGAGCGGTGCTGGTTGCAAGATCTCCTTAATTCGGCTGAAGCTGTATTCTGTGATGGCGTTGGGGTCCGACTGGGGGCGTGGTTGCTCGACCATAATCTGCCACCCCGCATCACCTACGCCGACTGGATCTGGCAATTGGCCGAGTTCTCTGAACCTCGTGGATATCGCTTCTTCTTCCTTGGCGCCCGTCCTGGTGTGGCCGATCTGGCAGCGGCCCGACTTCAAGCACGGTTCCCTCGTCTGCAAATCGGGGGCACGCACCATGGTTATTTCGACAAAACCCCCGATAGTCAGGATAACCTGGCTGTGATCCGCCAGATCAATAAGGTGCGACCAGACATCCTTGTGCTCGGCTTTGGTATGCCCCTCCAGGAGCGCTGGCTCTTGGAAAACTGGGATCGCATCGACGCCAATGTCGCCCTAACCGGCGGGG
>CAYLZO010000120.1:0-15751 GCA_964387775.1 uncultured Anaerolineaceae bacterium
CTGGTCCAGAATGCGGTCCAGCACTTGGTCGAGGTCCAGGGTGCTGCTCACCGCCGTCGTCGCTTCCTGGAGGGCCTGGGTCAGCTCTCGTTGTTCGCGCTCGGATTGAAAGAGGCGGGCATTCTTGATGGCGATGGCTGCCTGGGTCGCCAGGAGGTTCAGCAGCGCGGCGTCGTCGGGAGAAAAGCTCCCCGGTGTCCTTCTCACGACGTTCAGCACGCCCAGGAATTCGTCGCCCCAGCGGATGGGGACACCGACCGTGCTTTCAAACTGGTATCCGTCATAAACGGCAGCCCGGCCCTCCCAGTGCTTGTAGTCGTCCACGATGAGCGGCTCGCCACTTTCCCACACCTGGCCCGACAGTCCTTCCCCCCGGTGCAGAATGATGCCGAGGGGGGCCAGCCCCTCTCCGATGGCCGTGACCCATTCCAGTACGTCACGCTCGGCGCAGTAGAGGTAGAGGCCGCCCGCGTCGCCGCTCATCAGGGTCACGGCCCGCGAGGCGATGGAGTGGAGGAGATCCCCCAGATTCAGCTCAGCGACGAGTTCCAGGCCCACCTCGCGCAGCGCCTCCAACTGGTCCACGTATCGCCGTATCTTGCGCTCCGTTTGTCTCTGCTCGGTTACGTCTATGCCGGTGCCGATGACGTACTCGACCTGCCCCTGCTCGTCGACGAGGGCCGTGTTGGACCAGGAGATGAGTTTCCGGCCCCCGGCCTTGGTGCGCCAAAAGTTTGTGTGCTCGTTGGGAAAATGGCCAGATTTCAGACGGGCAAAAACATCGTGCACGGCCTCGACTTCTTCGGGAACGATGAACAGCTCCCAAATGTATCCGCCCATCACCTCGGCAGCGGTGTAACCCGTCGCCTCCTCACAGGCCCGGTTGAAGCGGACGATCCTGCCCCGGCGGTCGAGGACCACGACCAGGGCGCCGACGGTGTCCAGCACCGCCGCTGCCAGGTTGCGTTCTCCCTGCGGTCTGTCACCGTCTTGCTCAGACATTTGCTTTCCTCCCCGCGCCCGCCTCTAGGTCTTGGCGTCCAGCGCCATCCGTGCCCTGCGGGCCAGGCTTTCGGCCGTAAAGGGCTTGGCCAGAAACGCCGACATGTGCTCCAGGGTGGCGTCGTCTGCGTAGCCCGACATGTAGAGCACGCGCGTTTCGGGCCGCCGTGCGCCCAGTGCCTGGGCCAGTTCCCGGCCATTCATGTAGGGCATGACTACGTCGGTGAGCAGCAGGTGGATGGGTTCGCCGTGCTGTTCGCTGACCCGAAGCGCCTCCTGACCATCCCTGGCTTCCAGAACCCGGTAGCCACACGATCGCAGGACGTCGGCGGCCACCTTGCGGACATCGGCCTTGTCTTCGACGACGAGGATCGTCTCGGTGCCCTGGGCCAGCTTGTTGCCGGTAGAACGCTGGGGGCGGGCCGCCTCAACCGCGCCCTTTTCGTCGGTTCGGGGCAAATAGACCTCGAACGTCGTCCCTTCCCCCACCTCGCTGTGGACGCGGAGGTGGCCATCGGCCTGTCTGACGATGCCAAAGACCGTGGCCAACCCCAGGCCGGTGCCTTGCCCCGGTTCCTTGGTGGTGAAAAAGGGCTCAAAGAGGTGGGACTGGGTCTCGCGGTCCATGCCCACGCCGGTGTCGCGGATGGTCAGACGCACGTGCTCGCCGGGCCGGGCATCCATGTGCGTGTCGGCGTAGGCCCGATCCAGGACGACGTTGGCCGTCTCGATGGTGAGGACGCCGCCCCGCGGCATGGCGTCGCGGGCGTTGACGGCCAGGTTCAAGATCACCTGGTCCATTTGCGAGGGATCGGCTCGCACCCGCCACAGGTCCTCGGCCAGGGCGATCTGGAGCCGGACGTCTTCGCCGATGATGCGCTGCAACATCCGGCTCAGGTCGCCGACGACCTGGTTCAGGCTGAACACCTGGGGCTCGATGACCTCACGCCGGCTGAAGCTGAGCAATTGTTTGGTCAGCTTGGTCGCCCGCTCGCCCGTCTCTTGGACCCGGACGACGTGTTCCCAGAGGGGGTCTTCGGGGTGCAGGCGCCGCTGCATCAACTGGGTGCTCATCTGGATGACGGTCAGCAGGTTGTTAAAGTCGTGGGCAATGCCCCCGGCCAACTGGCCCAGCGCTTCCATCTTTTGGGCCTGGTAGAATTGCTCTTCGAGTTGCACCTCGCGGGTGACGTCCCGCATGGTGACGACGTAATTGACAATGTCGCCCTCCTGGTCCCGCACCGGGGCGATGGTCGTCTCTTCGGTATAGATGCTGCCGTCCTTCTTCTGGCCGACGTGCCGCCCCTGCCACACCTCGCCGGCAGCGACGCTTTGCTGGAAACGGTCGTAGAGGGTGCCTTGCAATCCTTTGCTCTGGAAAAGCTGGAGGGTGCCCTGGGCCAGCTCGCTCCGGCTGTAGCCCGTGATCCGCTCGAAAGCGGGATTGGCGTAGAGGATGTTGCCGTCGGTGTCGGCGATGAGCACCGCCTCGGCGGCCTGTTCGACGGCCGCGCTCAGCCGCCGCTGGGCTTCGACGAGGCGCGCGCGGGCCAGGGCGCCCGACACCTGTTCGGCCACCCGCAGGGCCAGGTCCACCTCCTTGTCCGAGAAGGGACGGGGCTCGATGGCATCCAATCCCAGGCTGCCGACCACCTGGTCCCCCACGATCAGGGGCAGGACCAGCAGCGACTCGGTCCCCCGGCGGCGCATCAGGTGATGGATGGGGGTCAGGCGCGGATCGCGCTGGGCATCTGCCACGACCAGGGGGCGCTTGTGCTTCAGCAGGTATTGCGACGAGGGATTGCCCACGGCCGGGATGACCTCGCCCAGCGAGGAGGGCCGGCCCGGGGCCAGGTATTCGGCGACGACCACAGCCTCGGTCCTGTCCTCGTCAAAGAGGGCCGCCGCGGCCTGGGGCACGTCGAAGGCCAGGGCCAGTTCGCGGCAGACCGTCTCCAGGATGGGCTCGATGGCCTGGCTGGCCGCCGAGGCGGCGATGACCCGGTTGAGCAGGGCCAGTTCCCGGTTGCGCCGCTGGCTTTCTTCGTGAAGCTGGGCATTTTGCACGGCGCCGGCGACGGCGTCGGCCACCTGGCTGAGGAAGGGAAGCTGGTCTGGCTCGAACGCCCCCACTTCCTGGCTGGCCAGGTTCAGGGAGCCGATGATGGTCTCGCCCAGGACCAGGGGCAGGTTGAGACGGGATCGGAACCCGGCCCCGTAGAGCGCCTGCTCGCCGGGAAGGTCGCGCTCGGTGGCCAGGTCGAGGGTAAGGTGGGGTTGGCCCGAGAGGATGTCCGGGGCGCAGGCGGTCGCTGCGGTCGGCATCGTCACGCCCCGGGGCAGGGCCTCACTCCCCCGGGCCGACAGGGCGTATATCGTGAATTGTGTCTGGTCCTCACTGAGCAGAGCCAGGCTCAACCGGTCGAAGGAGAGAACCTGGCCCAGCTCGCGGGCCACCACCTGGCACACCGTATCGAGGTCGGTGGTGGCGTTGAGGGCCTGGGCCACCGCGCTGACGGCGGCGGCCTCCCTGGCCCGGCGCTGCTCGGCCTCGTAGAGGCGGGCGTTTTCGAGGGCCAGGCTGGCTTCGTCGGCAAAGGCCCGCAGCCGGTCGACGTGGGCCGGGCCAAAGTAGCCCCGTGTGGCGCTGTCGGCGTTCAAAAAGCCGATCACCTGGCTCCGCATGCGGATCGGGGCGCCGGCGTAGGAGCGTATCCACGACTGTTCTGGAACGTCTACCCAGCCCTCGTAAGAGCGGGTATCGGGCAGGATGAGTGCTTCGCCGGTCCTGTGCATTCTCTGCAGGTTGGGTGTCTCGGCCACAGGAAAGGACACCGACTGCACGACGTCTTTGACGCCAAAGCGATCGTAGCCGCGCCAGCGGACGACGCGGGCTTGATCCCCCTCGATGAGCATGATGTTGGCGGCGTCGCTGGGGATCACGCGGTTCATCTGCTCCAAGATGTGGTCCAGGACCTGGTCGAGGTCAAGGGTGCTGCTGACGGCCGCCGTTGCCCGGCGGAGGGCTTCGGCCAACTCGCGCTGCTCGCGCTCGGCCTCAAAGAGACGGGCATTCTCGATGGCGAGGGCCGCCTGCTGGGCAAATGCCTGGGCGATGTGGGCCTCTCTCCCTGTGTAGGTGCCGGGTCGGTGGCTGTCGATGGTCAGGATGCCGATGATCCGGTCCCGCACCTTGAGGGGCAGGCCGATGTTGGACCGCACTTGCTCCAGACCGTTGGTGATCTGCCAGCCACGTTCACCGCTGCGCACGTCCCTGATGATGATGGGCTCCTCGCGTTCCACCAGCTCCCGGTTGTAGGCGAATTCGGCCAGCGGGTAGCGGCGGCCCATCTCCCGGGTGGGCAGGTTGCGGGCGGCGAGGACGCGGGTGGCATCCTCTTCGAGGATCTGGATGCTGCCGCTGTCGTAGGGAACTACGTGGCCCAGCTGGTCCAGGATCAGGTCCAGGACTCTGCGGTGGTCCAGGCTGCTGTTGACCAGAAGGCTCGTCTCGTGGAGACGTTCGGCGAGTTGCCGCTGCTCCCGCTCGGCCTCAAAGAGCCGCGCATTTTCCAGGGCAGAGGCGGCCAGGTTGGCCATCGTCTGGCAGGTGCGGATCTCGTTGGGCGTGAATTGCCGCTCCTGCTGGCATTCGAACACCTCCACCAGGCCCATCACCTCGTCCCGGGTGACCAGGGGCACCAGCAGCAGGGCCTGGACGTCTTCGGCCTCCATCCAGGCCACGGCCGCCGGATCGGCGTTGGCATCGCTCACGCGAAAAGCCAGCGGGCGGCGCTCATAGAGGACGAGGCGCGACGACGAAGAATCGGCCAGCGCATAGGTCGTGCCCGGCGCGTCGGGCTCCCACCAGTCGGGGTCGGGCTTGTGCGGATAGTCCAGCAACGTCACCAGGGCGTTCTTTTCCCGGTCCCAGGCCGAGATGGCGCAGCCGTCGACGTCCAGGGCGGTACAGATCTCCCGGGCTGTCGTGTGGAGCACGGTGTCGGTATCGAGGGTGGTCGAGAGCACGGCGCTGGCTTCAAAGAGCGTGGCCAATTCGTCGAGCCGTTGCTCCGTCTCTTGGAACAGCCGGGCGTTTTCGATGGCGATGGCCGCCTGGGCGGCAAATGCCTGGGCCAGTTGGGCGTGCTCCTGGGTGTAGAATCCGGGCTCTGTCTTGTCCAGGGCGAGCATTCCGATCAGGCGGTCGCCAAAGAAGAGGGGCACGCCCAGCCAGGAGCGGACGCCGGCCTGGGCGTGGGGCTCGCGGCGGAATTCTTCATAGGCGGCGGCGGCATCCTCCAGGATGCGGGGAGCTTGTTGTTGGACGACCTCGCGGTTGGGGTTGTCCTGGGCCGTCAGGTCGAAGCGGACACCGAGGAGTTCCTCCAGGTTGGGGAATCCGTGTCCGCCGATGATCTCCAGGTAATGCTCTTCCTTTAGTTGCTGGACGGTGGCGCTGTCGTAGGGCACCACCTTCTGTAGTTCGCTCAAGATGAGTTCAAAGACGCGCTGTAAGTCGAGGGTGGCGCTCAGGGCCTGGGTGGCGGCCTGCAGGGTTTCTGCCTCGCGGCGACGGCGGGCCTCGGCTTCCAGGAGGCGGGCGTTCTCGATGGCGATGGCCGCCTGGTCGGCAAAGAGGCTCACCAGGCGGATTTCGTCTTCGTCGTAGGTGCCTGTTCGTTCCTGGTCGGTGACGTTGATGACGCCGATGACGCGCCCCTTGATCATGAGGGGCACACCCAGCACACGGCGAAAGTCGTCGTCGGCGTAGGCGTCGGCCTTGCCCTCCCAGGCCCGGTAATCGCTTATGACCCGAGGGCGACCGGTCTCGGCAACCCGGCCCGAAAGCCCCTCCCCCGGGGAGAAGGTCCGGCCTACGTAACTCGGCGGCAGGTTGTGGACGACGGTCAGTTCCAAGACCTCGTCGTCGTGGCGCATCAGGTACAGGGCGCCGATGGGTGCCCCCAGTAGCTCGGCAGCCCGCTTCACGATGGCCTGCAAAAGCGTGGGCAGGTCCGGCTGGGCGTTGATCTCCAGCGAGGTCTCGTAGAGGGCGGCCATTTCCTGGGCGCGGCGCGTGAGGGTTTCCTCGGCTTCCACCCGGTCGCGGATGTCGGTAAAGACGGCCAGGGTGCCTTCAAAGTCGCCGTCTGAGAAGCGGGGGTTGCCGCTGACGAGGACCGGCAAGCGCGAGCCATCCTTGTGCTGCAATTCGACTTCGTAGCGGTCGGCTTTGCCTCCCTTGCGGCGCTCGTCGGCGGCGGCAATGATGGGCTGTTGATCGGGGGGGACGATCTGGGTCCAGTATTCGCCGATCAATTCCTCCACCTCGTAGCCCAGCAGGTTGGCCGCAGCGGGGTTGAGAAAGGTGAAATAGCCCCGCTCGTCCTGCACGGCGATGCCCTCGGCCATGTTCTGGACGATGCTCTCGTTAAACTCTTTGAGCCAACGGATCTCCCGCTCCACCTCTTTGCGCTGGGTGATGTCTTCGATGGTACAGTCGAAATAGGCGGCCTCGCCCTGTTCGTCGCGGATCACCCGGGCGGTGACAGAGCCCCACAGGGGCGTGCCATCTTTTTTTCTCAGCAAGAGTTCGACGCCGGTGACGCTGCCCTCGGCCAGCAGGTGATTCGAGAATGTCTCCCGTTCGGCAGGATCCACGTAGAAATCAGAGACGTGCATCCTGGCCAACTCTTGCTCGGAATCGAGGCCGAACATGTTCAGGAAGGCGGGGTTGGCCATCAGGAACCGGCCCCGGGGGCCGGTCGTGTTGCGATAGACGCCGATGGGCACGTTCTCCACCAGGCTGCGATAGCGCTCCTCGCTCTCCAACAGGGCCTCTTCCATCTCTTTGCGCTCGGTGATGTCCGTGTCGGTGCCCACGACGCGATAGGCGTTGCCCTCGGCGTCGCGGATGGCCGTGCCACGCGCCAGAAACCAGCGCGTGGAGCCGTCTTTGTGCACCATCCGGTGCGCGACCTCGTAGTAAGGCGTCTGCCCCTCCAGGTGGGCCTGGGCGGCGGCCATCACTCGCTCGGCGTCGTCGGGGTGGACGTGAGCGCCCCAGTCATCCAGGTGGTTACGGATCTCGTGGTCTTGATAGCCGAGCATGGCCTTGAGAACCGGATCGACGTAAATCTCGCCTGTTTCCAGGTCCCAGTCCCAGACACCCACCTGACCGGCGCTGGTGGCCAGCGCATACCGCTGTTCGCTTTCCCGAAGGGCTTCTTCGGCTTCTTTTCGATGGGTGATATCGGTGTAGGCTGCCACGACGCCGACGAGCCGGCCCTCGACCAGGATGGGGGCCCCGGCCGCGGTGACGTGGACGGAAGTGCCATCCTTCCGGTAGCGAATGGTTTCAAAGGGGAGGACCGGCTCGCCGTCCAAGACCCGCTGGGTCAAGCCGGTCGCTTCTTGGAGCATCTCTTTGTCGGGGGCCGTGATCAGTTCGTCCAGATCGTGCCCGACAGCCTCTTGGGGCGTGTAGCCAAAGAGCTGTTCGGCGCCAGGGTTCCACTCGGAGACGATGTGCCGGGCGTCGGTGGTGACGATGGCGTCGGGGGTGCAGTCCAGCACGCTCTCCAGGTAGAGGCGCCGCTCTTCGCTGACCTGCTCCAGGCGCTTGCGCTCGGCGATTTCCTCCTGGGCCTGCTCGTGGAGGCGTACGTTCTCCACGGCAATGGCGGCATAGTGGGCAAAGGACGTGAGCAGGTCAAGATCCTCCTCTGTGAAGCGCTCATTCTCATCGTAGTGGACGACGTCAATGACGCCGATGACCGCTCCCTGCCAGATCATGGGCGCGGTGATGACGGCCCGGAAGGGCCGGTCCTCCTCAAAAGTAGGTGACCGGCCAGGCCAGGTGCTGTAATCCTCGATGGACAGGGGCCGGCCCGTCTCGGCGACAGCGCCGGCTGTGCCCTCCCCGAGTTGCATTGTTATCCCCCGATAGTCCCGGGGTGTGTTAAAGCTCACGACGCAGCGAACCAACTGTTGTTCTGGTTCATAGAGGTACAACCCGCCGATGGGCGCGTCCAGGAGGCGCACGGCTCGCTCGGTGATCGTCTCCAACAGGGTCGGCAGATCGTGGGGGACGATGATGTCCAGGATCGTGGCCTGGAGGGCATCGAGCTCCCCGGCGCGGCGGCGGAGTGCGTCCTCGGCCTGGCGGCGCTCGGTGATGTCACGGACGTAGGCCAGCAGCCGGGCTTCTCCTGCCAGGGTCAGCACCTGGGTGCTGACCCGGACAGGGAAAACGCGGCCGTCTTTTCGCTGATTCCAGGTCTCAAAAACCTGGGGCTCGGCGCTCCGCTCTTTGGTCATCGTTTCGCGGAGGCTCTCGGCCAACTCTTGGGGCACCAGGTCGGCCGTGGACAGTTGGAGCAACTCCTCGCGACTGTAGCCAAACATCTCGCAGGCTGCCGCGTTGCAGTCGAGGATGCGGCCATCCAGCGCCTTGATCAGGAGGGCGTCGGGGGCCGCTTCGATCAGCCCCCGCATCTGGCGCTCGACGTCCCTGCCCGGCAGGGCCATCTGGTGGGCTTTTTCTTCGGTGGCTGCGATCCCGGCGACCTCGAATCCCTGGCGTTCCAGCTCGTCGTAAAGCTCACGACCGGTGCCTTCGTCTCCTTCGACGATGAGGATCTTGGCTGCGGTCACAGCATAGGTTCCTTTCTTCGATGTGGATCGGGGGCGTGATTGGATGTTGTTTGCATGCCCGTTCTCCCTCTAGTCGGTCCTTTGATGATAAAGCCATTATACCATGAATCGGACAAAGCTCCAATGGGCTCTGTGCCGCTCCTCCTGGAACCTTTGCCCTAGTTCCTGCGTCTAGTAGATGGCAGTATTGGCAAACCCACCAAAAGAGGAGGATTTCAATGACAAAGAAACGATGGTTCGTTTGGATGGCAGTCGCGGTCCTGGCCCTGGTGAGCGTCAGCGTGCTCAGCGGCGGCCTGCAATCGGCCCCTGTGGCGGCGCAGGGCGAAGGCTTGGAGCTGGCGGTCTATAATCAGAACCTGGCCCTGGTGAAGGATCAGCGCAGCCTCGACCTGTCGCAGGGGCTGAACGAGGTTCGCTTCTCAGACGTGGCCTCGCAGATCGACCCCACCAGCGTGCACTTTCGCTCGCTGACCGATCCCGCGGGCACCGTGGTGCTGGAGCAGAACTACGAGTACGACATCGTCGGCTCGGGCAAGCTGCTGCGCAAGTACGTGGACCAGGAGATCCGGCTGGTGACCGAGGATGGACAGGAGTACGTGGGCACGCTGCTCAGCGGCGACAACGACGTGATCCTGCAAGCCAGCGACGGCACGGTGACGGTCGTCAAGCTGGAGCAGATCAAAGAGTTCACCTTCCCCGCCCTGCCCGAGGGGCTGATCACCAAGCCGACGTTGGTCTGGCAGGTGGAATCGGCCACGGGCGAGACCCACGACGTAGAGGTCACCTATCTGACCGGCGGCGTCAACTGGCACGCCAACTATATCGTGGTGCTGGCCGACGACGAGCGGTCGCTGGACCTGGACGGCTGGGTGACGCTCGACAACCGCAGCGGGGCGACCTACCGCGACGCCAAGCTCAAGCTCATCGCCGGCGACATCCACCGCGCCCAGGCCGACGGCCGCGTCGTCGAAAAAGAGGTCGTCTATGAAGCGGCCCCCTCTGCTCAGCCCCAGGTGGCCGAGCGCGAGTTCTTTGAGTACCACCTCTACGAGGTCCAGCGCCCCGTGACGGTTAAGGACCAGCAGACGAAGCAGATCGAGTTTGTGACCGGCAGCGACGTGGCGGCCAGCAAGTTTTTCGTCTACGACGGGGCCCAAGCCCGATTCTACGGCTACTACCAGCCGGTAGACGATCCCTCCTACGGCACCGCTTCCAACAAAAAGGTCATGGTCATGATCGAGTTCGAGAACAGCGAGGAGGCCGGGTTGGGGGTGCCGCTGCCCAAGGGCACGCTGCGCGTCTTTAAGCGGGACGTGGACGGCTCGACGCTGCTCATCGGCGAGGACGCCATCGACCACACGCCCAAGGACGAGGACATCCGCCTCTACGTCGGCGACGCGTTCGACATCGTCGGCGAGCGGGTGCAGACTGACTTCAAGGCCGACTATGACGACGACTGGATGGAAGAGTCCTTCGAGATCACGCTGCGCAACCACAAGGACGAGGACGTCGAGGTCCGCGTGGTGGAGCACCTGTACCGCTGGAGCCAGTGGACGATCCTCGACCCCAGCCAGGACTTTGAAAAGATGGACGCCCAGACTATCGAGTTCCGCGTGCCGGTGGAAGCCGACGGCGAGACGGTGGTGAGCTATACCGTCCGCTACGAGTGGTAGGCCGTGATACGTGATGCGTGATGCGTGATGCGTGGTGCGTGACGAACCACGCATCACGCAATACGCAATACGCAATACGCAATACGGATAACCCAGTGCCAGGCTCGGTCACACGTGCCTGGCACTTGCTCTTTCTCTGTCACTCTGCCACAACCTCCCCGCCAATTGACAAACCGGCGGCCATCGGCTATACTGTCCCAACTGGTCAGACCACTGACCAGCCAGGAGGAAGGAATGAACAACTGGTCCACGCCGCAGCGCCCGGCCGAGTATGCCGAGGAAGCCCTCGTCACCGCCATCCTGGACGGCACCTACCCGCCGGGCTCGACCCTGCCCGGCGAGCGGGACCTGGCCGCCCACCTGGGCGTTACCCGGCCGACGCTACGCGAGACGCTGCAACGCCTGGCCCGCGACGGCTGGCTGACCATCCAGCAGGGCAAGCCCACCGAGGTGCGCGACTACTGGCGCGAGGGCGGCCTGGGCGTGCTGGAGGCGCTGGTGCGCTACGGCCGGCAGCTCCCGCCCGATTTTATCCCGAACCTGCTCCACGTGCGGCTGGCGATGGCTCCGGCCTACACCCGCGCCGCCGTCGCGCGCGACGCCGCGAGCGTGGCCGCCGGCCTGGCCGGCCAGGCCGACCTGGACGACGACCCTGAGTCCTTCGCCGCGTTCGACTGGACGCTGCACCACACTCTGACCGTCGTCTCGGGCAACCCGGTCTATACCCTGATTCTGAACGGCTTTGCCGGCTTTTACGAAGAGATGGCCTGCCTCTACTTTGCCCGCCCCGAGGCGCGGGCTGCGTCGCGGGCCTTTTACGCCGCCCTGCTCGCCGCCGCCGAGCGCGGAGACGCCGTTGCCGCCGAGTTGACCACGCGCTCGGTCATGGAAGAGAGCATTCAGTTGTGGAGCCAGGCAAACGGGTAATCAGGTATCGGGTATCGGGTATCGGGTATCGGGCACCTGATACCTGATACCTGATACCTGATCCAGGAGGTGAGAGATGCGACGCTGGAACGGCTGGGGCGACGACACGATAGACTATCCGCTGCACGAGGGGCCGCTGGCGTTTTTGGAGGCGTTGGTCGGCCCCGGCACGCCGCCGCGCGATGCGACGCTGGCCGAGGTCGTGGCGACCGTGCCCGACTCGCGGCTGCCGGCCCACCCGCTGATTTCCACCGACGCCGAGGCGCGGGTGCGCCACGCCCGCGGCCAGAGCCTGCCCGACTGGATCGCCATGCGCAGCGGCCAGGGCATCGTCTTTCCCGACGGCGTGGCCTATCCCGGCACCGACGCCGAGGTCCGCGACCTGATCGGCTACGCCCTCGAGGCCGGCGTGCGCCTCATCCCCTATGGCGGCGGGAGCAGCGTCGTCGGCCACGTCAACGCCCTGCCCGGCGAGCCCCCTTCGACAGGCTCCCCTCGGCTTCGCTCGGGACAGGCAGGGCAATGCCCGGTCCTGACCGTGGACCTGGCCCGCCTGAACCGCCTGCGCCGCTTTGACGAAACCAGCCAGCTCGCTACCTTTGGCGCCGGCGTCCTGGGGCCGGACCTGGAGGCCCAGCTCCGGGCGCGGGGCTGCACCCTGGGCCATTTTCCCCAATCCTTCGAGTTTTCGAGCCTGGGCGGGTGGATCGCCACCCGCTCCAGCGGCCAGCAGTCGCTGGGCTACGGGCGCATCGAGCGGCTCTTTGCCGGCGGGCGGCTGGCGTCGCCGGCGGGGGCACTGGTGCTGCCGCCCTTCCCCGCCTCGGCCGCCGGGCCGGACCTGCGCGAGGCGGTGCTCGGCTCGGAGGGGCGGCTGGGCATCCTGACCGAGGCCACCGTCCGCGCCGCGCCCCTGCCCGAGGCGGAGGCATTTCACGCCGTCTTTTTTCCCGATTTCGACCAGGGCCGCGAGGCCGTGCGCCACATCATGCAGGCCCGGCTGCCGCTGTCGATGCTGCGCCTCAGCACCGCCGTCGAGACGCAGACGACGCTGGCCCTAGCCGGCCACGAGCGCCTCATCGGCGCGCTGGAGCGGCTGCTGCGGCTGCGGGGCGTGGGCGACGACAAGTGCATGCTGATGCTGGGTTTCACCGGGCGCGAGGCGCTGGTCAGGACGGCGCGCAAGGAGGCCCTGGGCCTGGCCGGCGACCAGGGCGGCGTGCACGTCGGCCAGACCTTTGGCCAGGAGTGGCACAAGAGCCGCTTCCGCACGCCCTATCTGCGCAACACGCTCTGGGAGCTGGGCTATGCCATCGACACGCTGGAGACGGCGGCTGACTGGGCGGCAGTCCCGGCCCTGGTCGAGGCCATCGAGGCGGCGCTGCGTCCCGGTCTGCAAGCCCCTTCGAGTGCCTCAGGGCAGGCCGGCGAGCGGGTGCACGTTTTCACCCACCTGTCGCACCTTTACCCCTACGGCTCCAGCATCTATACCACCTACCTCTTTCGCCTCGCGCCCGATCCGGAAGAGACGCTGCGCCGCTGGCAGGTGCTCAAGACGGCGGCCAGCGAGGCCATTGTCGCCCACGGCGCGACCATCAGCCACCAGCACGGCGTCGGCACCGACCACCGGCCCTACCTCGCGGCCGAAAAGGGCGAACTCGGCATGGCGGCCATCGGCGATTTGTGCGAGCGATTCGATCCGGCGCGCATCATGAATCCCGGTAAGCTGATTCGGTAAACTGGTTGATTGATAGGTCGGGGATCGAGGGAGCGAATGGCGGGGGTTAGTGGGTCAGAGTGGCGTGGAGATAGTCAAAATCCGACCAGGCCAGCACAAAATCGTCAATGGGAGTGGTTTGCGGGGCATGGTCGAAGGCGGGGTCGTTCAGGTAGACCATCTCTTCTGTGAGACCGACAACCACCACGGCGTGGTAGCTCTCTTCGGTCCAGTAGGAAAGTTGGCCGGCTTGGAGGAAAACGATGCAGGGTATGCCGCCATGGATCAAGGCTTGCAGATGAGTCAGATTCGTAGGGCCATACGTTACCGAGAAGCCCCACGTTTCGAGGCGCCGGATTCTGCCGGCCGGCGTCCCAAAGGACCGTGATCCGAGTAGCTGAGCTAACCGAGCTTCCGAGACGTCCTGGCCCAGGTAGCTCAAGATCATTCGGGCGCAAGCCTGTAGGCAAGCGCCTACGTGGCTCTGTTTATGATGTGGAACCGGCAACCAGTCGGTCGGCATGGTCGGCAATGTCTCGCAGCGCGTCGGGCGTGTCGAGGATCTCGCCTGTTTGGGCATCTACGTCGAGAGTTCCCACAGATCCAAGTCGCCCCAGAGATGGCAGGGCCAGCGTGACGGGCACTCGCCAACAGATGCGCCCTTTGGCCGTAACCAAAAGGGGATCGTCGCCGCCCAGCCCGGTACCGACCTCCGTCACCAGCAGCGCGTTCACCTTTTGCCGGGCGGCAAAGGGGGTGATGTTCATCTGAGCGGAGACGTGGATCTTGATGTCAACCTGGGCATGGGGCATTTGGAGCAACTCAGGTTCGTCCAGCACAGAAATCGTGTCAGTTATTGACATGGCAACACCTCCAGGCAGATTATACTCGGTCTTGATTTGGTTGTCAACGTGGCAAAAAACTGTCCAATCTGTGTTTCCCAGCACCAGTTTCGGACGCTTAGCAGCCACGCAATACGCAATACGGAGAAGAAACCATGTGGCAAAACAACTGGCGTGACGAAACCTGGGCGCGGCTCGACCAGCCCTGGGACGTGATCGTCGTCGGCGGCGGGATCACGGGCGCGGGCATCTTGCGCGAGGCGGCGCGCCTGGGGTTACGCGTGCTGCTGGTCGACCGCCGCGACTTTGGCTGGGGGACCTCCAGCCGCTCGTCAAAGCTGGTTCACGGCGGGCTGCGCTACTTGAAAGAGGGCAAGGTGCGGCTGACGCGGGCCTCGGTCGGCGAGCGGCAGCGGCTGCTGCACGAGGGGCCGGGCCTCATCGACCCGCTCGGCTTCCTGCTGGCGACCTACGAGGGCGACCGGCCCGGCCGCTGGACCTACCGCGCCGGCCTGTCGGTCTATGACCTGCTGGCCCTGCAATGGAGCCACAACTATTACGGTCCCGAGGATTTTCAAATGCTGGCGCCCCACATCAGCCAGGAGGGGCTGGCGGGGGGCTTTCGCTACGGCGACGCCCAGACCGACGACGCCCGCCTGGTGCTGCGTATCATCCAGGAGGCGGTGGCCGACGGCGGCGTGGCGATCAACTACGTCGCCGCCGAGGGCGTGCTGCGCGACGCGACGCAGCACACGGCGCCGGTAGTGGGTGTACGGCTGCGCGACCTGGCAACGGATCGGGCGGCAGAGGTGCGCGGCAAGGTCGTCGTCAACGCCACCGGGGCCTGGGCCGACGAGTTGAGAAAGGAGATTGGCGCCGAGCCCGTCATCCGGCCCCTGCGCGGCAGCCACCTGATTTTCCCGTCGTGGCGGCTGCCGGTGGCCCAGGCGGTCAGCTTTTTGCACCCGGTAGACCGCCGCCCGGTGTTCATCTTTCCCTGGGAGGGCATCACCCTGGTGGGCACCACCGACGTGGACCACACCTGTGCCTGCGGCCCCGGCGCAGGCGAGCAGCCCCTGGACGCCGAGCCGCACATCAGCGGCGACGAGGTGGCCTACCTCATGGCCGCCGTCGAGGCCCAGTTCCCCGCGCTGCGGCTGGGCCTGGACGACGTGGTCTCGACCTTTGCCGGGGTGCGGCCCGTCATCGGCACGGGCGCGGCCGATCCGTCGAAGGAATCGCGCGACCACGTGGTCTGGCAGGAGGATGGGCTGCTGACGGTCACGGGCGGCAAGCTGACGACCTTTCGCCTGATCGCGCTCGATGCTTTGAAGGCGGTCCGCGCCCGGCTGCCCACAATGCCACCGCTGGATCATGACGTGCCGGTGCTCGATCCGGTGGACGTCGATTTGCCGGTCGAGAATCACCTGGACGAGGCGGCGCGGCGGCGCCTGCTGGGCCGCTACGCCGCCCAGGCGCCGGCGCTGGTCCGGGCGGCGGGGCCGGGGGAGCTGGAGCCGGTCCCCGGCACGGAGACGCTGTGGGCCGAGCTGCGTTGGGCGGCCCGCGCCGAGGGCGTGGTCCACCTCGACGACCTGCTGCTGCGCCGGGTGCGGCTGGGCCACCTGTTGCCCGAGGGGGGCCGCGAGCTGCTGCCGCGTTTCCGGGCCATCTGCCAGCCGGAGCTGAGCTGGGACGACACCCTCTGGGAAGTCGAGGAAGCGGCCTACCTCGACCTGTGGCACTGCTGCTACAGCCTGCCCGACCGGGCGACCATCCCCGACTGGCAGGCCATGCTGGCCGAGGCGCAGGCCAGGCGGGCCGCCGCCCGGCCGACGCGGCGGCACAGGGTGATCAAACGCTCGGCGCTGGCGAGTGTGTTGCTGGCCGTGGCCTCGTTGCTTATCCTGCTTTACCTCAGGAGACGG
>CAYLZO010000121.1:0-15719 GCA_964387775.1 uncultured Anaerolineaceae bacterium
AATCTACCAATTTACCAATCCACCAAAATAGAGTATAATAGGGCCATGAGCGAGCAAACAGCCCAGGCCCAAAGCCAGCGTCCCTACTTCCTGTGGGACTATGACCTGACGGAAGAGGAGGTGCGGGCCATCCTGCGCGGCGAGGACGAAGTCGAGAAGGCGTGGCTCATCACGCGCATCCTGGAATACGCCAACTGGGACGACATCTGGCGCTATCTGACCGTGGACGACGTGCGGGAGAATTTTGACCGGTTGCGCTTCCGCTGGCCCCGCGACCGCGAGTTGTGGGCCTACGCCCTGGAACGGTGGACGGGCCATGGCTAGCGAGGTCCTGACCCCTTTGCAGGCTGCCTTTCTGGAGCGATTTTTCTCCACGGAAGCCAGCCGGCGTTTTTTTCTGACGGGCGGCACAGCCCTGGCCGCCTTCCACCTGCATCACCGCCTCAGCAAAGACCTGGACCTGTTCACGCTGGATGACCAGGCCCTCCAAGACGTGGATCGTATCATAGACGAAATCATCCGCGATCTCGGCTGTACAATTGGCCGAGCCAGGCGCGTGGAACACTTTCGCCAGTTCCATCTCGTGCAACAAGGCGACGATCCGAGTCGTTTTCTTCAGGTAGACCTGGTCCGCGAGTTTGGTCCCCAATTCGGCGAACGGCAGCAAGTCGGCCTGGTCACAGTGGACAGCGTGCAGAATATCGGGGCTAACAAAGTCAACGCCATCCTGGGGCGCACCGAGAGCAAGGATTTCGTGGACCTCTACTTCATCCTTCAGCAAGGCCACGACTTTCAAAACCTATTTGCCAAGGCACGACAAAAGGACCCAGGGCTCGTGGAATTCTTTTTCGCCGGGGCGTTGCTCCAGGTTAATGAACTGACCGTGCTGCCGCACATGCTCAAACCAATGGACCTGGCGACAATCCAATCCTTTTTCACAGAAATCGCTAACAAAATACTTGACAATTTGAACCCAGAGCAACGCATCTACACGCAATAGCTCATAGGTCTGGGGCCCCAAGGAGGTGGAACCGTGTCAGACGAAATGAAAGTCCAACCCTTTGACGTTTTGCTCAACTGGATTCTGCGCGAGCTTGAGGCCAACGACTCGATCTTTGGCATCCACCGCTCCCTGTTCTACACGCCCCGGCCCGACGCGCCCTACGCCACCGAGATGTTCGGCCAGCACCTGGCGACGCCGATCGGGCCGGCGGCCGGGCCGCACACCCAGCTCAGCCAAAACATCGTGGCCGCCTGGCTCTCGGGCGGGCGGTTCATCGAGCTGAAAACCGTCCAGATCATGGACGAGCTAGAGATCCCCCGGCCCTGCATCGACATGGAGGACGAGGGCTACAACGTCGAGTGGTCGCAGGAGCTCAAACTGGACCAGTCGGCCTGGGAGTACATCCAGGCCTGGGTGTTGATCCACGTGCTGCGCCGGGTGCTAGGTTGGGAGGACACACCCTTTGGCACCATTTTCAACATGAGCGTCGGCTACAACCTGGAAGGCATCCTCAGCCCGCCCATGCAGCACTTTATGGATCGCCTGGAAGACGCCTCCGAAGAGATCGCCCACCTCCAAACCCTGATCCCCGATTCCCTGCTCCCCGCCCTCCCAATCCCGACGCGCCTCACAAACAGCGTCACCCTGTCCACCATGCACGGCTGCCCGCCCGACGAGATCGAGGCCATCGCCCACTACCTGTTGGCCGAGCGCGGGCTGCACACCTACGTCAAGCTCAACCCCACGCTGTTAGGCCAGGACGCCGTCATGGACATCCTGCACAATCGTCTCGGCTACGACGAAATCCACATCCCTGACAGCGTCTTTGAGCACGACCTGAAATACGAGCGGGCGGTGACGATGCTCCGGGCGCTGCGGCAAGTGGCCGCCGAGCGAGGGCTGACCTTCGGCGTCAAGCTGAGCAACACCCTGGCCATGGCCAACCACAAGGACGTCCTCCCCGGCGACGAGATGTACATGTCAGGCCGGGCGCTCTATCCGGTGACGATGAACCTCTTTCTCAAACTCCGCCGGGAATTCCCCGGGACCCCTTCGACGGGCTCAGGGCATGGCCTCGACGTCTCTTACTCGGCCGGGGCCGACGCCCTAAACGTGCCGACGGTGCTGGCTTGCGGCGCCCGCCCCGTCACCGCCGCCAGCGACCTGCTCAAGCCGGGCGGCTACTCGCGAATGGTCCAGTGGCTCGACCAGGTGGCGGCCGAGATGGAGGCGCAGGGTGCCGCCAGCCTCGACGAATTCGCGAGAAACCCGCTCGCCACCCTGGAAACCGCCGCCGCCGAGGCGCTGGCGAATCCGCGCTACAAAAAACAGTACTTCCCCTTCGACCTGCCCAAGGTCGAGTCGGGGCTGGCGCTCTTCGACTGCATCGCCGCCCCCTGCGTGGCGCAGTGCGCCGTCCACCAGGACGTGCCCGAGTACGCCTGGCTCATCGCCCGGGGCGAGTACGACCGCGCCCTGGCCGTCATCCTGCGGCGCAACCCGCTGCCGGGCATCACGGGCTACGTCTGCACCCACCTCTGCCAGACGCGCTGCACGCGGAACAACTACGAGCAGCCGGTGGCGATCCGGGCGCTAAAACGCTTCGCCTTCGAGCGGGGTAAATTGGGAAATTGGGAAACTGGTAAATGGGGGGACAGTCACCCCAATCTACCAATCTACCAATCTACCAATCCACCAAAAGTAGCAGTGGTCGGCAGCGGGCCGTCCGGCCTATCCGCCGCCTACTTCCTGGCCCTCCGCGGCGTGCGGGCCACGATTTTCGAGGCGCGGGCGGTGCCCGGCGGCATGTGCGCCATCGCGCCCGAGTTCCGCATCCCGCCGGACGTCGTCCAGGCCGACGTCGAGCGCATCACGGCCCTGGGCGCCGAGCTGGTGCTGAACCACCGCGTGACCGAGCCGCCCGGCGAATTGCTGGCGCAGGGGTTCAACGCCGTCTATCTGGCGCCCGGCTTCCGGCGGGACGCCGTGCTGGACATCCCCGGCATCGAAGGCGGGGGGGTGTTCACCGCGCTGCGCTTCCTGGAGGTGGTCGCCCGCAGCGAAAAGCCAGTTGGTTCGACGGCGCTCACCACAAGCCTGGGCGACAAGGTGCTGGTCATCGGCGGGGGCAACACGGCCATGGACGCGGCCCGCACCGCCCAGCGGCTCACCGGCCGCCCGGCGACCGTCGTCTACCGCCGCAGCCAGGCCGAGATGCCCGCCGAGCCGGAGGAACTGGAATGGTTCTTTGAGGAGGGCAACGCACTGGTTGAGCTGGCCTCGCCGGTGCGCGTCGTCCTGGAAGAGGGCCGCGTGGCCGCCCTGGAGTGCGTGCGCAACGAGCTGGGCGAGCCCGGCCCCGACGGCCGCCGCCGGCCGGTGCCAGTGCCGGGCACCGAATTCCGGCTTGAAGCCAGCGCCCTCATCCTGGCCATCGGCCAAAAGCCCGACCTGGCCTTCCTGAATGGCACCCCAATCTCGTTCCGCAAAGACGGCGCCATCATCACCAATGACCAATCCCAAATACCCAATACCCAATATCTGTATGCTGGCGGCGACGTGACCCGCGGCCCGGAGATTATCATCGCGGCGGCGGAGGATGGACGACGGGCGGCTGAGGCCATCTGCGAGCAACTGGGCATCGGGAATCGGGAAATCGGGAAATCGGGACTGCCTAGCCTCTCCGAGGCGGACATCCTGGAGGTCAAGTGGGTGCGGGCGCGCAAGATTCTCCAGCACGAGCCCGAGATGCTGCCCGTGCGCGAGCGGGACGGGTTCGCCTGCGTCGAGCAGACGCTGAGCGAGGCCGATGCCCGCGCCGAGGCGGCCCGCTGCCTGCAATGTTCTACCTTCTGCGACAAGTGCGTCGAGGTCTGCCCCAACCGGGCCAACTATACCTACCACGTCGAGCCAGTGCGCTGGAAGGTGCCGGTGCTGGCTTGTGAGAATGGAGAATTGAGAATTGAGAATCGAGAGATCTTTCGAGTCGAGCAGGCGCGGCAAATCGTTCATATAGACGATTTCTGCAACGAGTGCGGCAACTGCGCCACCTTTTGCGTGCATAAGGGCAAGCCCTACGCCGACAAGCCGCGTCTTTTCCTGGAGGAATCCGATTTTCAACTGGAGGACGACAACGCTTTCTTCATCGCCGGAGCAGCGGATACCATCCGCCGGCGGGAAGGGGGAAAAGAAGCAAGACTCAGGATGCAGGATGGTTCGTTGGTCTTTGAGAATGCGCGGGTGCGAATCGAGTTGTCGGTGGATGGGGGAATTGGGGCATTGGGCATTGGGCATTGGGAATTGAAAGAGGCGTTCGAGGGGACGCTGTCGCTGCGAGAGGCCGCCGAGATGGCCATGATTCTGCGGGGGGTCAGCGACTCGCTGGCATTCCTGCCGACCGGCCGACCATGACCAATCCCGACGGACTAGCCGAAATCTGGAAGCGTGAGGAGCTATTGGCCCTGCAAGACCGGCTGGAGCGAGGCGAAGGGTTGGTCTTTGAGGCCAGGAAGTACCTGGTCGAGGCGCGGAAGCCGGGGTCGCTGGGGCGCTCAGGGATGCTGACTGCGCTGAGGACTGTTCAGCGGCCTCGGCGCTTTCAGGGGTTGCGCAGATCCGGAAGCAATCTGGAGCAAACGAGGTACGAACGCATTCTGAGACAGATGCAGGAAAAGGTCCGCACTCGCCGGTACGTGATGACCCTGCACGCCGACGAAGAGATGGACAACGACAGATTGACCATTTTCGACGTCGAACGCGGTATCCTGACAGGTCGTATCATCGAACGGGAAAAGGATCATGTGACAGCAGAGTGGAAATACCTCATTGAAGGCGGAACCATCGACGGCGATCTGATCGTGGTCGTGGCCAAGTTGAGCGTCACCGGCAAGTTGGTGATTATCACCGTGTATCGGGTATGAAGGGACAGAAACCATGATTTGTGACATTTGTGGTCAAGAAGGCGTGCGCATTCGCTACGTGGCCCGCAGCTACGGCAAAGGCGAAAACCTGCTCGTCATCGAGAATGTGCCGATCATCAGTTGCCCGCACTGCGGGGAAAGCTACCTGACCGCCGAGACGCTGCACGAGATCGAGCGGATCAAACTGCACCGTCAGAGTTTTGCCCAAGAGCGGCCCGTTGCCGTGGCGGTCTTTGCCTAGCCGGCTCGAAGGGCAGATTCCCCCCTCACCCGCCGACCTTCGGTCGGCCGCCTCCGGCGTTTCCCCCGGGGGAGAGGAAGCGACACCCCTCCCTCGGGGGTGGCGACCGAAGGGAGGGGGAGGATTGCTCCTTCAACGACCGGCTGCGCTTGCAGTGCACCTCGACGCTGATGGAAGGTGGGAGCGCGTGTGACTTTCGGGTCTATGCCATTTCAGAGCCGCGGAAGCCGGGATCGCTGAGGCGCTGATGGACGCTGATTGCGCTGAGGGCTGTTCAGCGGCCTCAGCACTTTCAGTGGTTCAGTGATCCATTGGGCTGAGTCAGGCCAGAAATATAGATGAACCCGCTCCATCCGCTGTTGAAAACAAATGGAGAGAGCACATGACCAAAGAAACGATCAACATCAACCTAACCGTCAACGGTACCGAGCACCAACTCGAAATCACCCCCGACACCAAACTGGCCGACGTCCTGCGCCGTGACCCTTCGGGAAACGACCCCTCAGGGCGTGGCCTGGGCCTGACCGGCACCAAGATCGGCTGCGGCGACGGGCAGTGCGGCTCGTGCGTCGTCCTGCTCGACGGCCGGGCCGTCCGCGCCTGCACCTGGCCCGCCCGCCGCGCCGACGGCAAAAGAGTGCTCACCGTCGAGGGGCTGGCGGCCTCCGTTCGACAGGCTCACGGCGAAGGCCGGGGCGATCCCGACGAGCTACACCCGCTGCAACGCGCCTTCATCGACCACGGCGCCGTCCAGTGCGGCTTCTGCACGCCCGGCCTGCTCATGGCCGCTGCCGGGCTGTGGAACAAGATGGTGGCGGGCCAAGCAGCGCCCGATGAGGTCGGTGAAGCCGACATCAAAAAGGCCCTGGGCCGCAACGCCTGCCGCTGCACTGGCTATGCCAGCGTTTTGCGCGCCGTGCAGTCGGCAGTCCACGAGTATCGCACCGGCCGGCCGCTGCCGCCCATCGCCATCGAGACGTTGGAGCCGCAGCCGCTATTGCGCGTCGTCGGCCACTCCTACCCCCGGCCCGACGCCGTGGCCAAAGTCACCGGCGCGGCCAAGTTCGCCGATGATTACGTCTTTCCCGGGATGCTCCACGGGGCCACGCTGCGCGCCGAGCATCCCCACGCCCGCATCCTGTCGATTGACACCCGCCGGGCGGCGGCCCTGACCGGCGTCCACGCCGTGCTGACCCACGCCGACGTGCCCGGCCGCAACCGCCACGGCCTGGTCTACCCCGACTGGCCCGTGCTCTGCGACGACAAGGTCCGCTACCTGGGCGACGCGGTGGCGATTGTAGCCGCGGATACTCAGAAAATCGCGAATGAGGCGCTGGGGCTGATCCAGGTGGAATACGAGCCGCTGCCGGTGGTCGCCAGCGCCGAGTTAGCTCGGCAGTCCGATGCAGCGGTGGTCCACGAGGAATGGAAGACCGGGAACTTGCTGGAGCACATCAAGGTCCGCCACGGCGATGTGGAGGTGGGCTTTGCCCAGGCCGACGTCGTCGTCGAGCGCGAGTACCGCACGCCGGCCTACGACCACCTCTTCCTGGAGCCGGAGTGCAGCATCAGCGTGCCTGCCGGTTATGACCAGGATCATCCCAAGCTGACGGTTTACGTCGGCTCGCAGATCCCCTATGCCGACCGGGCGCAGGCGGCGGCGGCGCTGGGCCTGCCCGAGGAGGAGGTGCGCATCGTCGGCACGCTCATCGGCGGGGCCTTTGGCGGCAAGGAGGACGTCATGGGCCAGATCCACGCCGCGCTGCTGGCCCGGGCCACCGGCCGCCCGGTGAAAATCCTCTACGACCGCGCCGAGTCGCTGCTGGCTCACCCCAAGCGCCACGCCACCGTCATCCGCATCAAAACCGGCGCCCGGCGCGACGGTCGGCTGACCGCCGTCCAGGCCGAGCTGGTGGGCGACGCCGGCGCCTATGCCAGCCTGTCGACCAAGGTCCTCAAGCGGGCCACGACCCACGCCACCGGCCCCTACGACGTGCCCCACGCCAAGGTGGACTGCTACGCTATGTACACCAACAACCCGCCGGCCGGCGCCTTTCGCGGCTTTGGCGTCACCCAGTCGGCCTTTGCCGTCGAATCGAACATGGACGTCCTGGCCCACGAGCTGGGCATGGACCCCTTTGAACTGCGGCGCCTCAACGCCCTGCGCGTCGGCGGCACCACGGCCACCGGCCAGGTCCTCCGCGAATCCGTCGGCCTCCTCGACTGCCTCGACTGGGTCGAAAAGAGAGTGAAAGAACTAGAATCCGCCCCGATACCCGATACCAGATTCCCAGATTCCCAGATCGCCTGGGGCCTCGCCTGCGCTTACAAAAACACCGGCTTTGGCGGCGGCGCCCCCGACGCGGCCGAGGCCGAGGTCGAAGTCTACCCCGACGGGACTGCCCAGGTCCGCGCCAGCTCCGCCGACCTGGGGCAGGGGCTAACCACGGTGCTGGCCCAGATCGCGGCCGAGGTCTTTGGCCTACCCTTCGAGCGGGCGCGGGTGCTGCTGTCGGACACCGACCGGACGCCCGACGGCGGCCCGACGACGGCCAGCCGCCAGACCTTTGTCACCGGCAACGCCGCCCGCCACGCTGCCGAGGGACTGCGCCGGCGGCTGACCCTCGTCGCCGCCGAGCAGTGGGACGTCCCCCCGGAGACCATTCGCTTCGAAGCAGGCGAGCTGCGCGCTCACCCGCGCGCAGCGCCCTTTGGCCGGGCCGTCCAGTGGCTCATCGACGAGGGCCACGAGCCGCGCCTGCGCTACCTCTACCACGCGCCCGAGACCCAGCCCCTGGGCGAGGGCGGCGACATGCACTTTGCCTTCGGCTTTGGCGTCCAGGCCGCCCAGGTGGCCGTCGATCCCGAGAGCGGCAAGGTCCAGGTCCTGCGCGTCGTCGCAGCCGCCGACGGGGGGCGGGCGCTCAACCCCCAGGCATTCGTCGGCCAGGTCGAGGGCGGCATCGTCATGGGCATCGGCACGGCGCTGACCGAGGAGTACGTGCTGGAGGACGGGTTCCCCCGGACGCGGCGCTGGAAGGACTACCAGGCGCCCCTCATCGGCGACATGCCCGAGATGCACGTCCACCTGGCCGAGCACCCGACCTCGACCGGGCCGTTCGGGGCCAAAGGCATCGGCGAGCTGCCGTCGATCCCGACCGCGCCGGCCATCTGCAACGCGATTTACAACGCGACGGGGGTGCGAGTGTACCAATTGCCGGTGAAACCGGAGGAACTGGTGGGAGAGTAGGCCCGGAGCCATGCGATTCACCATCCTGGCCTATGGCTCGCGGGGCGACGTGCAGCCCTACGCGGCCCTGGGCGTCGGCTTCAAGCAGGCGGGCCACGAGGTACGCCTGGCCGCCCCGGCCCGGTTCGAGTCGTTCGTCACCGCGTACGGTCTCGAATTCGCGCCGCTGGCCGGTGATCCGACGCAACTGGTACAGCAGGCCGTCGAGCGGGCCGGGCCGGGCGTCACCATGCTGGGACTCACCCGCGTCGTCCTGGCGCACACCATCCCCATCGCCGCCGACGTGATGCGCGGCTGCCTGGCCGCCTGCCAGGGCACTGACGCGGTCATCCACTCCCTGCTGCTGACCACGGCCGGCTACGAGATCGCCCACCGCCTCGGCGTGCCCGATTTTTCGGCGCTGATCTTTGCCACCTTTGCACCCACCGGCGCCTTTCCCAACCAGGGGCTGCCGGCGCTGCCCCTGGGACCGGTCTACAACCGGCTGACGCACAAGTTCTTCACCGCGCTCTACTGGCACGGCGGGCGGCTGGGCTACCACTGGGTGCGGCGCAAACACCCCGACCTGCCGCGCCTGACCGCCTGGCCTTTCGACCCCAAGAACGAGCGCATCACGCCGATTCTGTACGGCTTCAGTCCCCACGTTATCCCCCGGCCGGCCGACTGGGGCGCGGACGTGCACGTCACCGGCTATTGGCCCCTCGGCGCCGCGCCGGGCTGGCAGCCGCCGCCCGCCCTGGTCGCGTTCCTGGAGGCCGGGCCGCCGCCGGTGTTTGTCGGTTTCGGCAGCAACATCAGCCGCGACATGGGCACGCTGGCCGAAATCGCCCTGGCCGCCCTGGCCCAAACCGGGCAGCGGGGCTTGCTGCTTTCGGGTTGGGGTGGGCTGGCGGCGGCCGACCTGCCCCCGGACGTCTTCCAGATCGAGTCGGCGCCCTTTGCCTGGCTCTTGCCGCGCATGAAGGCCGTGGTCCATCACGGCGGGGTGGGCACCACGGCCGACGCGCTGCGGGCCGGTGTCCCGTCAGTGATCGTGCCCTTTACCGCCGACCAGCCCTACTGGGGCCGCCGCGTGCACGAACTCGGCGTGGGACCGGCGCCCATCGTCCACAAAAAGCTGACGGTTGAGCGCCTGGCCGAGGCCATCGAGGCCGCCGTCTCGGACCAGGCGATGCGGCGGCGCGCCACCGAGCTGGGCGCCCAGCTCCGCTCGGAGAACGGCGTGGCGCGAGCGGTCGAAATTGTCGAGCAGTACCTGGAGGTGAACCATGACAAATCAGAACGCTGAGGCCGATCGCGTCACAACGTGGCTGCGGCGCATCGCCCGGGGCTGGAGCCTGGCAGTCATGGGCGTCGCCCTGCTGATCCTCATCGGCAACATCGTCAGTCCCGACCCCTACGCGGCAGAAAGCTATCCGCCCGTCGAGAACCTGATGCCCCTCAGCATGTTGGTGAGCGTCGTGGGGCTGGCCCTCGCCTGGCGTTGGGAGGGGTTGGGCGGGGCGCTGAACGTCGCCGGCTTTGTGGCGAACCTGATCCTGTTCTGGGCCATCCGGGGCGAGTTCCTGCCCGGTAGCGTGGTTCTGACCCTTTCCCCCGTGCTGGTTCCGGGGATTCTCTTCCTGATCTGTTGGTGGCGGTCGAGAGACAGGAGAGAAAGCCATAGTAGCGTCTGACCGCCGACCACCGGACATTCAGCGGTAGATAGGGCCTAACCAACGAAATCCTGACACATTGAGCAAGGATTTTATGAGCAGTGTTGGTCCTTTTGGTTCCGGCTCTGTCCGGGTTAGGAGAAACCGATGCAAGAAATCAAAAGCGTCGCAATCCTGGGCGCGGGCGCGATGGGCGCTTTTTTTGCCGCCAGGTTCTTGGATGCCCCCGGGTTCTCGGTTACGCTCGTCGCCGGCGGCGAGCGCCACGACCGGCTCCGGCGCGAGGGGCTCGTCGTCAACGGCCAGGCGTACCACATCCCGGTCGTGGACCCCGAGACGCCCCACCCGCCCGCCGACCTCGTCCTCGTCGCCGTGAAACACCACCATCTGCCCGAGGCGGTCCACGACCTGAGACACGCCGTCGGCGAACAGACGACCATCCTGTCGGTGATGAACGGGCTGGACAGCGAGGAGACGCTCGGCGGGGCGTATGGCCTGGACAAGGTGCTCTACGGCGTGTCGGTGGGCATCGACGCGCTGCGCCAGGGGAATCAGGTGACCTACACCACACCCGGCAAGCACTACTTTGGCGAGGCGACCAACGTCCCGGTCGGCGCGCGGGTGCGCCGCGTGCAGGCCGCCTTCGAGCAAGCCGGCATCCCCTACGAAACGCCGCCCGATATGCTGCGGGTGATGTGGTGGAAGTTCATGGTCAACGTCAGCATAAATCCGCCCTCGGCCGTGCTGCGGGCGCCCTACGGCGTCTTTCAATCGTCGCCCGAGGCGCGGGCGCTGATGGAGGCGCTGATGCGCGAGGTGATCGCCCTGGCCCAGGCGGAGGGCGTCAACCTGACGGCGCAGGACATCGCCGACTGGTACCCCGTGCTGCAAACCCTCTCGCCCCAGGGCCAGACCTCGATGTTGCAGGACATCGAGGCCGGGCGCAAGACCGAGATCGAGATGTTTGCCGGCAAGGTGGTCGAGTTGGGGCGGGTGCACGGCCTCCCCACGCCGGTGAACGAGACGATGCTGCGGATGATCCACGTGTTGGAGGCGTATCCGGCCGGCGGCTGAGTACGCTGCCGGGATGGTACTTGGACCATTCGGAGTTCCTTGACTTTTCGGGGCATTGCTGCTACCATTGGAACAGAAGGAACACCAACCAGCGATCTGGAGATCGAATTCAAAATGACCACGTTCGAGATTCTCAGCGACATCACTGACGTCCAGACAATCGCAGCAGGCCGGGGCGTGCACATCCGGCGCTATCTGGGGCATACCTATGGTAGAGGTCGCTGGCGCAAGATGAAGGGCATAGCGACGGTACAGTTGGCCAACGGCACGATTTGTGAAGCTGAACTGCACTGGTACGAAGCTAGCGGAATTGGGCGACGAAAAATCAAGATCAAGAGGATAATCGAATGAACGCATATGTCATTTGCCTAGAGAACAACAGCAACCCAGAATCCTTGATTGTCGGCAAAGTCTACCAGATCCTACCCGACGCCAAGGCAGCTAAGCATAATCTTATCCGGGTCATTGATGAGACGTACGGCGAGCCCGGCTCTGATGACGGCTATCTCTACCCTGCCTCCATGTTCGCCCCCATCGAGCTGCCGGAGGTGGCCGAGCAGGCATTAAAGGAGGTCCTGTATGCGATGGCAAGAAATCCGTAAACATTACCCTCAACAATGGCTCCTGATTGAGGCCATTGAAGCTCACTCTGAGGCCAATAGGCGAATTCTTGAGCAATTGGCCGTGGTGGGCACCTTTCCCAATTCCGTCGCTGCCATGAAGAATTATGCGCGGCTTCATCGCAAAGCCCCAGAACGCGAGTTGTACGTGTTCCACACGAGCCGAGAGACACTGGACGTCACCGAGCGTCAGTGGTTGGGAATTCGGGCAATGCCATGAACATACGCCTACAAGATGGCCTACCTTACGTCTCTGTAGTTCTCGCACATGGAGGCAAGCAGACGGAGCTTGCGAATGTTCTCCTCGATACAGGTTCGGCAGGGACCGTGTTCTCAGCCGACAAAGTACTATCCATCGACCTGCACTATGAACCCGAAGACATCGTTCATCGCATCCGTGGCGTTGGGGGTGCAGAGTTTGTTTTCTCCAAGCAGGTTGAGCGTCTGCTCATGGGCGAACTCCAAGCCACGGGTTTTCAGGTCGAAATCGGCGCGATGGACTACGGGTTCGACCTTGACGGCATTGTAGGCATAGATTTTCTCGTCCAAGTCGGCGCTATCATCGACCTGGCCCAACTGAAAGTCCGTCGGGTGCTTGATTAACTAACAGAACAAGCGTGAGCGAACAACGATGCAGAGAGAGAAAGTGGATGAAGGGCATCTACGAGACGTGGAATTGGTTTGGCCGGGGTGAAGCCGAACTTCGTCAAGAGCATGGAGACAAGATCGCGGATTCCTCCCCGCATGGCGGCCAAAAGAGTCGAAGTGGAACTGGAGCAAGTTAGCCGCATAATCCACGAACTGGTCGATCAGGATCTCTTTCCTTGGCTCGAACAGAGCCAGGAACCCGCCCCAGAGGAGATCCGGCGGGCAGCCACGGTGGTTGCCGACCGCCTCTGCGGTGCCGTCGCCGATCCGATTATCCGCAACGCCCAAGAGCAACGACAACTGGCAACCATCAAGCAGTGGTTGGAGGACCGCGAGTACGTCCAGGTCGATCCAGGCGACGTGGCAAGTCTTGACACGATGGAACCAGGCACCTTTGCCTTTCGGCTCAACGTACCGGTGAGGCAAGAGGAGCGCACCAAACAGGTCAATCTGCCAATCGACGCCGTCATCAAACGGCGCGACGATGGTCAGGATTTCCCCCTTCTCATCGAGGCCAAGTCCGCCGGTGACTTCACAAACACGAACAAGCGCCGAAAAGAAGAAGCCATCAAAATCGCCCAATTACGCCACACCTATGGGGCAGACGTGCAATTCGTGCTTTTCCTCTGCGGCTATTTCGACAGCGGTTACCTGGGCTACGAAGCCGCCGAAGGCATCGACTGGGTGTGGGAGCACCGCATCGACGACCTGGCAGAGTTCGGAGTCTAGCGAGTGTCCGTCGGTATCAGGTTCCCGGAAGTGGATAGGCTCGAAAGAGAGCGCCTCGGCATCCAGGACTCGCTGGACGCAGCCAAAACCCAGGCGGAGATGCGCTGGTCTCGTCGGCCATTGTCTGGCTTACCAAAAGCGAGCCCACTACCGACCATCAAGTCCGATTCAGCTACGGTGGCACTCTGTCCAACCCGCAGACGTCCCGCCTGATTCCCCTGGCAGCTTTGCGCCCGGCCGACAAGTGGACCAGATTTCCAGAACCAGCCAGGCGAGCCTCGTCTCCCCCAAGCCGAAAAAAGATAGCCCAAGAAACCAAGTTGTCGGACCTATTCGACATCAAGCGCGGGGTGGCAACAGGTGCCAACCATTTTTTCATCCTATCCCAGGGACAAATCCGAGAGCGGAACCTTCCCCAGGCACTCTTTACGCCGATCTTGCCCAGCCCCCGGTACCTAGAGGATGGCGAGATCGAGGCCGACGCCGAAGGCCACCCCATACTCGACCAGAAGCTGTTCCTGCTGACCTGCAACCTGCCAGAACGAGTTGTGAAAGCCCAGTATCCGGCCCTGTGGGACTATCTACAAGAGGGCGTCCGCGAGGGCATCGACCAACGCTACCTGAGCCGTCACCGCTCCCCCTGGTACGCCCAGGAACACCGGCCGGCCGCACTGCTTCTGTGCACCTACATGGGCCGGATCTCGTCCGCGGGCGAGAGTCCCTTCCGCTTCATCCTGAACCACTCCCAGGCCACCGCGCCCAACGTCTACCTGCTGCTCTATCCCAAAGTCAGCCTCTCTTCCGAGCTTCGAGCCCGGCCCAAGCTGCTTCGCGCCGTGTGGGCCGCCCTCGACGCCATCCCGCCGGAGACGCTGATGCGCGCCGGTCGGGTGTACGGCGGCGGGCTCTACAAGCTGGAGCCCAAGGAACTGGGTAATGTGCCTGCGGAGGGAGTATTGGCCGCGCTTTCGAGCTTTGACAGGAGTTATCCGCAACAGCTACCCCTCTTTGCTCAGAGCCATCAACCAACACAGTGAACGCCGTTTTGACTTTTCGGGGCATTGCTGATAACATCAGGGAAGCGATTGGAAGTCAGACTCGTTTCGAGGGAGACCGCAGATGGACTTTGACTACCACCTACACGTATTTCATTCACCGCAATTTCAAAGCGTGGTTGAGGAAGCAATCGAATTCTTCAACAAAACACCGACTCACGAGGTGCCACCGCCAAGCAGTTTCGTGGGAGCAAGGGTCTATGCGCTTTACTACCTTGGCAGCCTTGACCTGTACGCAGACCTCGCAAGCCTGAACCGCAAAAACGAGACACAACCCATCTATGTGGGCAAGGCCGTGCCTTCAGGCTGGCGAACGGCCCGGTCGAGAGAAGCCAGCACCCCCGTTTTGTATCGTCGATTGCAGGAACACGCCAGAAGCATCCAGCAGGCCGCCAACTTGGAAATCAGCGGGTTCCGTTGCCGCTTCATGATTCTCGGCGGGATTGAAAGCGACCTCGTCGTTCCCGTAGAAGCCGAGTTGATCCGACGCTATACGCCCCTCTGGAATTCAGTCATAGACGGATTCGGAAATCACGATCCGGGACGTGGACGTTACAATCAGGCCAAGTCAGAATGGGATGTGCTGCATCCGGGTCGGCCCTGGGCCGACCGACTCACTGGCGTGTCACCACACTTGGAGGACGTTATCGTGAAGGTTCACCAGGCTTTAGGTGGGGTTTCTTAGCTCTACGATGGCTTCATACAGTTGGTGTGATTTTTTTGCCTTGGCCACTCGAACGTCGGACTGGATGATGCTATTGCCAACCCGAGTTGCTCTGGGGATATCAATCCGCACCAACTCCAAACCAACGGACTCGGCAATCTGGCCGAAATAGCGATCTGTCGGGATCATGATACCTTGAAGTATGCTGTTCCCAATCACAATGACTGCCGAACCTCCAGGTTTTAGCAGATGCTTGATAGCTCTCGAAAACAAATAGGAATCGTTGAAATATGATGCTGCATAGTTGGCCCAACCATTGCCGCCGTAGACACCCTTGTCTGGATTGCTGTCTCTTAGCGTTTGTAGACGCTCTTTCAAATCTGAATCGGGCAAGGAAAAGTTCAAATCTACCCGCTCTTTGCCCCGGACTGTCTGCCAGAACTTGCCAAAATTCGACTGCTCCAAAGGCTTGAGGTCCTTCGGACTTTCAGCATAACCCAGCCAGTAGAGTTGTGGTCGCGTGTTTCGATTGTAGTGGTAGTTGTTCAAGTAGGGGGGAGACGTGATCAACAGATCAACCGATGCCGGTGCCAGATAGGCATTGTAATCAAAAAAGGACGTGTTGAATACAGCGGCATCCTGCGGTTCCTCGGGCAAATTGGACTGTATCCAGCCAATATCTTCCGCCATGTCGAGCAGCTTTGCCACAACCGTCCGGCCAACCGGAAAGTCGAGGATCTCTGACTTGCCGGCGCTGACCCGCCTACCCAAACTTGGCTCATAGGAGTAATTTGAGTATCGAACCATCGTAGATGCAAAAGCCAAGCGAAACAGATCACGGAAGTCTGGATCTACAATAG
>CAYLZO010000122.1:0-15675 GCA_964387775.1 uncultured Anaerolineaceae bacterium
CAGCGACGGACCGACGCCCTCGGCCTCGTCCTGGCCAAATCCATGGCTTGGCGGACACACAGGTCTTACTCGTGGCTTTGACACTTTCTACTGCCTGTGGCAAAAGCCTAGCATTCTTGATGAACCAGAGCGCTTTATTGATGCTGTTCTCAACAAAGGTCGGAGATGGCTTCACGGTGGGAACGATGGAGGAGCCTACCGAATTCAGCGTGTGATGAACCGCTGGATTGGCAGGTGCAGAAAGAAGCCGTACTTTCTGTTTTTGCACTACATAACGGCCCACGCTCCCTATCTTCCACCCAGAAAATATTTTGATCGTTTCGCTATTCAACCCAGTCCAGCAAGCCTTGCCCGTTTGCGTAGAGTGGCTAGGGATGGTGGATACTCCTACATGGCGGGCTTTCTTGACATGGGAGATGCTGATTGGGAAGTTATCCGTTCTTGGTATGACGCCGAAGTTGCTTGTATGGATGACTGCCTGGCTCAGGTTTTCGCCAAATTGGAACACAGTGGGTTGTTGGACAATACACTGGTAGCTATCACTTCGGATCATGGTGAAAACTTTGGAGATCATGGGTTGGCTTATCATGAATTTGGCCTATATGATAGTTTGCTTCATGTGCCACTGGTTCTGTATGGTCCGATGGCCAATCCTGTTGGCGGGGGACGGGTGGATAGTGCTCTAGTTTCCCACACTGATATTATGCCGACATTTCTAGCTCGAGTCAGAAGTGATGCTGGTGTGCGGCAAGGGACCGGGAAAGATTTGCTGTCAAGTGATAGAGGACATGATTTTGTCTTTGCGGAATACGGTCCTCCGACGACACTTGGTGTGTTTGAGCGCTTACATCCTTCCTTTGACAGCAGTCGATTCGATCGTGCGCTAAGATCTGTGCGTACGGAACAATGGAAGTACATAGAGGCGTCCGATGGTCAAGAGGAGTTGTTCGACGTTGGCACTGATCCGGGTGAAATGGACAATTTGGTTGGGGTATTGCCGGACATATGTTTAATGCTTCGTAGTCGTTTGGAGGATGTTCTGCCCGAAAGGGATGAGAGCAGAGACGAGGATGTCTCTTTGCAGGCAACTTACTCACCAGACGAAGAAGCAACGCTGATGGCACGCTTGCGCGAACTTGGATATGCCTGACCCGGGGCTTGGCCATGTTCGTTCGAGTGTCCGAGTTGGAAGTGAGTTCATCGGTTTTCAAAAAGCTTGGGCACTCACCAGCTTTGAGCTGTGCAATCCTTCCAGCGATAGACTGTAATATACATAAATGATTTTCCGGCATTGTAGTGCGTCATTTGAATTGCGCAGAAATATTAAACATAAGGCTCAATGACATGACTGGAAATCGCATAACTGACTCTTGTCATCTGACTCGACCATGAGAATTTTGAGCTCCGTGCTCCGAATTCTGAGTACAGCTTCAAGAATCGAGGCACCAAACCCTAAAATCGTGGGGGGCAGTCAGAGAGCAAAAGGCAATGAGGCAATCAACTCGGACGCGACCAAGGATTATGTTAGGGATGATCGGCAATGTGCTTGCGTGATTCAAATGACGCACTTTTCCCTTCCACGGGGGAAGAAAATCATGTATGAGGATAGCCTGTTTTCGTAGAATCAGATGGCACTTGCTGCGAATCGCTCTGGATAGTATCGCCTCAAAGTGGCGACCACGGTGGCGGTGAAGGTCCCTTGGTGGTACTTTTTGATATAGAACATAATATTCTCTGATTTAGAGTCAGCCGAACAGGCTGATTCTTGTTTTGTATGGAAAGGGGTTGCTCGTGCTGACCGGATGCTCTTCCGGCAAACGTGGTTTTTCGGCCAGCACACCTGGCCTACAAGCTACTCTGCCATGCCCCACTGCGGCCAGTAGTTGGGACCCCACTCCCGGGGCAGCACGTCTATCAGAAACGGTTCACCGTTTCCTGTAGAGTCGATGTGCAGGAACCTAGGCCCTTCATCGCCGTAGGTGTACTCGCAGACGATAGCCAGGCCATTCTGGTCCCAGTACAAGCGCACATCATCCGGCTTCTGCCCAAAGGTGTGTACCACATGGGCGGTGGTGCCATCGCGATTGATGAGCCATACCTCACGATTGGGGTGGGCCGGCGCTCGTGGACATTCTTGGCCCAAGAAGGCAATCTGCTGGCTGTTAGGCGACCACTTTAACTCGCCAAGGCAGAACTTGCCCGATTCACCAAACAGCCGGTGTGGCTCCGAACCATCGGGGCGGATGAGCCACAACTCCCCGTTGCGGCTGAAGGCGATCCACGCTTCGTCAGGAGACCAGTTCGCCATGAGGTCGCAAGTGCTTCCCCACGTAAGCTGCCTCAGGTTGGAGCCATCGGCGTCGATGACGTAGAGATGGTGGTTGCACGGCAGCACAGAGCCAAGTGCTGGACCAGCGGCAAAGACGATCTGCTCTCCGTCCGGTGCCCAGGTGATGGCATCCATCTCCGCAAAGTCCAGATCATCCGTCACCTGGGTGATCTGGCCGCTGCGGAGTTCATGCACACAGATCTGCGGGGGTATCACGTCCGGGCACGGCAAAACGATCTTGCCCACAGGAGACACTGCGACGTTCTCGGGCGGCGGCACGGCCCTCTCAGTCGGTGCTACGCCGAACAGCGTGAGGATCTGCATAATGGCGACGGCCAGGAGCAGCAGACTACCCCCGATCAACGCCAAGTTCACACCGACTGTCCGCCAGCCCGGCAGGCGACCTCGGGCGCGTGGAGGGGAGGACACCTCCCTGACTTTGCCGGCCGGAGGAAAGCTTGTCTGGTTTTGGGCCCAACCAGGTCCGGACCTGCCATCCTGGATCTGTTCGTACAGCCGCGTCGTCTCGGCTGCCGGCTCGACACCCAGTTGTTCAGCCAGGATGCACCGGCAGGCTTTGTACTGGGCTACGGCGAGCCCTCGTTGGCCGTTGAGCGCCAGCAAACGCATCAACTGCCGCTGCGCCTCCTCTTGCCAGGGTTCCAGGTCTACCTGTTGCCGGGCATAGGGTATGGCCTTGCCGTACTCGCCCTGTGCTTCGTGATGGGCTGCCAGGCGGCGAAGGGCTCCCAGCGCCTCGCGCCGCAGCCGTTCTCGTTGCAGCAAAAGCCACTCTTCAAAGGCCACGCTATCACCGAGGGAGAATCCTTCCAAAAAGCTCCCCCGATACAACTCGGCTGCTTTCTCCAGGGAATCGATCTCTGCCGAAAACTGGGCAGCTTTCAACGAGCGAGTGAACGCAGTCACATCGCACCAGGCGTCGCCGGCACAGTTGAACTGGATCGTCTGCCGGGAGATGGACAGAAAGGGCGGCGCAGCTTGGTGGTCGCCAATCACCCGGCGCAAGTTGGCCAGGGCGCGGCGCAGGCTGGCCCGGGCCGAGGGCTCCGGGTAATCGGGCCATAACAATCCGGCCAGCGCTTCGCGGCGATGGGGGCGATCCGCTTCGACGGCCAGGTAGGCCAACAGGGCCCGCACTTTGTCTGAGGCAAAGCCGGTCACCGGCTCTCCCCCCAGGGTCACTTCGAAGGACCCAAACTGGCGGATGGACAGATGAGCCATGGACATCCCTCCTAGAAGGTGCACGTATCCCCCCCGAGTCATCTCCAATTATACAACACCGGAAAGTAAAATTCAACTTGCGGCTGGCCTTTACGTTTCCGTTGCGCTCTCTGGACGTTTTCGTCCCGCTCATGGAGTATAATCAACGATGCGTTCGTTGTCGAAAATGGGATGATGATGAGCAGCAAGCCAAGCGAGTCGGGTGAGCATCTGGACTATCTCTCTTTTCTCATGCGCCTGTGGCGAGTGCCCGGGGAGAAGGCGTCCCACTGCCCGAAAGAAGACACCTGGCGGGCCTCTCTCCAAAGCGCCCAGACCGGCGTTACATCGAGCTTTGCTGACCTGGAGGATCTTTTTGCGTTTCTGCGGGAACAGATGGGCCATGAGCCCGAGGGCAAAGAACCCAAAGACGATCAGGCCACCACGGTGATTGTGGTCATCCATCGTCCCGGATGCAAAGAAGGAGGCGGCTAGGTGGCAAAGAGAATCTCGTTGACGTCCTGGCTTGGATTCTTGCTCGTGTTATCCTTCGGTTCGCACGCAGCCGAGGATGTCCCTTCCCTCGGGGCGCGATCGAGCAGCGCCATCACCATCACTGCCGACGGAGCGACGCTGCTGGTCGTCAACCCCGATTCCAACTCGTTGACGCTGGTGGCTACGGCCAACCATTCGGTCCTGGCCGAGGTGCCCGTGGGCGTGGACCCACGCAGCGTAGCGGTCTCACCCGATGGCAGCGCGGCTTACGTGGCCGATCAGGGCAGCGACAGCCTGTCGGTGATCGACATCGCCGCCCGGGCCGTGATCGCCGACGTCGCCGTGGGCGATCGACCGGTGGGGGTGGCGGTCTCGCCCGATGGCAGGTTCGTCGCCATCGCGGAACTGGGCCTTGACCAGGTGCGCCTGCTCGACGCCGCGAACCTGTCCACTCTATCGCTCACGGCCGTCGCCGATCGTCCCTACGGCCTGGCCTTCACCCCCGATGGCCAGCGTTTGCTCGTCAGCCACCTGCTCGGCGGCGACGTGACGGTGCTATGGGTTCGACCCTACCGCGCCTACCTGCCCATTATTCTCAAAGGCCCAGGAACAAAGTCACCGAGCACCCTCTCCAATCCCCAATCCCCAATCTCCACCTGGCCCAACGTCGCCCCGGCTCCCGCTGTTTTGGTCAACGCCGCCGGCACGCGCGCCTATCTGCCGCAGACCATGGCCAACGGACTGGGCTACAACACCAGCTTTGACACCACCGTCTTTCCCAAGGTCTCGGTGCTCAACCTGGAGACAAACAGCCACCAGACCTCCGAGCACATCTCCTTGCCCGAAACCGACCGGCCGGTGGGCCTGCCCTGGGATGTGGCGCTGGCCAAGGGCGATACCGAGCTGTGGGTCGTCAACTCGGCCAGCAACGACGTCTCAGTGATAGACATCAGTACCCCGACCCACCCCGCCCGAGTGGCCAACATCCCGGTGGGCGACAACCCCCGGGGCATCGTACTGGCGCCCGACGGCAACCGGGCCTACGTGAACAACACCCTGGCCGGCACGGTCAGCGTGATCGACACCAGCACCTACACCGTGACCGACGTCATCACGGTCACGACCCTGCCCCTGCCGCCCGTGCTGCTGCGCGGCAAACGTCTGTTCTTCTCCAGCGCCCGGCCCGACCTGGCCCAGGCCGCCTGGATCAGTTGCAATACCTGCCACGTCGCGGGCGAGCACGACGGGCGCACCTGGCTGTTGCAATACACGGGCCCGGTGCCCCCCGGTGAGCAGCCGGTCATCCGCCGCAATACGACCAGCCTGCTGGGCATGATCGAGACCTACCCGCTGCGCTGGTCGGCGGAATGGAACGAGTCGGCCGATAGCGAATTCAGCATCCGGTTCGAGCAGTTTGGCCAGGGTCTCATCGACGGCGATATGCACCCCACGCTGGGCACGCCCAACCAGGGGCGCGCATACGATCTGGACTGCCTGGCGTTGTTCCTCGACGGTCTGTCTGTGCCTGCCCGCGCGCACACTCTCACCGAGGCAGAGTTGCGCGGCAAGGTCATCTTTGAATCGCCCCAGACCGGGTGCGCCAACTGCCACCCGGCGCCCTTGTACACCGACCTGCAAGTGCACGATGTGGGCACTGCCGACGGTCCGGGGGAGTGGTTCGGCCCACTGATCGACACGCCCACGCTGCGCTTCCTGTACGACAGCGCCCCGTACCTGCACGACGGCAGCGCGGCCACGCTGTACGACGTGCTGACGGCGGCGAATCCTGGCGATGAGCACGGCGTCACCTCCCACTTGAGCGAGCAAGGGCTGGCCGACCTGGTCGCCTTCATGCTAGTTTTGCCCTATGAGTAAGGCAAAATGTCAGAGTGGATCGAGTTTTTCGGAAAGGAGATTCCTTGATGAGCACAAGAAGAGCGGCTCTAGCTGTATGTCTGATTGCCTTGGCCGGCGTGTTGCTGTACGACCATACGACCGCCACGGCCAGCAGCGCCCAGACGCCGGCCGAAGTGCTGAGCACCCAGGCTACCCCGACCCCTATCCCCACCCCATTTCCCATCACCCCGCCGGATGCCAGCCTTATCGCCGTCAGCCAACCGGACGACGAGGGCTACGCTACCGTTACCGGAGCGGCAGGCGCCGTCCAGGCAAATTCTTCGGTGATTGTCATCAACCTGAGCGCCCGCGACTTCATGACGACCACGGCCGACGCCACTGGCGCGTTCACCACCAACCTCTATGCCCCGCCGGGCTCGTCGCTGTTGATCAAGTACGATCCCGAAGGGTCCCTCATACGCTGGTTCTGGGAGCTCGGGCAGACAGAAGTCGCGGGCTCTACCATCGAGAACCTGAACCCGCTGCCGGGCACGATCCTATACGTCGGCCGGCCCTCTACCGGCGATGGGCAGACACAGCCCTTCTACGCCGTCAGCGCCTTTATGGGCGAGGGTGCCAAGGGATGGGCTGGTTGGGCGATGACCGGCACTCTCCAGGTGCCCCCTGGCGAGCCGCCGCCAGGCCTCACCGCCCAGCGCGGCCAGCCGATCACGGTCACGGCCAAGGTGCGGGTCACGTCGCCGGCGATCACCTGTACCGGAACGCCCACCTATCACGTAAACGCCCTTGGCATCGGCTTGCGCTACCTGTTCGACGCCGATGGCCGTCCGCACCCCTGGGACAATTGGTTCAACACCTTCCTCTTTAGCCCCACCGGGCTGCCCATCGAGCACGAGGCGGGTGGCGAGGTCTGGAGGACTAACACCGGGGCAACCTTGACTTCTCTGACTTGCGTCAGCAATCACGCTTTTGAGGGAGATCTGGAGTTCACGCTGACCGTGCCCATCACCTTGCCCGATGGGATCTATAGGCCGGAAGCGTGGTTGCTGGGCACCGACGTCCCCCAAAGCCAGGAGGAGATGGTCGCTGTGGTCTGGTACAACAACTACGAGACGGTCTTTGGCCTACCATCGTTCAGGGTTGGATCACCCGCGCCACCCCGCATCCCCTGGACCCTGCTGAGCAACTATCCCGTCAACGGCCATCGCGGGGTGGACGCCCAAGAAGATAGGGGGGACTACGCGCTATCCACCCGGGTCTTGATCCCACCGCACCAAGCGGTCATCCCCCGCCTGGACGAGCGAACCGGGGAGCCCCTCAACTACCAGCTCGAGCCCGAATCCTACTGGGTGTCGGGCACCGAGCGCCGTCTGCCCAACCCGCCCCACATCCCCCTGGATCTGCCGTCGGGCCAGTTGACCATCGAGGTCATCAAACCGGATGACAGCGTGGACCAACTGGGGCCAACGACCATCAACCAGCCCTCTGTGCGCACGCCCACCGTGCCCGGCGGCAGCGACCTCGACGAGGCCACCGGCGAAATGGGAGATATCTACCAATTGGCGACGAGGGACGAGGCCTTTGCCTACACCTTCGACCAGTACGGCCCTCACACCATCGCCGTGTGGGGTGAGGTGAACGACATCTATGGCAACACCTACGCCGTCCAGGGCACCTACGAGCTGATCGTGGCCCGCGTGCTCGATCTGGATCCCGGCCAACTGCCCACCACCCCCTACAAGCAGGGTGACGCCGTTGCACCCGGTTTGCACCTGTTCCCGCCCGTCCCTGCCGAGGTGCATATTCATCTGACCCACATGCCCTACTCCGACCCAGATCAAGCCATCACCGCCACCATCGTCGGTCAGGCCAATCGCTTTGGCTATTTCCAGCCGCCGCCCGGCATTGAAATGCGGCTGGACTCCCCGGGCGAGTTCCGCCTGGACTACTCGGCCTTTTACGAGGCCCCCGATGGCACCCTGTGGGCGGGAGCTATGACCTGGGGCAACGTCGTCGAGGGGCCGACCCCCATGATGGAAGCCCACGGGCGGCGAGGGTTGGACTATAAGGACAACACGATTAACGACATGCCCGCCTGGTTCGAGGTGCTCAATCTGCCCCCGGCCAAACTTAACGGCGCTCTCGAAGTCTACTATCCCTACTTCAGCGGCGACGTCCACTGGGGGGACGAAACCCCAGATCGCTCCCCTGGCGACTCGATTCACACCATCATCAGCGTCAAAGACCTGACCGGCGCCAGCGAGATAATCTATAACACGCTGCGCGATCACTTTGCCCGGGCGACCAACTGCTACCGCTGGCCGCCAATGGACTGTGACGCAGTCGGGCTCGAGAAGCGCATCGAAGTGGGCGAAGCGCCGCTCTTTATCACCACCCAGAGCGGCATCGACGCCGGGGTGGCCCCTGAGCAGATCGACCTGTGGGGCTATTGGTATGGCTCCTCCGAGCGGCCGGACGTGCGGGTGCGCGAGATTCTGTCCGAAGACGGCATGGGCACTGCCTACTGGCGCTTCAACGATACCTACGGCTACCAGATCGGTGAGCCAGCCGACGGCGACCAGCCGGGCGACCTCAAGTGGGAGTTCGGCGGGACGGTCCTGCGTACCATCAACAACACCATCCCCCTCAACGAGTACGCCATCTACAGCTCGCTGTGGGTGCTGCTGCCCCACGACGATCCGGTGGGCGCGCGCATCACGCCCCCCTTCCAGGACGCCACCGGCGCCAGCATCAACGGTGGTCCGATCATGACCCTGCTTGGGCAAGAAATCGACATGCTCTTCCTGCCCAAGGGCGTGCGCCCTGGTGATGTGCTGGAGCTGGGAGAGGCAATCGCTTTCTCCGGCCACGTCGGGCCGCCGCTGGACAGCCGCGTCGACGTGACCATCACCTCGCCTGGCGGCGCCACATACAGCCAAAGCTGGCACGCCAACAAGATCGGCTGGCTCTATGACCCCTCCTTTGATTTTGTGGCCAACGAAGTGGGCCGCTGGACGGTGGACGTCTTCGTCGAACACGACCGGCCCTATCCGCCCATCGGCGTCACGCCCCAGAGCCACAACACTGGCACCGTGCTGGGCACCAGCGGACGCTACGAATTCTACGTCGTCGATCCAGGGGCCCCTGCCCTGCACATCTCCGCGCCAGAACCCGGTTTTATCGTCTGGTCGGACTCTCAAGTCAAGCCGGTCGAGATCCAGGGGCGCGCGCCGGCGGGGACGACGGCCGTCTACTATACCATCCACGACAAGGGCGTGGTCATGGGTCAGGGCAGCCTGACCCCAGGTCCTGGCGGTTTCTTTACCCTCGTCTACGACGCCAGAGCGCTCCACGAAGACTTTCCGATGCTGAGCCTGACGGCTCGCGAGGGACGGTGGGAGGGCCTGGCCGACGAAGTGAGTATTCACCTGCTGGCGGTTGGGGCAGAGACACCCTGTGCTGCCGCCGTGACGCTGATCGGCGAGGAGGTCTTTGTCCAAGGCGGAGAGGATCCAGGTGGGTTCTTCCCAATCTACCTGCCGTTGGTGACGAAGAACTGACCATCACGAAAAAGGGAGGAGCAAGGACGTGGGAACTCGACTCTGGCTACCGTTGCTCGGAACGCTGGCCTTGCTGTTCGGCGGTGTGGGCCTGCTGCTCGGCGTATCGGCCGCTCCTGCCGCTACGGTCGATGGCATCGTCGTCGACCGTGACGGCATTCCCCTGACCGGGGCTACAGTGCGCTGGCGAGCAACTGACCACGCCACCACGACGGCGCCCGACGGCCAGTTCAACCTCGGCGGCCTGCCCGAAGGCCAGGAGATCGAGATCACCGCCTGGGCCGACGGCTACTATATCGCCAGCACCCACGTCACACCCACCGTCGGCGGCATCACCCTCACCGTGCGGCTCTATCACCGGAAGGACCATCCCGAATACGAGTGGGTATCGCCCATCAGCGGCACCTCGACGGGGGCCTGCGGCAACTGCCACCCGATGATCGTGGCCCAGTGGATCACCAACGCCCACGGCCTGGCCACGTCCAATCCGCGTTTCTTCAGCCTGTACAACGGCACCGATCTGACGGGCACCCTGCCTGTCACGCCCGGCTACGTGCTCGACTTTCCGGGCACGGCCGGCAACTGTGCCAACTGTCACGCGCCCGGCTGGGGCGTGGACGGCTACCTGACCACGGACATGAACGACGCGCGGGACGTGATCACCGCCGGCATCCATTGCGACTACTGCCACAAGGTCGGCGGGGTCTATCTGAATCCCGCCACCGGCTCGGTCTATGCCAATGTGCCCGGCGCCCAGAGCACGCGCCTGCTCCGCCCGCCGCCGGGCGACGACATCTTTTTCGGCCCCTACGACGACATCCACGATCCAGACACCTATCTGCCGGCCATGACGGAGAGCCGCTACTGCGCGCCCTGCCACCAGTTCAGCTTTTGGGGCACGCCGATCTATGAATCGTACAACGAGTGGCTGGCCAGCCCCTACGCCGAGGCGGGGATCATGTGCCAGGACTGCCACATGCCGCCTAACGGTGACGCCTACTTCGCTCTGCCCGAGGTGGGTGGGCTGGCGCATCCGTCGGACCGGATCCCCTCTCACCTGGACCTGGGCGCGAGGAGTCTCGACCTGTTACAGAACACCGTAACCATGACCCTGCACGTGGAGCAGGTGGCGGGGGTCGTCTCGGTGACGGTGACCATCACCAACATCGAGGCCGGCCACTACGTGCCCACCGACTTTCCGGGACGACACCTGCTCTTGACGGTCGTAGCTCAGGATGAGCTGGGGCAGGCTTTGCCCCTACAGGCCGGTCCCCTCGTGCCGGCATGGGGCGGGGCGCAGGCCGGGCTGCCGGGCAAAGCCTTTGCCAAGGTGCTGCGCGATGTGCAGAGCGGCGAGGCGCCGGTGGTCAGCTACTGGAAGCAGGCGCTGATCGCCAGCGACAACCGCATCCCAGCCATGGGCAGCGATCGGTCAGCCTACACGTTTGCCGCGCCGCCCGGTGGAGATCCGGTGACGGTCACAGCCGAGTTGCGCTTCCGGCGCACCTTTCAGGCGGTGATGGAAGCCAAGGGTTGGGATGAGCCGGATATTGTGATGGAGCAGGTTCATGCAACGATTGGGATAGCGCCGTAGGGGAGACGGGGAACAAGGGATATACAGGCAATGGTTGGGAAAAGGGCATCGTGACACTTGCGTGTTTGCCCTCACCAAGAATCTGTGCTATACTGTGGTCGATGTCAAATGTTGCGTCTCCAAGAGAGGGTTCCATGACAGGTTTTTAGTACGAGACCCCTTGGGGGCATATCGATTTGTCGATAAATCGATTTCTCTACCAAAGGACCGGCCTATCGGGTCGGTCCTTTCTCTTGGCCAGAACAGCCCATGGTGCTGAATAGCCGCTGGCTCTCACAGGCGAGTTTGCATCTTCTTGGACCTTGAGGTACAATGAGATACAGGAGCTCTGTCCTATCAGGCAGACGGATAAGGAGGCGAGCATGATCTGGTCCAAAGTGCGAGATGCCTATCCCGATCAATGGCTCATCATCGAAGCCCTGGCAGCCCACACCCAGGGTAGTCAACGCCTACTCGATCGCATTGCGGTAATCGAGACTTGCGCCGACGGTGCTGCTGCAATGCAAAGCTATCAACGACTGCACCAAGAATACCCTGCACGCGAGTTCTACTTTGTGCACACTGCCCGCGAGGATCTAGACATCCGAGAGCGGCGATGGATTGGGATCCGGAGGGCTGATGCGGCTTACGCTGAGGGATGATCTGCCGTTCGTCCAGGTCACGGTCATCTACCGGAATGTAGAGCTCGAAATCTCCGACGTGCTGGTGGACACTGGTTCAGCAACTACGATCCTGGCCGCCGACCAGGTCGCCCGGATCGGCATCATACCAGAGCCATCCGACATTCTGTATACCATCCGAGGTGTCGGTGGGATAGAAACTGTATTCACTCGCCGGATCGGGCGGTTGCGCATCGGGCGACGGGAGGTGACTGATTTCGAGGTCGAAGTCGGCGGCATGGATTACGGCTTTGAGATCCAAGGCATCCTGGGAATGGATTTTCTCTTACAAGCAGGAGCCATTATCAACCTTCGTGACTTGAGCCTTGAATTCCCGAGCGAAGCTCCTGACTGACCTACACTTGGCGATCCCGATGTGGGACTCGTCTTGGCAGCGCTTGACCCACTTGAGAGTACATAGCTGCATCGGCAGGTTTGCTCTCGCCAAGAATCTGTGCTATACTATGGCCGATGTCAAGGGTTGCGCCTCCAAGAGAGGGTCCCATGACAGGTTTTTGGTAAGTGACCCCTTGGGGGCACCTCGATTTATCGATAAATCGATTTCTCTACAAGAGACCGGCCTACGAGGCCGGTCTTTCTCATGACAAAGCAGCGCACCAGATTGCGATGTAGCTGTCTCGCCAAGTTGCCATTCGGGATGGGTTTCGAGGCTTTCTGGAAAGAGCTCGATGTACAGGACGTTTAGCCATATCCTGGGGTCAAACCGTGGAGTTCATCTACCCAGTAGCGGTAGTCATGGAGGACAATCGCATTGGCGCTCTGTTCATCGTCGGCCCACACTTGCTCGGCCAATAGCCGGCGTTCCTTTTGACCACGCTTCACCCTCAGCAGAACGCCCCTCCGCTCGTCTACCTCATTGACGCCGAGAACAGTGATCGGCTCGGCGTGAGCTGGTTCATCAGGGTCGCGCCAGGTGGCGGCAAAGGGGAAGTGCATCGCATCGGTGAAATAGACTTCGATAGCCGACAGCTCCTCGGACTGATTGTAGCAGTCAACCGTGACCTCGCTGAGGCGTTGGGCTTGATCCGCCAGCTTGGTGATGTCTTCCATGTCGTCCATGAGTTCTCCTCTTACGATTGGTGCAAGCCGGCCTCGCGCAGGCGGCGGAGCAGTGCCGACCGCCGGCTGTACTGCTCGTAGATACCATTCAATCGCTGCTGAAAGGCAGCTTCTTCCCCCTGATACTCGGCCAGGTCGCGCAGCTTGCCCAACAGTCTGACCGCTTCCGCATACGGCTTGGCCTGCATCTGCTCGATCAGGGCGAAAATCTTGGTCCACGTATCGTTTTCCTGCTGGGCCAGGGCTTTCAATTCCCGGATGCGTTGGGCCTCAGCCTCTGCAACTTGGCGTCGATGCTCACGTTCGTGACGCTCCTCGGTCTCCCGCACAAGTTGACCGACCGTACGCCGGGGCGATGCTTTCGGCTCGGGGAGGGGGGCGACCTGACGCAGCCGCCGATTCAGCTTGGCCGAGAGGCTGGCTTCTCTCTGGGCCAGACGTAGCAGAAAGGCATCGCGCTCTTCCCTGGAAAGCTGCAGAATTGCCTGTCCCAGCCAATCTGGAGATTCTGCCTGCTGCTGACCACTGGCCTCAGCAGCAACCTGGACCAGCATCTCATCGATCTCGAAAAAGTCGATGAAGGTACGCAGCGCCGGTGATAGTTCTTTCAACCCCGCTGGCACAGGAGGTTCCTGGACGGAATCGAGCAGATCTTCAACCTCCGTCGCTCTGAGCCAGGCCAGGTACAACATCCGATAGTCGCCTTGCAGGATGTCGTCTCGCAGGGAGAGCATGGCCGGCAGCCAGCCTTCCCCCTCGACCCAATCGTAGCTATCCTCGGGATTGAATTCGATGTTTAGGATCGCATATTCACCCCCGGTCGAAAGGGAGAGATAGTCCTGGACGATGAGCGGCTGGCAATAGGCTTGCACCTCCTCGAGATCGAGGGCCGTCACAGGAAAGCGGAACATGAGACAGCGGCTGCCCCAGTTGGCCATGTAGAGCATGGCATCGTAGTACCTGGCCAGGATCTCGCGAGAGTTGCCGGGAAAGCCACTCCAGTGATAGACAAAGGCAGCTTGCCGGGGATGGGGATCCACGCGACTGGAGAGCTGAGCCACAGCTTTTTGCTCCTCCGCCGTCAGAGGCCGGTCAATGGCCTGGAATTCGTAGTATTGGTATGTGTTCATTCTCAATTTCTCCCAGCACCTTCTTTACGCCCACCCACTTTGTCGCAGCCACCGATTGGTCTCACGGATGACGGTGTCGAGGTGTGGCAAGTCAGGCATCTGACCATGCAAACGCGGCTCCCATAGACGGTCGAACGTATCTCGCTTGCGGAGCAGTACATCTTCCAGGGCGACCGGGCTCAATCCCTTGTGGGCCATCTTCTCGCTCAATCGGAAGGATACCGCTTCGAAATCGACCAGTTGATGCGTGAGCATATAGTGCACGTCGAACAGATCGCGAGGCTCGGTGCGCCCCAACAGGGCACACAGCTTTTCCGCCAGGATCTCCTCCGTCGAGTAGACAAGAAGGACCTCGGCGCGATCCCGGCAGTCGCTGTACGGCGTCTGAAGTTGCGCTTTGACCGCAGGGAACAGCAGCAACTCGTCCCGGGTAAGGTCGGTCTTGAAAAAGCGGCTGCCCAACTCACCTCGTAGCGGCCCGACATAGTTCATATAGACTGCCGGATTGCCGGCCTGGTCCCTACGGGCCTCCACTCGGCGCACATCCAAGACAAGGTTGACCTCCCGCCGCAGCCAGGGGAACAAGGCTTCGATGGCGGCAAGGAGGTCCTCGTTTGACGTGTCATCGAGCAACGTGAAATCGAGATCCTCCGAGAACCGATAGTCGGGTTCGTAGACCTTCTTGAGGGCCGTGCCGCCCTTGAACGCCAGCCGTTCACGCAACGGCGAGTTGGCAATGGCCAGCAACACCCAGGTCAACACATAGTCCAGTTCGATGGTCTTGTCACCCAGGCGCAGCCGATGGGCTAACCGGGCGATCTCGCTTGGTGGGATCATGCTCAAGTCCTCACAATGCTCTGCAAAGTTTCTTGCTCCAAGTTGAGCCGCAACCGCCAGCGAGCCAGGTAGGGACCATTGTCTGCCAAAAGCGGATCGAGGCGGGCATAGCTGGTGCCTACCATTTCCTGTAGCATTTCGACGGTCGCTGGCGTCCCCAAGCCGTATAGCTCCAACAGGTAGCCCAGGCGTTGGGCTACGGCCCGGGTTCCGAGTCTCTGGGCATAGCTGGTCAGCCTGTCCCAATCAAAGTCGTCTTGGCGCATCCACAGGCCGGTGGCGACCTGACTGATGCCGGCGCACAGGTCAGGTCGGGCCAGACCATCCAGGATTGTCCGCTCCAGGTCGCTGACAATGACCCGCTCGTAGGGCGTGACCCAGATCGGTTCAGATCCCCACAACGCCGAAGGGGCCGCATAGACGAAGCGATAGGGCATGCCCAGGATCTCGCGGTCAGCCAAACGCCGGGGGGTCGTTACAACAACGGTCGTAACGGGGCGGGTGAGCATGTTGTGGATGTCCATGGCGCTGTCGTGGGAGACATAGTAGGGTGTATCATCCAGCAGTTCGCGGGCTATGACATAACGGTTCACCTGGGGCGTTGCCTCGTCGCCAGATGACAATGGCACAATCGCGTACCGGCCGGCCGTCAACCGAACCAGCCAGCCGGCATGAGCAAGCCGCCGCACGGTTTTCAGTGCAGCGTCGTAGCTACTCTCCAGAAGCTCCTGAGCATCGGAGATCGTAAAGACCGTTCGATTGCTTTCGGCCAGTGCCGTGAGCAGGTGGGCACCGGTCGCACCGAGCGTTTTGCTGCTCATAGGCTGTAATACCTGTTACATGCGCAAAAAAGGTCCATTTGCCTCATATTTTATACATAGAACATGATTTGTCAAGTTCCATAGTCCCTGGG
>CAYLZO010000123.1:0-15658 GCA_964387775.1 uncultured Anaerolineaceae bacterium
TATGCTAGTCACAGATGAGAGTATACCGCATTTCACCCAATTTCCCATATGAGCCAAGGGCTTCTCCACGTAATCACAGGCTTCACCGCGCAGGGCCTGGATCGCCGTCTCGTAGGCCGGCCGGCAGGTGATGATTACTACCGGCATCTCGGGTGCCAGATCACGGATCCGGTCCAGCAACTCGATGCCGGAAAGACGCGGTAGGTAGACATCCACCAACGCCAGGTCAAACGACCGGCGCCGGAGCAGGTCCAGGGCCTCCCGGCCGTTGGCCGCCGTGTAGATCGTGTGGCCTTCTGGCGTGAGGACATCGCTCAACAGAGCGCGGACATCGGGCTCATCGTCTATGACCAGGATGGTTGACATCGGGATTGCCTCTTGCGCATGATGGGTGCATGAGAACTGGGCTATTATAGCACAAAGCGGGCCTCCCATCCAAAATGGAATTCCTCCGCAGCCGGCTCCACAGCTTTCTCGGCGCTGCCTCGCCGTTGCCCAAGCGTCAGGCAAAGATGCTGCAAGGATGGTATCCTGGGCTTGGCAGCTCGTAATCTCGACGACCTCGTAATACCACAAGGGAGCACCGATGCGCGACGTAGTCTGGCGAGCAGGATTCACAATCACACTTCTGATGGCCGTGGCCTGCCTGGGGCCGAGCCTCGGCTGCGGCTCGACCAACCGCCTCGTCGAGTTCGTCACCGGTCGGACGCCGCAGGCCCGGGTCGAAGGGTACCTGAACGCCATTGCCCGGGGCAATCGGAATGAGGCCCTGCGCCTCTGGACGCCGGAAGGCACGCCGAACGAGGCGTTGGCCGCCCGGCGGGACGCGGTCACAGATGATCTGCTGGCACTTGATCCCGGCCTGGAATATCAGGTTCTGGACGTGGAGTGGTGGCGTACCTGCTGCGAGCCGGGCGTGGTGGACGATCCCGCCCGGGCCGGCGGCGCCCGGCTCCGGGTTGCCATCCGGGGCGAGCGCCGGCCGGAGGCGACCTACGTCTTTGACGTGCTGGTCCCCGGTGGCTACTGGGCCGAGGCGGCGGGCAGCCCGGTCCGCGAGTGGGCCATCGTCGACGTCTATCCCGAGGGCCAATCGCCCCTGGTCTGGACGTGGAGGTCTGAGCCATGAAGCCAAACGCGCAAGCCGAGCGTCAACAAAAGTCTGAGGGGCGAGAAACCCTCTTCATCCGCTTCCCTCTACCGGCGTCCTCCGAAGGCACACAGAGGCGGCCCAAGCGTCGCCTGAGCCGCCTGCTCCCCCGGCGCTGGCGGCGCCAGGTCGTCATCCAGGGGCAGCGTTTCTGGCTGCCGGGCTAGCCGCCGCCTCACGGCGCGGCAAAGTGGACCTCGGCCGCCCCCAGGCCGTCCATCTCGACCTCGACCTGCACGTCGGCGCCCTCGGGCTGCACGTAGTAGGTGCCCGGCCACAGCCCGCCGAACTCGCAGGCGTCAGGACCGTACTCGGGCTTGGTGCCAGTGACGCAGGTCGCCGTCCAGCCGCCCCCGCCGCTGACGTGTACCCGCAGGCCGGGCCAGTTCAGCACCCGCACAATGATCACCGACCAGACGCCCGTGCCCGCCTGTTGGCCGCTGGTGTTGCGCACCACCCAGCCCTCCCAGGCCGGGCCACCGGGCGTGGGACTCGGTTCGGCCGTGGGCTCGGCGGAGGCCTGGGGTGAGGGCTCGTCCGTCGGTTGGCTCGTCGGTTGGACCGTCGGTTGGACCGTCGGCTGTGGGAGCGGGCTCGTCGGCTTGGGCGCGGGTGCCGTTACCTCGTCGAAACGGACCAGGGCCCAGCCCCAGCCGTCCACAGTGACCTGCACGCTGGCGCCCAGGTCCTGGGGCGTGAGGATATAGGTCCCAGCCCGCAGCCCGCCGAACTCGCAGGCGTCGGGGCCGTACTCGGGCTTGTAGCCCGTGGTGCACGTGGCCGAAAAGCCGCCGGCCCGGATCTCGACCTCGTGCCAGGGCCGCCCCGCGACGGCAACGGCGATGGCCGAATGGGCGTGCTCTGTTGGGGTGGCGCCGCTGGTATTCTCCACCACCGACCCGATCCAGCGGGTCTCGGGCGCCGGCCCGGTGTAGTAGAACTCGACCAGGACGAAATCCTGGTAGTCCACGGCCACTTCCAGGCTGGCGCCCAGGTCGCGGGGGGTGAGGGTGTACGTCCCACCGTTTAGCGCGCCAAACTCGCAGGCATCAGGGCCGTGCTCCGGCTTGGTGCCGGTCTTGCAGATCTCGCTCCAGCTATCGGACCGGATCTCGACCTGCTGGCCCGCCGGCCGGCCGATGACGCGCACGGCGATGGTGGCAAAATAGCGGCCCTCCAAGTCGGTGCGGTGCTCGGCCACGCGCCCCTGCCAGCCGGTCGCGGGCTGGGGTGCCGGGGCTGGAGCCGGGGGCGAGGTAGGCTGGGCCGTCGCCGCCGGCTTGGGTGTGGCTGCCGCCTGGGGCTGAGTTGTGGCCGTCGGCGAGGCGAGGACGGGCGTGGGCGTCGGCGCGCAGGGAACCTGGGTGAAATCAACGCGATTGTAGCTCTTGCCATCGAGCCAGATCTCAAAGACGAGGCCCAGCCCTTGCGGCTCGATAAAGTAGGTGCCCTTACTCAGCGGCGCAAACTCGGCGACGTTGGGGCCGTATTCAGGCTTGGTGCCCGTGGTGTTCATCGTCACAAAGCCGCCCTTGGAGCGGACCCAGACCGGTAGGCCGCCCAGGCCCTCGACCGACACGCGCAGGACGCTGCCGACCAGGTCCACGTCGGTCCACTGTTCTGTGAGCTCGGCCTGCCAGCAACCCTCCGCGTGGGCAGTGGCCCCTTGGCCGCCCAGCCCCAGCAGAACCGGGCCGAGCAGGATGACGAGCCCGGCGACAATGGGCACAACCCTCTTTACAAATCGTTCGTCTCGGACCACGTCGTCACCTCCCCAGGTTGCCTGGAACCTGATACCTGATACCGGGTACCAGCCTATTGGCTCTTGATGCGCATGTAATAGAGCGCCGAATCCAGGTACTCCTTGGGCGTCATTCGGAAGGGGAACATCCGGTTTTTGATGGCCCAGCCCTTCCACACCTTGTAGACCAGCCAGAAGAGCTGGTTCGAAGGCAGGCGGATCAGCCGCCGGAGGACGGGCACCAGCCGGGGGAACTCGACGCCCAGGGCAAAGAGCTTTTGTAGGTTCTCGATCTGGCGTTTCTCGGCCTCGCTGCCAAACTTGATGACGGTATCGCTGCTGACCGAGCCCGACAGGTCGTCGAACGAGCCCATCATCCAGCCATGCGCGTAGGCCCACTCGCCCAGCTCGGTCTTGGGATAGGGCTGGAAGAGAAAGACGTTGGCGTAGGCCGGGCGGCACCGGGCGTTCAGCGCCAGCGTCTCGAAATCGGTCTCCAGGTTGCCGGTGGGCAGGCCCAGCATGTTGTTGGTCATGAAGGCGATGTCGTGGCGGCGCAGGATCTCGGCCGCGCCCAGAATCTCCTCGCGGCTCATGTTGCGGTTGAGCACGGCGTTGCGCAGGCGGTCGTTGCCCGCCTCCAGCCCAAAGCTGACCGACACGCAGCCGGCGTCCTTGAACAGCGCGATCTTGTCATCGGTGACCAGGTTGGCCCGCACCTGGCACCAGAAGGGCAGCCCGATCTCTTCTTTGTAGCGGGTCATGAATTCGTGCAGCCAGCGGTCCTGAAGGATGAACGTGTCGTCCATGAAGAGGATGAAACGCACGTCGTGGCGGGCCGTGACCTCTCTCAGCTCGCGCAAAACGTTGTCCGGGCTGCGGCGGCGAAAGCGGCGGCCCCGGCCCTCGTACAGGTCGGAAAAGGCCTTGTTGAAGCAAAAGGCGCAGTCGTAGGGGCAGCCCCGTCCGGTGATGACGGGCTTGATCTTGGTCCGGCGGCTCTGGGCATGGGCGTCGTAGAGCATCTCCCGGTCGGAGAAGGGCAAGTCGTCCAGTTCCTCGCCGGTGAGCAGGGGACGCAGCGGATTGCGCACGATGCGGCCATCTGGCCGATCGCCGTTGAGCTTGAACCACCAGTTGGCGATGGCAGGGTCCTTCAAGACTACACCTTCGCCGTTTCGCGTCAACGCGTTCATCAAGTCCAGCGTGGCGTACTCACCCTCGCCGATGCACAGGCCGTCCACGCCCTCGCGCTCGATCATCTCCGGGAAGAAGGTGGGGTGCGGCCCGCCGAAAATGGAGAACACGCCGGGCAACCGGGCCTTGATCTTCTGATTCAGCTCCAGGTACCAGGTGTGCGGCCCGGTGTAGACGGTATAGCCCACCACGTCGGGCCGCAGGCGTAACGCCGCCGCGACCGGGTCCTCCTCGGTGGCGACCACCAGGCTGACCTGGTGCCCCGCCTGCTTGAGCACGCTGCTGATGAGCAGAATGCCCTGGGGCTCGTTGTCGATCTCTTTGACGATAAATAGAAGGTGCAATATCGGCTCCAATCAGGATTTCATCTTTATAGAATGCCGCGCCGCTTCAGCCTGGATTCGAGTGCTATCTACGAATCACTCCAATCCTCAAGCTGCAATACCTCTATCCGGTCAAAATGCTTCGTGTTGTGCGTCACCAGGATCCAGTCGTTGGCCAGAGCCACCCCGGCTATCAAGAGGTCAATGTCATCGAGGGGCGTCCCTTTTCACTGTGCCGTCTCCTTGAAAAAGCTCGTCGGCGACGATCTGCGATCTCCTGTGCGAAGGCGGCAAACGTCTCTTCCGGCATGTCCTTCCACGAACCGGCAAAACGCATTACAGACACCTCTGACTCCACAGCCTTTCTTCAGGGATGCGGTCGATCTCTTCGTAAACCTGCGTCCTTTCGACAGACATACTCATGACTTGGACCTCCTGTCTAGCCAAGCCGAACTTATGACTTGATCCGCATGAAATGCCACGCCGTCTCGACCACTTCCCGCAGGCTGAGCTTGATGGGGTGCACGCGGTTCTTGATGGCCCAGCCCTTCCATAGCTTGTTGAGCAGGAAAAACACCGGGTTGTCGGGCAGCCTGAGCAAGCGGCGGATAAGGGGCACGGCGCGCGGCCACTCGACGCCGATGGCGAAAAAGCGCTGCAAGACGGACAGCCCACGCTTGTGATCGTCTTCAAACTCGAGCACCGAGTGATCCCAGGCCACCTCGCCGATGTCGTCGAAGGTGCCGACCATCCAGCCGTGCTCGCGGGTGAACTCGCCCAGCTCGGTGCGCGGATAGGGCTGGAAGATGAACACGTGGGCGTAGGCGGGCCGGGCCTCGACGTTGAGCGCCAGCGTCTCGAAATCGTCTTCCAGCGTGCTGGTCGGCAGGCCGATCATGTTCGTCGTCGTAAAGTGCAGCCCGCCCTCGCGGATGAGGCGCGCCGCCTCCAGGATTTGCTCCCGGCTCATGCGCCGCTTGAGCAGCTCGTTGCGGATGCGGTCGTTGCCTGTCTCGATGCCCATGCTGACCGAGTGGCAGCCGGCCGCCTTGAGCAGCCGCACCTGCTCCTCTGTGACGAGGTTGGCCCGCGTGTTGCAAAAGAAGGGCACCGGGCGCCCCGCCCGCCTGATCTCTTTTGGATACTTTTCGGCAAACTCGGCCAGCCACTCGTTAGAGAGCACAAAGGTATCGTCCACGAACACGACGAATTCGAGTGGATAGCGGTCGCGCACCCGGCCGATGTCCTCGATGACGTAATCGACGCTCTGCTGGCGGAAGCGCTTGCCCTTGCCGCGATAGATCTCGCTCAGAGCGTGATTGAAGCAATAGGTGCAGTTGTAGGGGCAGCCCCGCCCGGTGAGAAAGTGCTTGATCTTGCTCTTGGCGGCGAGGGGATCGCGCTCGTAGACGAGCGCCCGGTCGGGGAAGGGCAGGCTGTCCAGGTCCTCGATGTAGTGCCGGACCGGGTTGGTGATGGTATGCCCGTTGTGGCGAAAGGACCAGTTGTCCAGCTCCAGCACCGCCGTCGGGCCGCCCGCGCCCAGGGCGTCGACCAACTCGACCAGGGCTGCCTCGCCCTCGCCGCGACAGATGCCGTCCACGCCCTCTTCGCTGACCATCTCGGGGAAAAAGGTGGGGTGCGGCCCGCCAAAGACCGAAAAGAGGCCGGGCATCTCGGCTTTGAGCCGGCGGTTGACGTCGAGGTAGGTTCGCTGCGAGCCGGTGATAACCGAGTAAGCGGCCACGTCGGGCTCGAATTCGCGGGCGGCGGCCAGCGGGTCGTGACGAGCCGTCACGGCCAGCTCGACCTGGTGCCCGGCCGCCTTGAGCGCGCTGGACAGGTGCATGATGCCTTGCGGCTCGTAATCGATTTGTTGCGTCACAAACAACACGCGCACGGTTGAATTCTCCTGCAAAAAAGGATAGCCGCTCCCCACCGGCCGGAGCGACCTCGCCACCGGCCCCAGTTTACCACAGAACCGGGCAAGCTGCAAATCGGACCAGAGAGGTCTACGTTAGCGACCGATCTGCACTGAGCCCAGGTCCAGGTCACTGCCCAGCGGGACCAACCGCCGCTCCCAAGGCACCGGCTGCCCGTCGCGAACACGATCTTGAGTCTACCACAGGACTGCTCTCCACACAAATCGTATTGTGCAGCGTCAATGACGTCTCTGGCTTCTTGCCCCTTTGCCTCAAATAGGCTATAATTGTCGCAAAGCTGTGCCGAAGGAACCATGAGCATTCGACGCATTCGCCTTGCTGTCCGCCGCGAGCAGTATGAATTCACGATCCATGCCCTGGAGGAAATGGACGACGATCAACTCATTGAGGCTGATGTCCGTCGCGCACTGCTGAAGGGCGAACTGTGGGCAACATTGACAGACGATCCACGCGGCGCTCGCTGGGTGGTGCGTGGATCGTCCTACGATATCGAGATTGAGGTTGTTTGTCGCTTTCTGCCATCGGGATTGCTGCGAATCATTACGGTGTGTGTGCCAGGAAAATAGGTTAAAAGTAAGATGAATCAAGATTACTGTGAATACTGCAACGCGCCACTGACGGGTGGAGAAAGATTAGTAACGGTCTATCGCCATCGTCGCGACAAACACTACATCTTTGAATCCGTTCCGGCCCGCGTCTGCCCGCGATGCGGCGAGCGGTACTTCTCTGTCGCCGTGGTCCGTGAGATGGACCGGCTGATGCAGGCCCCCGATCTGCACGCCTCCGTGGTCCCTGTGCCGGTCATTGCCCTGACCCCGGTCCAGTAATCTGCACTTCCCCCAGCTCCAGGTCGCTGCCCAGTGGGAGCAACCACCGTCCCCAGGGCAGCGGCTGGCCGTCGCGGCTGACGCGCATCCTGAGGCGATAGGTGCCTGCCGGCACGTCGCCGGGCACCTGCAAGGCGGGCCGCTGGCGCACCACCTGGCCATCCCCCCACTGCCTCGCCGCGAAGCACCCGCCCACCGGTTCCTCGCCGAGCGAGTATTCCTCCACATCCTCCAGCCAGAACGTCACCTGTAGGTTGCCATCGGGCTGCCCTCTCGCCTGCCACAGCAGAGTCAGCGGCAGGGCGTCTCCGGGGCGGTAGGCTGCTTCCGGGTCGGGCGGGGTGAAGCCCAGCAACTCCACGTCGCCAAAGCGGGCGTAGAGAGTCCGGGCGACGCCGGCCCCCAGCGCTCGCTGCGGCGGGCGGAGCGGACTGCCCTGGAGGTAGACGGGCGCCAGCTCGGCGCGGCCCAGCTCGGCGCCGCTGTCCGGGTCGTAGACGATGACGAGGGGGCGATAGTCGCCGGGTGGCAGGCCGGCCGGCAGGGGGATCTCGTAGGCGTCGGCCACGACCTCGCCGGGCCGCCAGGCGGGGGTCGGGTAGGCGCCGGAGACCGGCTCGGCGTCAGTGGCGGCGACGGTGCGCCCGCCGCCATCCACCAGCCGCGCCGAGATTTTGAGTCTTTGAGCCAATCCTTGCGGCGCCCGCCACCAGAGCCGCAGACGCGCCCAGCCCTGCCAGTGGCCGTGGTGCTCGCGCAGGCCGTAGCCCAGCAGCTCCAGGCCGGGCACCAGCTCCAGGTCAGTGGGACGCGGCACGGTGGGCGATTCGTACTCGGGATCGCCCACGCGGATGAGCGTTTCCAGGTGCCCGTCCACCTCAATGATGCCGGTTACAGAATCCAGGGCATAGTCGCCGGCGAGCCCCGGGATCGGCCCGGTGATGAAGGCGGCCCGGCCCTCGGCCAGCACCGCGTCCACGGCAGCCCGGCGGGCCGCCTCGCCGTCGGCGCGGACCGTCTCGACGTCGGGGCGTTGGCCCGTCGTCTCCTGAAAATACTCCAGCAGCGTCATCTCGCCGCCCAGGCCGACGATGGTACTGTTGCCATAGGGCAGTTCTTGGTTCAGGACGTAGCGGCCATAGTCGTGGACGATCCAACGGCGGCTGAGGTCGAGGTCGGCGTAGTTGTGGAGAGCGAGGCGCAGCGGCTGGGCTATCGACGCAGCAGCAAGCAGCAAGGTGCAAGCCGCAAGCAAGCGGCGCACGGCCAGGCTTTGGCCCCGGATGCGGAGGAGGTCAAGAGCGTGGTCCAGGCCGGTGGCGATCCAGATGGCGGTGAGGAGGAAGGCGGGGATAAAAAAGACCTCGACGTCGGGCACGCGGTAGACGAGGGCAAAGGCGACGTAGGTGAGGAAGGCCAGGCCGGTCAGGACCAGCGCTTGGGGCCTGCGCACCAGGGCGATCAGGCCCACCAGCGCCAGGGCGAGGCCCAGCGGCCCGAACTGCTGCCAGAACAATTCGACGTAGAAGGCAGCGTCCAGGTCGCGGGCCAGCGGGTTGTCAGACAGGAAAGCGCCGTAGCCGCTGGCCGTCACCCAGTGCCAGAAGCCGAGGTCGGCGTAGGTGCCGTCCAGCGAGCCAACGGGGGCTCGAAGCGGAAGGTAGAGATAGAGCAGGAGCGGCAGCAAGCAGCAAGCAGCGAGCAGCAGAATGGGGCGGCCGGCGAGTTGCAGCCAGCGGGGGCGGTCGGGGTGCTCGGGGCCGAGAAGGGCGGCGCGGCTGAAGACGCGGCGCTCCACCAGGAAGGCAAAGGCCAGCAGAGCCGGGACCAGGAGCAGCGCGGTGCGATGATGGGCCTGGCTCAGCCCGAGGAGCGCGGCCAGGCCGTAGGCCAGCGGGTGGAGCCGCAGGCGGCGGCTGGGCGGCACCGGCGGGTAGAAGCGGCGGTAGAGCTCGTGGGCCCGATGGGCCGTCTGCCGCACCGCCGGCGGCAGACGCAGCCACAGCCCCTCGCGGGGGAGAAAGAGGGCTCGCGGGTGGCGGGGCTTGGCCCACAGCAAAGAGAAGGGCCGGACCGGGGCCAGGGGTTTCTGCGCCCAACGCAGCGCCAGCCACAGCAACCCGGCGACAAAGGCAGCGTTCAGGGCATAGACCTCGGCGATGACGGCTTGGGACCAAAAGACCGGCGAGACGGCCAGGGACAGCGCCCCCATCAGGGCCGGCCAGCGGCGACGGGTCAATTGCCGGGCAACGAGGTAGACCAGGGCCACGGCGACGGCGCCGGCCACCGCCGAGAGCAGGTTGACGGCCCAGGCGACGTTGTGCCACGGCCCGAGGGCCAAGAGCTTGCCCAGAAGCGTGTACAGCGGGTAGCCGGTGGGATGGGCGATGGCCAGCCGGTGAACGACCAGGGGAAATTCCAGGCTGTCGTCGAAAAGGGTGGCCACCGACGGCGCCAGCGTCCGGAGGTAGAGGCCCAGGGCAAATAGGAAGGAAGCTGCGGCCCCGAAAGCCGGCGTCCCAACAGCCACCAGCAGCCGGTCGCCGAGGTATTTCCCTGTTTTGCCCAGCTTTGCCTTGAAACCTTCGCTCCTCACCTAACCCCCACGCGGCCCGAGAGGCCGGGGCCGCCAAGTTGTCTGCCCAGTGATTATACTCCAAAGCACGGCGGGCAGCAAGGAAAGGGGCCAGGGAGGGACCTAGACGTGATTGCGCAGCATCAGCTCCTTGGGATAGGGGGTGAGATAGACCTGCTGGTGCACCCAATCGGGCACCGGACAGCGGTTCAGGTGGTGTTTGAGCAACGTGAGAGGCACAATCAACGGCACCAGACCCCGTCGATAGTCTTCGACAAGGCCCAGAAGCTCCTGCTTGTCCTCACTGGTGAGGTGGTTCTTCAGAAACCCCATCAGGTGGTGGAGGACGTTCACATGCTTGCCCCGCGTGCCCATCACACCCAGACCCTCCATGAGTAGAGCACCGTATTCGTTTGCAAGCTCGGCCCAATCACGATTACCCGCATCTGCGACGAGGCGGCCCATCTCGGTATAATGCTTGGGGCTGTGGGCCATCAGCGTCAGCTTGTGGGCCGTGTGAAACTTGACCAAGCCGCCAGGAGTTGGATCTTCGTCTAGCATTCGCCTCCAGCGGTAGTAGGCGAAGATACGCTCGATAAAGTTCTCGCGCAATGGCATGTCATTGAGGCGACCCTCCTCCTCAATGGGTAGCAAGGGGAAACGATCCCTCAACTCGCGAGGAAAGATCCCCATGCCGATGCGCTGAGCCATGCCATGTTCATTGTACACCTTCACCCGGAAAACCCCGGAAGAGGGCGAGTTCTTCTTTGCGACAAATCCACACAAATCCATAGCCGCCAGTTCCTCTAGCCGCCCTTTGGCCCAGGCTTTCATCCGATCTGTATGATCGGTGCCTGATTTGGGCGCGATGAGACGAGGCGCCTCAGGATTGCCCACGAGGCGCATGCTCTCCCTCGGCGTAGGCAAGCCCATCTCGACCTCCGGGCACACCGGCACCCAAGTGACAAACCGGCCCAGAGTATTAACCAGAAACCGGTCCAGCTTGTGCCCACCATCGTATCGCACTTGTTCTCCCAAGAGGCAGGTACTAACCCCCAGGCGAATGACTGGCTCTCCAAGCCGTTCTCTTTCCATATCACCCATCACTTTTCCCCAAACTCTGTGCGCTGCATAACCAAGAAGTGCCTTCACCAAGCAGTCTTATTCTAATCGAAAAACCTCTACTGGGCAAATAGCTAGACACATTGTATGTGAGACATTTTTTATATCAAATCTGTCCCCTAATGGACATCAACAGTCACGAACGAGTCCAGATCTCTCAGAAAGTGTGACAATGGACACAAAACACGTCCCAAAACGTGTCCGAACGTGTCCCCACATGTCCGCCATACCAGTGTACACTGTGCATGTCCAGTATCATCGCCTGCGTGATGAATTGACACATCCAGTTTATCAAAGGAGGGTAAGAAATGAGAGAGTATCCCATCGATCACAGAGAGGCCGCTGTCGCTTCAACCGATTCCCACCGCAGCGTGGGACAAGTCTACGTATTCTTAATAGAACTTGCTCGTCGCAAGAAAACTGCGGTTCAGACAATGCCTCAAATTGCATCGCCGGCTGTCACCGAAGCAAGACATTGACTGGAACAAGTTGCCATGCAAGAGCAACCCTTCCAACCCCTAGGCCACCTGGCCAGCGCCGAGGTCGGCGTCCAGCCCACCCTCGACGGCCAGGATATCCTCATTCAGCATAGCAGCGTGGGCCAACGACTGGCCTGCTTGCTGGCTCCCGTCGCCGCCGAGATCGACCGGCTGGACGGCATCCTCTACTGGCGCATCCCCCACAGCCAGGAGGTCGACCACCTGCTGACCGAACTCATCGACCTCTTCATCTCCATCCGCTACAGCCACCCGACCCTGGTCCAATTGGAGCTCGACCTTGAGGCGATGGAGCCGTGAACCCATCGCGCCCGCCCTCCTACGTCAACACCCCGGTGCCCATCGCCTACGCCGAGGCCGACGACGCCCTCATCGTGACCATGACCCGCATCCTAGGCCTGTGCTGGCGCCACGACTACGAGCGGACCCCACCCCTGACCCCCGACGAACTGGGCGAGCTGGTGGGCCGGCCGCGGACTACGCTCTACCGCCACCTGGCCATCCTGGAGAAGGAGCTGGGCTGGCTGCGCATCGAGCGCCGCAACCGGCGCCTGGTGCTCCGGCCCCAGGTGGATGTCACGAGTACCGGCCAGCCGACCGGCTCCCGAGCCCGCGCCTCATCCCAACCCGGCAACGAAGGACTGCGCACAGCCCTGGCCGCCGCCAAGGGGGCCGACTATGGCTCCCTGGCGCTCATGGGCAATATCAAGCGCACCTGGCTGACGGTCCAGCGTATACAGCAGACGAGCGGCCTGGTGCCCATCCCCCACCTGCAATGGGCCACGCGCCGCGACCTGGCGCGGCAGCTCGACTACGCCCGCGAGCAAGGCTTCCACACCCTGACGCTGAACCTGCAGATGATCAAGCGCCAGGGCTGGGATACCGTGGCGATGGGGCTGCCTCTGCTCCAAGCGTCGGGGCTCCGCTTCCTCTTTACCGGGGTGGCCTCGCTGCGGCGACTGGCCGAGCTGGCCCGGCTCTTTCCCGGTGCCAGTTTCAGCAACACCACCGCCCACTACCTGGCCCAGCGGGGCGTCCGCCTGCAGCGCGACGGGACGCGGCTCATCAAGGAGCCGGTCGTCGGCCACCCCGACCTGGTCCTGGTTGAGAATGTAGCCCTCTACCGCGAGTTCCTGGCCGAGGTGCGCTGATGGGCTGGGCCAAGAGCGCCAGCGCGGGCCGGAAGGCGACAGTCTACCAATTGCCCACGCCGACCGCCGCGCCCCTGCGCGAATCGGCTCCTGGTGGACTAGCGGTCGGAACCGGAGGCGGCCTACCCACCCGCCAGCGGCGCGCCCTGCCCGTCTACGACGTGTCCACCGCCGAGGACCTGGAGACGCCGGTGAACCTGGACAACACGCTGCTGCAGGTCATGTTCCCGGAACTAGAAGTAGCGTTGGGTCAGGTCGCTCCTCCACCGTCCCGCAGTTCCTCGGAGCAGGTCGAGGCCCATTGGCAGCAAGTGCTGGAGGACCTGACACGGGACCTGGACGGCACGCCGGGCCAAGGTAGCTTGGCCTTGGACGTGGCCACCGGCGCCCGCAAGGAAGGCCGCTTCCTGTTCACCGACGGGCAGATGGGCCGCCAGGTAGCCGACACCTTTGAGAAGATCATGGCCTACGGCGGCCTGCTGGCCTCGCCTTGCTCGAGACCGCCCCAGTTGCTCAAAAAAGTCCGTCTCCTGGTCGTGCCCGAGGGCGAGCTGGGCACCGGCGACTGCGCGGGCAAGATGAGCCAGCGGCTGGCCCGGCGCTTTGGCAAGGACGGCGAGCAGGCGGGCCAGTTCCGGCTGGGCATCCGCCTGGACGAGGCATCCCTTGCCGTGGGCAAGAGCATTGCCGTGGGCAAGGGCACCCTCAAGCAACTGGACTGGCGCGACCCCGCCGTGGACCTCATCCTGCCCGACTCGGCCTTCAAGGGCCACGTGCCCGACTACGGCGCGCACACCCTGGACGTCTACCTGGGCTTTGTGGCCTGGTCGCAGGAGCGCCGCACGAAGCTCAGCTACCAGGCCCTCCAGTGGTTCGACCCCGAGCTGGTCGAGCGCTGCATCTTTCCCCGCGCCGACGCCCAGATCCCCGCGCTGCTGGAGGCGATGAAGAGCAGCGAGGGCGCCCGGCAGTTCCTCAAGATCCGGCGCGAGGAGCGGATCGCCGAGGGTTCTGGTGAGCAGGGTCGAACGGTCAGCGAGACGGAGCACGGCGAGTTGGAAACGGAGGACGCCCGCGAGCCCTCTGTCCTGGAGGAGGTGCTGGCCGCCGACGTGAGCAGCGAGCTCATCGACCACCCCTACGTGCAGAGCGGGCTCAAGCGCCGCCTGCGCCAGGCCTGGCACGACCTGGCCGTGGGCGGCGGGGTCAAGGTGCCCAGCTTTATGGGGCTGCCCGATTCCTTCCGGGGTATGCTAGATTGGCTGCCGGAGGGCGTCGTCGTCTGCCCCAACCTGCCCCCCGGCGAGGTGCTGCGGAGTACCGCTTCCTTGGCGGTGGCCACCCGCTACCCCATCCGCACCCGCCACGACGTGCAAATCTGGCACAACGTCCGGAACTGGAAAGACCTGACGAAGCTTGGCTTCCAGACGGCGAGTGCGACGGAGAAAGGCCGCATCCTGAGCTTCTTTCTCTACGCCCGCAAGCACAAGGGCGCGGTGTTCATGAGCCACGACACCGCCAAGCGGGTGGGCGGCGATTTCGACGGCGACGTCTTTCAGCTCATGCCGGTCACAAGACACAAGCCGCTGGACGAAATCTCGAGGCCTAACCGCGATTGGTCGGACCTGGCGCCGCTGGCCGACCAGGTGCGCCGCGAGGGCTGGGGCCAGGAGACGACGACGCCCAAGGTCAAGCGCCGCCTGGCGACCCACGTCGCCCCGGAGCAACTGGAGGAAGTCACCGACGACAACCGCAAGTGGCTGGCCTCGGCCGCCATCGAGCAGGGCGGCCACCGGGACGAGTTCCTGGTGGCGCTCGGCCACCACCTGGATGCCCAGCCCCTGGACGACGGGGCACGGGTGGAGCTTGGCGAGGCCCTGAGCGACGTGGCCCAGGATCGCGACCGGAGCCTGGACGAGGCGGTCGAAATCGCCGAGGCCCACGGCTTCGATGCCAACGCCTGGATCGGCAGCCGCGAGTCGGATCCGTTCGCACTGGCCCGCCGCTACAACCGGCAGCAGGCGGCCCGCCAGGCGCTAAAGAACATGGATTCCTACCTGGGCCAGATCGTCTACACGGTGGCCCGCGTCAACGCCTCGGACAAGTACACGCCCGAGGAGCGGGAAGAGACCATCATGCGCCTGGCCGAGGAATTGCAGGCCGAGGTGGACACGCTCTGCGCAAGTACGACACGGCCGCGGACCTGGACTATGTCAACGAGGTTCGGAGAAAGGTGGGGCGGGAGCTGGTCTGGCTGGACGTACACAAGGATCCGGACATTTTCACCCGGGAGACGCGACTGTCACCGGGCAACGACGCTGTCTCCCGGCTGTGGAACCACGTCACTGGGCAGTTCCGGGCATGCCTGTCCTGGCGGTCAGGCCAGGGGGAGCGGGCGCCCCAGCCGCCCCAGCATTTCAAAGACATGCTGCCCGCCGAGTTCACGCCGGCGCAACTCAAAGAAGCCCGGGCGCGCGTGCGAGCGTACAACGGGGCCGTAGCCCGCGCCATGCAGAGCCCCTCTGAGGACCTGAGAAAGCGGGCCTTGGTCGGCGCCATCCAGGAGCTGGAGGGGTGGAGCGAGGCGATCTCTGACCGCTCGGAGAACCGTCGCACCTGGGCGCAGGCGGTGTGGCACGCGGCCCACGAGACGGAGCGGCCCGGCGCGACGGCCTCGGCAGCCTTCCACGCCTTCCGGCCCGAGATGCTGGCCCAACTGGCCGCGCCCCAGCCGCGCCCGATGACCGAGAGCCGAAGGCATTCCTACGGAATCGTCATCCTGGGCGCCCAGCACGAGAACAACTTGGGTGAACGGGCTGCCGAATACGACCGGCCGCAGACGGTGCGCCTGCGCGTGCTGTTGGAGGACTACCGGGACACCTACGGCCGCACCGAGCGGCGGCTGGCGGCCTACGAGCTGGGCGAGGAGGGCCAACCGGGCCGGCGCCTGGGCTACTTGCCCAAGGACGCGCCACGGCAGGTAGGCGGATACCTCGCTACACTGCAAAGACCTGAGGGAAAACGGCGGATAGAGGGACGGCTAGCCCCCCTTCAAAGCCACGACAGAGAGTAGGCTTCGGAAGGCTTTACCAACCATACTGGCTTGGCGGCTGGCCATGTTTCTCCAGGATG
>CAYLZO010000124.1:0-15546 GCA_964387775.1 uncultured Anaerolineaceae bacterium
CAAAGGCTCATGCTGACTTTTCAGTTGTTAGGGTGCGGAAAACAGGCTGAGAATAGGACGGTCGGTGGAATCCGCCGAGACGGGGGCCATTTTCCCGCTTTCAACCCGCAAACGTGGAGGGTCTAGGCGGGCAGTCCCCGGCGCCAGGGCAACACCGAGGCCTTGCTGGACCGCTTTCTGACCGGTGCGGAGGCGGCCTATGGTCCGCTCACCATCCTCCCCCTCATTCTTACCTCTGATTTGGTACGAGCCCGAGTTGACAAACCCCTCCAGCTAAGGTAGAATCTAGCCACAGTGTACTTTCCACGACGCATGATTCTATAAGCGCGGCAATGGAGCATCCCCTGTGCAGGGAAGCACAGACCACCGTCGCACAGTCTTTTTGTGCCTGACCATATACATGACGCCGCCTTGGCATCATGAGGGGAGGAAGCCTAAATTTTCCAGAATAAATTCAAAGAAATCGGGGCTTATGCACCACCCAGGCGAGGTTTTTCAACAGGCTGCCGATTCAGCGGCAAAAGCTGCCTTTGCACACCAGGTTCGCCTGGGAACCAAATCGACTGGGAGAACGGGAGATATGCACCTTTGCCTCAGAGTGGATACTTCTGGTATTTTTTCCCAAGGACTGGCTCAACACGAGAATGACGCCCCGGCACTATTCCAGATGGGTGCAGTTGCTCTTATCTACCACCGCCAGACCAGCTCCACCTATGTGCCAGGAATCTGCCGGTTTCGAGGGAAATCTGCAACTTCCCTCGGACGGAACCGGATTGGAATCAGCCCGTTTCTCTCGCTTTACGGGTCCGGGAGATAGGAGCAACTGCACCCATTCCAGATCGTCCTCTTTGTGGCAATCTCGTTGTGCTTGCTCCTCAGATCCCCCTTGTAGCTTTTGTACCAGCGCCCGACGCCCTATCGTCGCCTGGCGAATAGGCTTGCGGTGACCAAGAGAGGAGGTGCGTGTAGAGAACAACCCTGGTAGTGGAAAGATCAATCCATAAGCAGACAGCCGAAAAACTTTGAGAGAAGGAGAGCCAAATGTTTTCTCACAAACTCGGAAAAATACTGGCCCTGGTGATCGCCTTCAGTATGTTGATCACCCCCGCTGCTTTTGCAGAAGATCCCAATCTAACAGTCACAGATGGCCCGGCAGAGGCTTCCGCAGAGGCCCCCCAGGCCTCTCACCGACTGATCGTCGAATTGGAATCACCGCCCTTGGCAGTCTGGTACAAAACGCAACCCAGCCTGCAATCCCCCGGTGGCAGGCTGGATGCGAACGCCCCCGACGCACAAGCCTACATAGCCCAGCTCGAAGCAGAACAGGACGCTTTCGTCAATACCATGCAGGGCGTCCTCCCCGACGCCAGCGTTGAGGCTTACATCAACGAACTCGGGGCGGAAGTCGAGTTGAGCTACCAGGTCGTGCTGAACGGACTGACGGTTGACCCGGGGTCAACCGACCGAGAGGCTGCCCGCCGTGCCCTGGCCGATCTGCCCGGCGTCAAGGCCGTCTACCTCGACCTGGTGCAGACGACGGATCTCTACACCAGCACCAGTCTCATCAACGCACCGGCCATCTGGAGCCAATTGGGCGGGCAGGCCGACGCCGGAGCGGGCGTCAAGGTCGCCTCGATGGACGGGGGGGTCCACCACGAAGCGCCCATGTTCGATGGTACGGGCTATAGCTATCCGCCCGGCTATCCGCCGAACGGCTTGGGCCTGACGGCCAACAACAACGGCAAGATCATTGCCTCACGCGTCTACTTTCGCACCTTTGACCCGCCGGCGCCGGGCGATGAGAACCCCTGGCCTGGCGAGAACGGAACGCCCCATGGTACCCACACGGCCAGCACCGCTGCCGGCAACCTGGTGACGGACGCGACTTACGCGGGGGTTAACCTGCCGCCCTTGAGCGGCGTTGCACCGGGCGCGTGGGTCATGAGCTATCGGGTCTTTTACGCCAGCTCCCTGGGTGATGGCTCCTTCCATAACGCAGAAGGTCTCGCTGCCCTGGAAGACATCGTCATGGACGGCGCAGACGTCCTGAACAACTCGTGGGGCGGTGGCCCCGGCAGCGCCGGTGGCGAGTTCGACGCGCTGGACACGGCGTTGATCAATGCCGCCAACGCCGGCATCTTTGTCTCCATGTCAGCCGGGAACGCCGGCCCGGGCGAGGGCACTACAGATCACCCCTCACCCGATTACATCAACGTAGCGGCGAGCACCACGTCGGGCACCTACGCCGCTGGCGAGATCAACATCATCGAGCCGACGCCGATCTCCCCGACGTTGCAGGCCATCCCCTACGGGACGGCCAGCTTTGGCGATCCCCTGCCCATCGGCACGGTCATCACCTATCCCATCAAGACCGCCTTTAGCATAGACCCGGGGAACGTCACCGGCTGTAGCGCCTGGGCGGGCACACCCTTTACGGGTACGGCGGCCATCATCAGCCGTGGCGGCTGCTTCTTTGCCGACAAGGTGTACTACGCCGAACAGGCGGGTGCCGAGTTTGCCGTGATTTATAACAATGCGGGGGATGGCTTGATCAACATGAGCTGTGGCGGGGACTTTTGCGACCCCGGCGAGATCACCATCCCGTCCGTCTTTATCGGCCAAACGGCTGGTGAAGGGATCGTGAGTTGGTACGGAGATCACGGCGCCGCCTCGGTGCTGGAAATCAATACCGTCGCCTACCAGGCCGGCAACGTCCCAGACCAGATCATCGGCTTTAGCAGCCGTGGGCCGGGCGTGGGCAACGTGCTCAAACCCGACATCGCAGCCCCCGGCGTGAACATCATGGCCCAGGGCTACACCCCCGGCGCCACAGGCGAAGCCCGCCACCTCGGCTACGGCCAGGTATCTGGCACCTCGATGGCGGCTCCCCACGTGGCCGGGGCTGCGGCCCTGCTCCGCCAACTCCACCCCGACTGGTCAAATGCCTACATCAAGTCGGCGTTGATGTCCACGTCCAAGTACATGGACGTCTACAACTTTGACGGGACGCCGGCTCAGCCCCTCGACATGGGCGCCGGCCGGCTGGATCTGACCAACGCCGGAGACCCCGGCGTCATCCTCGATCCGCCCAGCGTCAGTTTTGGCCTGGTGCCCACCGCTACGACGCACACTGAAGAATTCATGATCACCAACATCGCCACCGCGACCGAGGCCTACACCCTGAGCACCCTCTACACCGGCGGTGGTTTCAGTCCGACCACGGCGCTGCCCGGCTTTACCGTGAGCCCGACCAACGTCTCCTTGGCCCCCGGTGCCTCGGCCATGATCTATGTCGAGTTCGACCCGGCCGCCGGCATGGGCTACGGCGACAACCAGGGCTACATCGTCATGGAGGGCGAGACACACCACGCCCACGCGCCTGTCTGGGCCCGCGTCGCCCCCGATACCCCGCTGGCCGACGTCCTGATCATCGACAATGACTTTAGCTGGCTCCTTGGACTCCCCGACTACCTGAGCTACTACACCGACGCCCTGGACAATCTGGGGATGACCTACGCAGTTTGGACGCCCGGCTACTACTTCAACAATCCAACCACCCTTCCCGATCCGGCCATCCTGTCCGCCTACAAGGCCATCATCTACTACACCGGCGACAACTGGTACCCCGACGGCTACTTTACCGTTTCCACGCCCCTGACCGCCCTAGACCAGAACCGTCTGACCGAATACGCCAACGGCGGCGGGATCGTGCTGGCTATGGGCCAGGACCTCGCCTCGGTGCTGAATTCGGCCGTGTACGACAACGGCAGCTTCTTCTACAACTTTGTCCTGGGTGGCAACTACCACCAGGACAGCGTCACAGGCTTCTACTTGCCGACACTGCCCATAGGGCCTCTGGCCGATACGCCTGACGAGTTCCAGGGCGTGTCCCTCGACCTGAGCGGTCCGGGCATGGAGACAGTCACCCTCTCTGGCGCCAACGAAGTGCCGCCGGTGGCGACCACCGCCATCGGTGAGGCGACCTTCACCTACGACTTGGTCAACCAGGAACTGGACTACAGCGTCACCGTCGCCGTGAGCGATCCGCTGACCATCACCGCCGCCCACATCCACACGGGCACTGTGGGGGTCAATGGCCCGCCGGTGTACGACATCTTTACCGATGTCTTTACCCCGCCGGTGCTCGTCACCGATACCCTCTTCTGGTTCGGCACCGTCGTTGTGTCAGACACGTACGAGGACGAGCTGTTCACCGGCGGCCTCTACGTCAACGTCCACACCACCGACAATCCGGCCGGCGAGCTGCGCGGCCAGGTGATGACGGCGGTCTCGGGCGACGGCGCGGCCAACCAGTACTACATCGACGAGATCGAGACCCTGCCCTTCAAGGGACAGGAAGAGCTGTGGTACAACTATGACTACACACCGCTCTTTGACTATCCGGGTCCCTACAACGTCGAAGATGGCGTTGTGGCTGTGGCCCACCGCGACCAGCCGAGCCTGGAAGTGCCAGGCATCAGCTACTTTGGCCGCTCCATCTACACCAGCTTTGGCCTGGAGGGTATCAACAACGGCATGGCCTCCACCAGCCGCGAAGAGCTGCTCCAGTTGTTCTTTGACTGGGCGATGGACGAGCCAACCGTCACCATCTCGGCCACGGCTTCCGTCACTGCCAGCCAGCTGACCATCTTTGAGGCCACCGTCTCGTCGCCGGTGGGCGCCGAGGGCTCCACCTATCGCTGGGACTTTGGCGATGGCACCGAATACGTCGGTCCCTACACGAACAACCTGGTCGGCCACACGTACGACGACTGCGGCAACTACACGGTTCGCGTGGAAGCAACCGATACCTTCGGAAACCGGACCATCGGCACGCTGGACGTCGAGATCACAGCCTGCCAGGCGTGGACCTATTACCTGCCGATCATCCGCAAGTAAAGAAGTCTAGCCTGTAAGCAGACAGTAAGGCACAAGGGCCACCGGAGCATTCCGGTGGCCCTTTGTGATCTGCACATTCTTCCTGCCCTCCCATTTGTGCTCTCTGTCCCCTTGAGGTACAATCCAACAGTTGGACAACAGAACGAGCGCCATTCAGATCAGAACATGAGACAGGAGGCAGTGGGGACGCTTCACCCTACGCGAACGTTTATGTGGGGATTTCTCGGATTGGGCCTGAGCACAGGATTGAGCGCCGGCATCAGCCCCGGCCCCCTGCTGACCCTCGTCGTGACGGCGTCGCTGCGCAGCGGGCTGGCCGGCGGCCTGCGGGTGGCCCTGGCGCCATTCGTCACCGACGCGCCCATCGTCGTGCTATCGGTCTTTCTCGTTGGCCGACTGCCGCCGGAGGCGCTCCGCTGGGTGGGCACGGTCGGCGGCCTGGTGGTCATCTGGCTGGGCATCGAGATCCTCCGCTCGGCGCGGACCGCGACGCTACCGGCCCCGTCCGAATCGGCCGGTGACCCGCGCCGCGAGTTGTGGCGCGGTGTGTTGGTCAACGTCACCAGCCCTCACCCCTACCTCTTCTGGTTCGCGGTGGGCGGCCCGGCGGTGGTGCGCGGCTGGGCAAACTCCCCCTGGCACGCCCTGGCCTTCGTCGTGCCTTTTTACGCCTTGCTCGTCGGCTCCAAGATGGCCGTGGCCCTGGCCGTGAGCCGGCAGCGGGCGCGACTCTCGCCGGTCTGGTACCGGCGCGTGCTGGCCCTCTGCGGGCTGGTGATGCTGGCCATGGGCGGACTCCTGATCTGGCAGGCGTGGACGGCGCCATTCACCGCGCCGGCGGCCCCGGGATCATGGCCGAATGCCGTGAGCTGGCGGCTGTCCGACGGGCGAGGCCAAAATCACGACCGGGGGGCAGCTCAAGGCGCAATACGTGATCCACTCCGTCGGCCCCATCTACTGGCAGGAGGGGCCGGAGCGGGCAGCCGAGCTGCTGGCCAGCGCCTATTGCCGCAGCCTGGAAGTGGCCGCCGAACACGGCGTGCGGAGCGTGGCCTTTCCCTCCATCAGCACCGGAGCCTATGGCTACCCCCTGGAGGAGGCCGCCCTGGTCGCCCTGCGGACGGTGAGGGACTATCTGGCCGCCCAGGGCGAGGATGGCATCGAGCTGGTGCGCTTGGTGCTCTATGGACAACGGGCATTCGATGTCTACCGGCGCGCCCTGGCCCGGCTGGTGGAGGAGCGTGAGTAGGGAGAGCATCTTCCAAAGGCAGAAAACGGGCCTTCTCCTCAGGGAGAAGGCCCGTCGCAACCGTCGGTGCGGGTGATGCTACACGCGGGTCACGTAGCGGCCATCGCGGGTGTCGATACGCAACACGTCGTCTTCTTCGATAAAGAGGGGCACCTGGACCTTGTAGCCCGTCTCCAGTGCCACCTCTTTGGTCGCCCCGGAGGCCGTGTCACCGGCGTAGCCGGGCGGGGCCTCGATCACTTCCAGGTCCACGGTGATGGGCAACTCGACGTCGATGGGCTCACCCTCGTAGCTGACCAGCTCCAGTTGCATATTTTCGGTCAAAAAGGGTTTGGCCTCTTCGAGCACCGCGTCGGGCAGCGGGAACTGCTCGTAGGTGTCGGTGTCCATAAAGTAGTAGAAGCGGTCGTCGCTGTAGAGATACTGGACGATCCGGTGGTCCAGCCGGATGTCCTGGACCCGGTCGCCCGAGGTAAAGCTCCGATCGCGAGTCGTGCCGGTGCGCAGGTTCCTGACCTTGGTGCGGATGATGGCCTTGCCCCGGCCGGGCTTGTGGTGCTGGTAGTCGATTACCTTGTAGAGTTCCCCGTCCAGGGTAAAGGTCACGCCTTTGCGCAGTTCGTTTACGTCGATCATGGTCTTTGCTCCTTGGTAGTGGTAGATGGGCCAATCGTTCGGATTATAGGCCCTGGGCCAGGCTCTGTCAAGTTCAGGGGGTAGTTGGGATGGCCGTGAGGCGGATCGTGGCCAGGGCCGCGGCCAGGCCGGGCTCGGTCGCCCCTTCGCCGACGACCAGGGTGACCGGCCGCATCCAGTCCAGCGCCTCCAGGGCTGCGCCGGGCGCAGCCCCCTTGACGCCGACGATGGCGTGGCCCCAGCGAAACCGCTCCCGCAGATCGCCCCTCGCGCCGAGGGTCCGCAGGGCAGCCACGGCCTCCTCGCCCAACAGGCGGGAGGCCTCGTCGGCGGCGGCCACGGCGACGATGTGGCCCGGCGGCACGTCGCCCAGGAAGGCGGCCAGCGCCCGGCTGGCACCCGGATCGAGGTGGGTGTCAAAGGCGGCCGCCGCGACCACCTCGCCGCTGACCGGATGGATCACGGCCAGGTTGTAGCCCCGCTCGCCGGGCGAGACGTCCACGCCGTCGACAAAGATGTGGCCGAAATTACCCACCTCCTGGCCCGCGCTCTGCACGACCAGGTTGACGGGCGATTCGACGGTTCGACTCAGCTCACCGGAACTGCCCGTATCGGCAATGGCCCACGAAGAGAGCTGCACCTCCTCCGCCGGAACCAAGGTCTCGAAATGGAGCCAGACCTCGTTCAGGCCCTCCCTCACCATCTCGGCCGCCAGCGCGACCTCGTAGTCGAGCCAGCCGGCGGCCAAATCCAGCCGTGCCACGTTCCGGCCATTGGCTTCGATTCGCAGTTGCTGGCCGTCCGCTGGCGCGTAGGCGCGGAAACTCAGCCGCTGGGCCTGGCCGTTGGCCGGTAGCAGCAGGCGGGCGGCCTGGCGCTGGGCCCAGATGACGCCGCCCGACGGCTCGCCCCAACCCTCGGCGTAGCTCAACAGGCTCAATGCGTCGCCCGGCTCGACGGTCCACTCGGCGGGCCAGGGGGGCAGGTCCACCCGGTAGGCGTGGGTCCCGTCGTCCTCGTAGAAGCCCTCGACCGGCAGCACCGACTCGACGTAGGGCGCAACCTCCGGCCCGGCCTGTGGATGGACGACCACGGCGCGGACGTCGAGGAAGCGGAGCACGTCGGCGGCAACCGCCTGGTCGGCGGCGGCGATGGCGGGGTCCACCGTGTGGCCGGTCTCCAGGGCGATGAGGGTGTTGATCACCGGCGCCTCGGTGAAATACTGAAACTTGAGGGGCGGGTTACGCGACGTGTTGCCCGCCAGCAGCCGCTTGTGGTGCCCGCTCTGGTAGTATTGCTCGAACATGATGATGGGGTGCTCGGTGCCCGTCACGCGAAAGCCATTGCGCCAGGCCACCGGCACGTCGAGCAGCGTCCAGTCGCCCGGCATCGCGGCAATTTCGTCATAGACGGGCGGCACGGTCATGTCGGACAGGGGCAGGGGGATGGACAGGTGCTCAAAGAGGAGCAGAGTTGCAAGTAACAAGTAACAAGTTGGAAGTAAAAAGTTGCCCGAGGCTCGTGACGGACTTGTAACTTGTGACTTGCTACTTGCAACTCTCCCCAGCAGCCAGCGGGCGCCGAATCCAACCAGCACCGCCAGGCTGAGGACGAGCAGCACGCTGTAGCGGCTGGGATAGCGGTTGCCTTTGAAGAAGGGCAGTTGGGCAACCAGGGCAAAGGGCAGGGGCAGGCCGGTGTCGTGGCCGTTCACGTGCAGCGTCGGGCCGAGGGTCAGCAGCCAGAAGGTCAGGGCCGAAAGCGCCCAGAACTTGACGGCCGGCCGGCGCCAGGCGACGACGGCCCCCAGCACGGCCAGGGCCAGCGTCGCGTAGCCCAGGAACAGGTGCTGGCCGACGGTGTGATGGAAATTGAAACGCGCCACCAGCGAGCCGAAAAGTGGGTGGTGCATCGTCGGCACCAGGAAGCCGAGCAGGTCGGCGGAAAAGACGTCGGCAAAGCCGCCGCCCTCGACAAAAATGTCCCTTTCGGCCAGCAGGTCGGGCACCATCATGGCCAGGATGGGGGTCAAGCCCAGGGCAAAGACGAGGCCCAGGACAACCAGCGTGCCCAGCAGCCGCCATCTCGACCGTGAGGCGTGAGGCGTGATACGTGATGCGTGGTGCGTGGTGCGTAGGATTGAGCCGAGCAGTTGCCACGCGGCCCACAGCGCGGTGAACAAGACCAGGAACGAGGCGTAGGTCATCTCGGCGTAGGCCTGAAAGAGGAGAAAGAGGGCAGCCAGCAGGGGATAGCGCCAGCGCCGGGGCCGCTCGCCCACCTTGAACAGATAGAGCACGTAGAAGGGAATCCATTGCGAACTGGCAATGTTCCACTGGCCCAGGGCGGCGTAAAAGAGCTTGCTGGAAGCAAAGGCGTACAGCAGGCCGCCTGTGAACGCAGCCCAATCGCTAATACCCAATTTCCAATACCGCTTTGACGTCTCGGAACGGATATTGGATATTGGATATTGGATATTGTGTAGGAGGTGTCTGATGAGAAGAAAGGCACCGTAGCCGCTGAGGATGAAGGAGGAGAGAAGGAGGAGGTTGCTGGTGAGCACGAGGCCGAAAACGGCTTGCAGGGGGATGGAGAGCAGCCCGTTGAGCACCGTCAGGGTGTAAAAGGCCAGATTGATGTCCAGCGGGTAGAACAAATAGTCGCAGTCGAAGGGGTTGGTCGCCCGGTTCAGAAGGGCGTGTTTCACCCACCACAGGTTCCAGGTGAGGGGCGGATCGTCCACGCCGTTGCCAGGCACGTGGCTGCCAAAGTGGGCCACCAGCGGCCAGGTCAACGCCAGGGCCAGCAGGGTGTAGGCCAGCACGACCAAGATATGGATTCGCCAGGTTCTCTGCGGTCTCGGCAAGCTCTCGGTTCCTCCGCGCTCCATCATACCACCCTCACTGGGTTTTGGCAACTTGATGGCGGCAATGTAGAAATGACACTGGGGGGACAGGTCCCCCAGTGTCACTATCACATAACCGCCACCGGCGACTTTACATTTCAGGACAATTAGGCTAGAATGGCGGGGAAGAAAGCGACCCTCTCGCTTGGGAGAGAGATTGGGATAATGGGGGAATTGGTGACTTGTAGGTAACTTTCCCCCTCCCCCGGCCCCCGCCTGGGGCGCTAACGACGTGTCCCCCAAGGGAGGGGAGAAACACCCTCTCCCCTGGAGGAGAGGGTAGGGTGAGGGGGGCTCTTGTCAACAGAATCAACCTATCGCGACACACTCAAGTACATCTATCACTTCACCGACTATGAGAAGCGGGGTCTGGCGGCCTACGCCCCCGAATTCTACAACCTGGACCGGGTGCGCCGGCTTCTGGCCTTGCTGGGCGATCCCCACCATACCTTCGAGTCGGTCCACATCGCCGGCACCAAGGGCAAGGGCTCGACGGCGGCCCTGATCGAGTCGATCTTGCGGGCAGCGGGCCTGCGCACCGGGCTCTACACCTCACCCCACCTCCACACTTTCCGCGAGCGCATCCGCGCGGGCGGCGCGCTGATCCCCGAGGACGAGGTGGTCCGCCTGGTGGCCGAGATGCGGCCCCTGCTGGCCCAGATCCCCGAGATCACGACCTTTGAGGTGATGACGGGGCTGGCCTTTGCCTGGTTCGCCGAGCAGGGCGTCGAGTGGGCGGTGCTGGAGGTGGGCCTGGGCGGCCGGCTGGACGCGACCAACGTCGTCACGCCGGCGGTGGCCGTCGTCACCTCCATCAGCCTCGACCACACGGCCATCCTGGGCGAGACCCACGCCGAGATCGCCCGCGAAAAGGCCAGCATCGTCAAGCCGGGCGTGCCCGTCGTCTGCGCCCCCCAGGTGGCCGAGGCGCTGGCCGCCATCGAGGCGGTGTGCCGCGACCAGAACGCGCCCTTGACCCTCGTCGGCCGCGACTGGACTTGGGAGATGCAAGAGGACAGCCCCCAGGGCCAATCTTTCACGGTCCACCACGGGAGGGAATCGTACGAGGATTTGAGGCTGCCGCTGCTGGGCCGGGTCCAGGTGGTGAACGCCACGACGGCGTTGGCCGCGGTCTCGTTGCTGGAAGGGGCCGGGGTCCAGGTTTCGGCAGACGCGATCCGCGTGGGGCTGCGCTCCGTCCACTGGCCGGCCCGGCTGGAGGTCCTGAGCCGCGAGCCGCTGCTGGTGGCCGACAGCGCGCACAATGGCGACTCGGCGTGCAAGCTGATTGCGACCTTGCGCGACGTATTCGATCCGCAGCGACTCGTCGTCGTGATGGGCGCCTCGGCCGACCACGTGACGCCGGCACTGCTGGAAGCGCTTCTGGCCGGCGCCGACCGGGCCATCGCCACCCAGGCCCGGCATCCCCGGGCCGCCGACCCGGCCTGGATCCAGGAGCAGGCGGCCGAGCTGGGGTTCGACGTCGAGACGAGCCCGGCCGTGCCCCAGGCCCTGGACTTGGCCCTGGCCAAAGCCGGCCCCGGCACCCTGGTCTGCTGCACCGGCTCCGTATTCGTCGCCGCCGAGGCGCGGGCTGCCTGGTTCGCCCGGCAAGGCGAGCCCCTGCCGCCATCCGATCCGCTCTAGGCTCAAACCGATCCAGCCTGGAGCCGAGTTGTCTTTTCGTTCATCCTGTGCTATATTGCCCCTGCATACCTGTTCAAATGGAGGCATAGCCCACATTGACCTACGATTTTGAGTTTGGATTTTTTGATACCGACGAGTTCCAGCCGGAGGCTGGCGAATTCGCGACGGACTATCCGCTGCTGCCGTTACGCGACACCGTCGTCTTTCCGCACATGATGGCCCCCTTGGTCATCGGCCGCGACCGGTCGATCAAGGCCGTAGAGGCGGCCATCGGCAGCGACAACCTGATCGTCGTCGTCGCCCAGCGCGATCCCGAGGTGCGCCAGCCGGGCCTGGAGGACCTCTACACCGTTGGCGTCGAGATGGTCGTGGGCCGCATCCTGCGCCTGCCCGACGGCACCACCAGCGTTTTGGGCCAGGGCCGGCGCCGGGTCCGGCTGGCGGGTCTCAGCCAGACCTGGCCCTACCTCCGCGCCCAGATCCAGCCCCTGGAGGAGCCGGTCCCCTTCACCCGCGACACCGAGGCCCGGGTGCGCACGGCACTGGCCCTCTTTGAGCAAGTCGTCCAGCTTTCCCGCTCGCTGCCCGAGGACGCCTACGTGGCGGCCATGAACCTCACCGAGCCGGGGCCCCTGGCCGACCTGATGGCCTCTTTCCTGGACCTCGACCTCGAGCAGCGCCAGGAGCTGCTGGAGATCCTCGATCCCAACGAGCGGCTGCGGCAACTCAGCATCTACCTGGCCAACGAGCTCGACGTCCTGGAGCTGGAGTACCACATCCACGACCAGGTGCAGCAGGAGGTGGACCGCTCGCAGCGCGAATTCTTCCTGCGGGAGCAGATGCGGGCCATCCAGAGCGAGCTGGGCGAGATGGACGTCCAGACGGCCGAGATCCAGGAGCTGGAGGCCCAGATCGCGGCCGCCGACCTGCCCGACGAGGTGCGGGCCAAGGCAGAGAAGGAGCTGGGCCGGCTCAGGGCCATGCCCCAGGCCGCGCCCGAGGTGGGCATCATCCGCACCTACCTCGACTGGCTGCTGGAGCTGCCCTGGACCGAGGAAACCGAGGACAACTTGGACATCGCCCAGGTGGCCGAGGCCCTCGACGCCAACCACTACGGCCTGCCCAAGGCCAAGGAGCGCATCCTCGAATACCTGGCCGTGCGCAAGCTTTCGGGGGGCAAACCCTCGACGCGCAGCCCGATCTTGTGCTTCGTCGGGCCGCCGGGCACGGGCAAGACCTCGCTGGGGCGCTCTGTCGCCGAGGCGCTGGGCCGCAAGTTCGCCCGCGTCTCGCTGGGCGGCATCCGCGACGAGGCCGAGATCCGCGGCCACCGCCGGACCTACATCGGCGCCCTGCCGGGCCGCGTCATCCAGACCATGCGCAACGCCGGCACGGTGAACCCCTTGTTCATGCTCGACGAGATCGACAAGGTGGGCGCCGATTTTCGCGGCGACCCCTCGGCGGCGCTGCTAGAGGTGCTCGACCCCGAGCAGAACTACGAATTCTCCGACCATTACCTGGACGCGCCCTACGATTTGTCCAAGGTGATGTTTATCACCACGGCCAACATCCTGGACCCCATCCCGCCGGCCCTGCGCGACCGGATGGAGGTCATCGAGTTTCCGGGCTACATCGAGGAGGAAAAGCTGGCCATCGCCCGCCAGTTCCTCATCCCCCGGCAGATGGCGGAGAACGGGCTGGATACGTCCGAGCGCCGCTTGCGCTTTTCCGACGGCGCGCTGCGGACCATGATCCGCGACTATACCTACGAGGCCGGCGTGCGCAACCTGGAGCGCGAGATCGCCAACGTCTGCCGCAAGGTGGCCCGCCGCGTGGCCGAGGGCAAGTCGGCGCCCCGCAACGTGACCGCCCAATCTGTGGGCAAGTACCTGGGGCCACCCCAGTTCCTGCGCGACGAGGGCGACCAGGACGACGAGGTCGGCCTGGCCCGGGGCATCGCCTGGACCGAGGCCGGCGGCGACGTCATGCCGGTGGAAGTGTCGCTGATGGAGGGCAAGGGCAACTTGATGCTCACCGGGCAACTGGGTGACGTGATGCAAGAGTCGGCCCAGGCCGCGCTGTCCTACGCCCGCTCCCACGCCTACGACCTGGACATCGGCGACATCGATTTCGACAAGCTGGACATCCACATCCACGTGCCCGAGGGCGCCATCCCCAAGGACGGCCCCTCGGCGGGAATTACAATGGCGACGGCCCTCATCTCGGCCCTCATCGAGCGGCCCGTCCACGGCGACGTGGCCATGACGGGCGAGATCACGCTGCGGGGCCGCGTGCTGCCCATCGGCGGCCTGAAGGAAAAAGTCCTGGCCGCCCACCGGGCCGGCCTCAAGACCGTGCTGTTGCCCCGCCAGAACAAAAAAGACATGGTCGAAATCCCCAAGAAGGTCCAGCGCGATCTGAAGTTCATCTTTGTGGATCGCATGGACGACGTGCTGCCGGTGGCGCTGCTGCCCGAGATCCAGCCGGAGGTAGAGAGCAGGCCCCACTGAGGGTGGAGGACGGATCATGGTGATTCTAATCGTCGGTCTCGCCTTTCTGGTCTTTATGATCCTGACCTTCCGCACCCCCGCGCCCAAACTAGATCGCCTGATCTTTTTCCTGCTCTTGTTGGCATCGGCAGGCATTTTGGCCTACTTGTTTCTGGTCAGGGTCCTGGAGTTCAACCCTAACCCAACCCGGGTAACGGCTGCGAACCGATTGACCGAAAACAAGTTCATCGATTTGACTCAGGTGGTGCCCGGCGTCTTTGACCTCGACTATCTCCATCGGATCGACACCGACGGGGACGAGGACGAGGAAATCAAAGAAGAATGGCTGGCTTTCTACCAGTACGACGTCCATCTGCGGGAGGAAGCCCCCCCGGTCGGGCCTTTTGGCGCGGCCATCTACGACCTCGACGATTGCCGCCCGCCCGCCATCCTCTCCTTCGAGTTAGTGCCGGTCAGCTACGACTACTTGGGCGAGAATGACACGCGCCTCCATGTGGAGAATATCATTGCCTACCAAGATCCCCTTTCGGCCAACAAGGACCGGCCCGAGGTCATTATTACCGGTCTGACGCGTGGCGCCGCAACCGATCTCAACATCTTTCGCAAGACGGGGGTGAGACAGAATTGTCGTGATCGGCAAAATAATCCGGGTCAGGCATTTCCCAATCCTTTCCAATATAAAAACGTAGGTTCTTTCCGGGCCAACTATCTGATCCGGCGAGATGGTCACACGGTCAGCACTTTTGACCGTGCGCCGTTCGAACGCAGTCAGATCACGATCCGGCGCGACTATCGTCCCGTGAACGGCTCCTACTTCAAAGCCGGCACCGAGACGCTACTGGACCCGGTCGAGGTGAGCCTGGCCTTTGGCGGCGCCCGGCCCGACGACATCCCCGAGGTCTATTATCCCGAGAAGGCTGTCCTGGCCTTTTATCTGAATCTGGGCAAGGATCGGGACAAGTTGGACGAAGCGGCAAGCTACATGAGTGAGGACGGTCGGGCTATCTACAATATCGACACCGACCCGTTCGGCGTGGCGATGCCTCGCGACGAGTTGGCCCGGGTGCTGGTCTTGGAGATCCGCTACAACCCCGACATCCAGGCCGAGCGCCTCCACGAGGACCGGGAGGTGACCGTCACCGTGGTAGGCATGGACGCCAAGGGACACTTTGACTATGACGATCGCTGCCAGGTGACCTGGACCGTCGTCGGCGTCGAGGACCCGACGGCGCGGCCCTATGGCTGCGAGTGGCGGCTGGAGACCTACTGGTCGCCCTGTGCGATTGGGAAGTGATCGGCGGATGGCCACCGTCTCTTCTGTCGGTCTGTCGGAGCAGGACGAACAGACCATTCTCAAACCCCAAACCACCTCGCCGGCCAAACTCGCCGAGACCCTCGTCGCCCTGGCCAATGCCAGCGGCGGCACCCTCCTCGTCGGCGCGCCCGAGGGCCTGACCGACCCCGACGCCGCGCTCGACCGCGCCCTACAAGCGGCCCTAGCCGTGGCTCCGCCGCTGATCATCCCCCTGCCCCAGGTCGAGGAGGTGGACGGCGTGCCGGTGCTCGTCGTCCACGTGCCGCCGGGCCTGCCCCACGTCTACAGCTACAAGGGCAAATACCTGGTCCGCGACGGGACGCGCAACCGGCCGCTGACGCCCCAGCAGCTCAGCGCGATGATCCTCGCCGAGGTCCGCGCCCGC
>CAYLZO010000125.1:0-15094 GCA_964387775.1 uncultured Anaerolineaceae bacterium
GCTGACCTCTGCATTATACTCCAAAAAGCAGGGCAAAGCAAAGGCCGGAAGGGAGGTTGAAGTCTCCCTTCCGGCCTTTGCTTTGGCAGATTAGCACGGACGTCTTTCTTTTGCTCCCGGCGGACCACAGTCCGCCGCTTCTTGTGCTTTGATGTGGTAAGATGCTCTCAATCCCTGTCTCGGGGTTAGTAGCTCTGAGCGCAGTCGTGGGGCAAATTGCCAATTTGCCCTATGGGACCGGGCTGTGGTACAATCCAGCCAGAGACACCGATCCTGCACCTGAAGCGCGGCAGGGAAGGGCCGGGGAGGGGCCCTGAGACAAAACCCATGACCCAACGACAACGAAGCATCGTATCCATCCTCACTGCCGGGGGGGTGCTGGGCCTGCTGGTCGGGCTGAGCCTCGCCGACCCGCCCGGGCTGGAAGCGCTGCTGCCCGGCGCGCTCTTTCTCGTGCTCGTCGTCTTTACCCACACCTTTGGCGTGCCCTTGGCCGGGGGCCGGGTCTCGCTGCTGCCCACGGCCACCGTGGCTGCCTTCCTGGTTATGGGCTTGGTGCCCGCCGGCTGGGTCGCCTTTCTGGGCGGACTGCTCCACGGCGCGGTGCGCTACCGCTGGGCCGAGGAGTTGCAGCAACCCCGGCTGCGGCCCCTCGCGGCGCTGGGCGTCGCCTCGGCCAACGCCGCCGTCCAGGCGGTGAGCATCGCTGCCGCCGGGGCAGTTTACCGGTGGCGGGGTGGGATCACGCCTTTTGCCGGGGCCGATTGGCAGGAGGGCGTGCAGCTCGTGCCCCTGGCCTTCACCTACCTGGCCGTGAACCTGCTGCTGGCCGGTCTCTACCTGGCCATGCAGAGCCGGCGGGTGCTGCGACGCTACCTGCGCTCGCTGCACAAGGTTTTTCTCTTTGAGAGCTGGCCCCTGGTCTTTGCCCCGTTCATGGCCCTGACCTATATCCGGCTGGGCCTCTTTCAATTCGCGCTGATGGGACTGGGCATCGTCGCCGTCTCGCTGGTCATGCGCAACCTGAGCCTGGCCCGCCAGCGGCTGGAGCGGCGGGTGAGCGAGTTGGACAGCTTGCAAGCCGTGGGCCAGGCGTTGAGTGCCAGCCTGGACCTGGACGCCATCCTGACGGCCATCCACGTCCAGGTGGACCGGCTCATGCCCGCCCGCAACTTTTACGTCGCCCTCCATGACCCCGAGACCGACGAGGTCTCCTTTCCGCTGGCCGTCGAGGCCGGGGAGCGGGTCAACTGGCGCTCCCGCCGGGCGGGCAATGGCCTGACCGAGTACGTCCTGCGGACCCGGGAGCCGCTGCTGGTGGACAAAGAATACGAGGCGATCTTGGAGGCATTGGGCCTCGACCAATTCGGCCAGCCGCCGGCCTGCTGGTTGGGTGTGCCCATCCTGGCCGGTCCCGAGGCCCTGGGCGTCATTGCCGTGCAGTCTTATTCGGACCGGCGGGCCTACGACGCCTCTCACCAGGAGGTGTTGGTCACCATCGCCGCCCAGGCGGCCGTCGCCATCCAGAACGCCCGCCTCTACGCCCGCACCGACGAGGCCCTGGCCCGCCGCGTCCAGGAGCTTGGTTCGATCCTGCAAACCACGCGGGAGGGGATCTTGTTGCTGGACCTGGAGCTACGCGTCCTCGCCGCCAATCGGGCCCTGGCCGATTTCGTGGGGGTGGCCCAACTGGAGCTACAAGAAAGAGCCGCCGATGCGCCCGGGCCGGGCGGGGAGCCGGCGCTCCTGAGCCTCGTGGGCTACACCGAGGCCGGGTTTGAAGCCGATTGCCGGGCGCTCGCTGGCAAAGAAACCGGGTTCGAGCGAAAGGAGATCGTCGTGTCCGGCCCGCCGGAGCGTCACGTCGAGCGGACCTTGGCGCCGGTGCGCGGCCGCGACGGGGGGATCACGGGCTGGTTGCTCGTCCTGCGCGACCTGACCGAGGAGCGAGAGCTGGCCCGGCTGCGCGAAGACATGATGCACATGCTCATCCACGACCTGCGCTCCCCGCTCTCGGTGCTGGTCAGTGGCCTGGAATTGATGGAATTGGAGCTGGTCGATGGCAACGTGGAGGCGATGGAGGACGTGCTCGAGTTGGCCGGGCAGAGCAGCGACCACATGTTGCGCCTGGTCAACGACCTCCTGGACGTGAGCCGGCTGGAGAGTGGCCAGGTGTCGGTCCAGGCCGAGGCGCTGGAGGTGAAGGCGTTGTTGGGAAAGGTAGCCGACCGGCTAGCACCGATGGCCGAGTCGGCCCGGATCGAGGTCGAGATCGAGGTCGAGGCAGAGGGCCGCCTCCAGCTGCACGCGGACCCGCATTTGATGGATCGGGTGCTGCACAACCTGCTCGACAATGCCCTCAAGTTCACACCCGAGGAAGGACGTGTGCGCCTGTGGGCGCGTCTCGATCCGCAGGACGGAAAAGATGCCGTTCTGGTCGGCGTGACGGACACGGGGCCGGGCATCCCGCCCGAGCTGCAGGAGCGGATTTTTGAAAAGTTTCAGCAGTTCGGCAAGGGGAAGGGCCGTCGCAAGGGGACGGGCCTGGGCCTGGCTTTCTGCAAGCTGGCGGTCGAGGCCCACGGCGGGGAGATCTGGGTCGAGAGCCAGGTGGGAGCGGGCAGCACCTTTGTCGTGCGGCTCCCCTTGGCCGAACGGGGATAAGGGCCGGAATTCAGCCACACCCGTGGGCGAATTTTGCCCAGAAGCCACGTTTTCCCGCCCCGGCGGCGAGCCTGGTAGATTTTGACAGGCAAGATGTGCTATAGTATACTCGCCCCAGTGGGGAGAGGGGCTCTGCGGAGCCCTTTTTTGATGGAATGAGAGGCTATGAGCACACAGATAGGCAAGATGTTGTTAAAACCGAACCGAGACGTAGGCATCGTGGGCTATGGCGCGTACGTGCCCCGTTTCCGCCTGCCGGGCAGTGAAGTGGACCGCGTCTGGAAGGATGGCCGAGGAGGGTCGCCCATCCAGGAGAAAGCGGTGCCCGGCCCCGACGAGGACACGGCCACCATGTCGGTGGAGGCAGCGCGCAACGCCCTGGCCCGCGCCGGCATAGCCCCGACGCGCATCCGCGCCGTGTGGGTGGGCAGCGAATCGCACCCCTACGCCGTCAAACCGACCTCGACCATCGTCGCCGAGGCCATCGGCGCTGTGCCGGCGACCCAGGCGGCCGATTGGGAGTTTGCTTGCAAGGCCGGCACCGAGGCATTCCAGGCGGCGATGGGCTTTGTGGGCTCGGGCATGGCCGACTATGCGTTGGCCATCGGCATGGACACGGCCCAGGGCCGGCCGGGCGACGCCCTGGAGTACACGGCCGGGGCCGGGGGCGCGGCCTATATCGTCGGCCCGGAGGAGGACAGCCTGGCCGTCGTCGAAGGGGCCTTTTCCTACGTGACCGACACGCCCGATTTCTTCCGGCGGCCGGGTCAGCACTATCCGCAGCACGGCCACCGCTTCACCGGCGATCCGGCCTATTTCCGTCACGTGCTCGCTGCGGCGGGCCAGTTGATGGAGCTGCTGGAGGTGACGCCTGAAGACTATGCGGCGGCGGTTTTTCACCAGCCCAACCCCAAATTCCCGGAAAAAGCGGCGCGAGCCCTGGGCTTCAAGCCGGAGCAGACCCGGACGGGGCTGCTCTGCCCCCAGGTGGGCAACACCTACGCCGGGTCCTCGCTCTTGGGGCTGACGGCCATCCTGGACAAAGCCCAGCCCGGCGACCGGCTGCTGCTGGTCTCCTTTGGCTCGGGCGCAGGCAGCGACGCCATCTCGCTGCGGGTCACGGAGCACATCGAGGCCCGGCGGGACCGGGCGCCGCGCACCCAGGTCTACGTCGAGCGCCGAAAGGCGATTGACTATGGCACCTACGTGCGCTATCGCAAGAAACTGCACATGCATTAGAAGGCACAAGGCGAAATGCACAATTGGGCCTTGAGAATTGAGCATTGGGAATTCTTATGAGAGATGTCAGTATTATTGGCATTGGGCAGACAGAGGTCGCCGAGCACTGGGACCGCTCGCTGCGGCACCTGGCGGGTGACGCGGTGCTGGCCGCGATGGAGGACGCCGGCCTGGACCCCGGCGCGGTCGATGCCCTGTACGTGGGCAACATGCTCTCCGGCCTGCTGACGGGCCAGGAACACCTGGGCGCCCTGATCGCCGATTTTGTCGGGCTGAGGGGCATCGAGGCGGTGAAGGTGGAGGCAGCCTGTGGCTCGGGGGCGGCCGCGTTGCGGCTGGGCTACGCTGCCGTGGCCGGCGGGCTGCACGATTTCGTCGTGGTCGCCGGCGTGGAAAAGATGACCGATACGGTCAATGCCGAGACGACCACGGGGTTGGTGATGGCCGCCGACGCGGACTATGAGTCGATCCACGGCCTGACCTTTGTCAGCATCAACGCCCTCTTGATGCGCCGCTACATGTACGAGTATGGCGTCAAGCACCAGGACTTTGCCAACTTTACGGTCAACGCCCATCGAAACGCCTTGGGCAACCCCAATGCCATTTTTCGCCGGCCGATCACGCCCGAGCAATTTTCCCGGGCGCGCATGATCTCCGACCCCATCAACCTGCTCGACTCGTCGGGTATCGGCGATGGGGCAGCGGCGGTGGTCATTTGTCCCAGCCCCATCGCCAGCGAGTATCGCAACGGCGGCACGGTTCACGTCCGGGCTTCTTCGATGGCGACCGACGCTGTGGCCGTCCACGACCGGCCGGACCCGCTGTGGCTCTCGGCCGTCGAGGCTTCGAGTTTCAAGGCCTATCAGCAGGCGGGGGTGGGTCCCCGCGACATCGACCTGTTCGAAGTGCACGACGCGTTTACCATCATGTCGGCGTTGAGCCTGGAAGCATCGGGCTTTGCCGAGCGGGGCAAGGGCGCGTGGCTGGCCCGGAACTGCGACATCAGCCGCGAGGGCCGCATCCCCATCTGTACCATGGGCGGGCTCAAAGCCCGCGGGCATCCCGTCGGGGCGACGGGCATCTACCAGGTGGTCGAGGTCGCCCAGCAGTTGCGGGGCGAGGCCGGGGAGAACCAGATTGCCAACGCCCGGCTGGGGATGGCTCAAAACATCGGCGGCAGCGGCGCGACGGTGATCACGCACATTCTGGAGGCACAAGATTGACGCGCCGGACTCTTCCCGAGGGAGGAGAACGTAGGACTTTTGGGCCATTGAAGATCCCGCAAGAAATTAGTATAATGAACTTAACCAGGAGGAATTAAGAATGAGTATTCCACGACATTGGCGGTTGCAGAGCCAGCGCTATTCGATGGTCGGCGAGGAGTGTCACAAGTGTGGGGCGAAGCTGTTTCCGCCTCGTGACGTCTGTCCCGAGTGCAGCAAGCCGGCCTACGAGCCCTTTAAATTCAGCGGCAACGGCAGGGTCTATTCCCACTCGACCGTCTATCAGGCGCCGTCGGGCTACGAAGAATTTGTGCCCTACACGGTGGCCCTGATCGAGTTGGACGAAGGGCCGCTGGTTACGGCACAGCTCACCGACGTGGATCAGGACGAGATCGAGATCGGGATGCCGGTCGAGATGATCACCCGCAAGCTCCGCGAGGAGGGGGAGGATGGCCTGATTGTCTACGGCTACAAGTTTCGCAAGCGGATGCAGGGAGAAGCGGCGTAAATCAAAGCAGTGCAAGGCTAACTGCTGCCGGGCAACAGTGAAACACTGCCTGGCAGCAGTTTTTCTTTTGCAGCAGGTTGATCGAATTGGACAGAATGTGCTTGTTGCGTCCGATAGGGCCTAACCCATGAAATCCTGGCATATTGAGCGAGGATTTTGTGGGCTGCATTTCGTCCTTTTGGTTCCGGCTTGTCCGGGTTAGGAGGGTATGCTATAATAGAGCCCACCGAGCGTTGGACGCTCGGAGTGAATCTTGGGCATCTCTATGCTCATTTAGCCTGCCTTGGGCCGCGCCGGGAAGCAGCACAGGCTCGCACCGAAAATCAGGGCCGATCTAAAGACCTCTATTGGGCCGTTCCAATTGGCTGGGAGCCACCTCATAGGGCCTAACCCACGAAATCCTGGTCTATTGAGCAAGAATTTTGTGGGCAGCGTTTCGCCCTTTTGGTTCCGGTTTATCCGGGTTAGGTTAATCAAAGCATAGGAGGCAGGAGGTATGAGCGAGTCAAAGCCGACTCTTCCGACCCTGGGGGCGTTCGAGGCCCAAGCGTTGCTGGGAACGGGGGCTACCGCCCGCGTCTACCAGGCCCTCGATCCCTCGTCTGGTATCCGGGTAGCGATTAAGGTTTTGCACCCCCACTTGGGCGATACGCCCGATTTCGCCCAACGGTTCGAGCGTGAGGTCCGCGCATCCCAAAGCCTAGATCATCCGGGCATTGCCCAGGTGTTGGCGCATGGCGACAAAGACGGCCAGCCCTACCTCGTCATGGAGTGCGTGCCAGGTCCCTCGCTCAAACGGACTATGCAGGAACGGGATGAACCCCTGCCTGTAAAAGACGCCGTGCATCTGGTAGCCACCGTAGCGGAAACCCTGGCCTACGCCCACAGCCAGGGGGTCGTGCACCGCGACGTCAAGCCCTCCAACATCCTGCTGCGCGATGGGTGCCTGGACCAACCCGTGCTCAGTGATTTTGGCGTCGCCAAGTTGGTAGAGGCGACGCTGGACACGGCTTCGGGCAAGACCTTGGGCACGCCGGCTTACATGTCGCCGGAGCAGGGGCAGGGCCGGCCCGCCGACGCCCGAAGCGACGTCTATGCCCTGGGCGCCGTGCTCTTTGAGCTGCTGACCGGCCGGCCGCCGTTTGAGGCCGAGTCACCCTACGCCGTCGTCCTGCACCACGTCAACACCCCGCCCCCTTGCCCCGCTGACCTACGGCCCGACCTGCCCCAGGCGGTGGAGCAGGTCGTCCTCAAGGCCTTGGCCAAGAGCCCCGACGAACGTTATCCCTCGGCTGCGGCCTTTGCCTCGGCACTCCGGGCCAGCTTGGTGGTAGCCCGAAAGGGGCAACGCTCGCGCGAACCGGATCCCATCCGGCCCGCGCGCCGACCGGCCTATGCCTTGCTTGGGCTGGGCGGCCTCCTGGCGGTGCTGGTCGCCCTGGCCCTGGCCTGGTCGCAGGGTTGGCTGCCCGTCGAGCGCTCGGGGGTCGTCGCTGCGCGAAACACCCCCGTTGTCGAGAGCCTGATCCTCCAGGGCCGGCCCGCGGTCCAGGGGGCCTGGCTAGATCCCGATTTGCCCGAGCGAGTGGCGAACGAGGACCCCAAAGTGCATCTCCAGGGACCCAGCACGCCGGACCGCATCGCTTACCGGCTTGTCTTGCCCGAACTGCCGCCCGGTGCCGAGGTGCTCAGCGCGACCCTAGCGCTCTACACCGTGCCCTGGGGCGAGGACAACCGCTACGCCACCCTGGCCGCCCATCGCCTGCTCCGCGATTGGGATCCCGGCACAGCCAACTACTTGTCGCCTTGGAGCACCCCTGGCCTCCAGACGGACGTGGATTACCAGGCCGAGCCCTTTCAGCTCATCGAACTGGACGAACTGCTGCTGAATGAGGGTTGGCTGGAAGTGGACATCACGTCGCTGGCAAAGAGTTGGTTGGCCGGCGATCCCAATCACGGCCTGCTGATCCGTCTGACCGACGATAGTTTTGGCCTGGCCCATCTGTGGGTCTACACCGGCGAGTACGAGGACCCCAACCTGCGCCCCAAGTTCGGTTTGGTTTACCGCCGCCCGTGAACGAGTGCCCTGTTCCTTTTTTGCTGGATGCGCTCCAGAACCAAATACCTCTGACCGGCGATCGGCTCGTGCTGGGCCGGGCGGCCGACTGCGATCTGGTCGTCGCCGACGCCCGCGTTTCGCGCCACCACAGCGAGCTATGTCGCCAAGGTGACGGCTGGCTCCTCTGCGACCTGGGCAGCACCAACGGCACGTTCCTCAATGGCCAGCGTCTGACCCAAGCGCTGCCCCTTCGGGATGGCGACGCGATCGAGATCGGCTCGGCGCAGTTCGTCTACCATGATCCCGAAGCAACTCTGGACACGAGCCACTTCCCCCACCTGGTGTTGGACGCGACCGGCGGCCAGGTGTGGGTCGACCGCCAGCCGGTCCCCCTTTCCTCCCGTCAGCATGCTCTCCTTTCTTACCTCTGGTCGCGGCGCGGCCTGCCCTGCTCGCGAGACGAGATTGCCCGCGCCGTCTGGCCCGAATGCTCCGAGCACGTCTACGACTACCAGATCGAAAGTCTAGTCAAGCGCCTGCGTATCAAGTTGGAACCCGATCCCGCCCAACCTACCGTGGTGCTGACTGTGCGGGGCCGAGGGTACCGGCTGTCGCCGCACGTCTTTTCCTGACTCACCCGCCCTCTTCCTGGGGGGAAACACTGTGCCGGTACGGTGGGGTTGGGGTGAGGGTAGAAGCGACGGGTAGCCGCTGGCAAAAGTGTGGCGAAAAGTTAGGAAACACCCCCCTGCTTTCTGCTATGATGGGGCAGGGGGAAACTCGATGCGCAAGCGTTTGTTCACAATCCTGGTTCTGGCACTGGCCCTTTGTGCCATTCTTTCCGGATCTCTAGCGGGGATTTACCGGCCGGTGCCTGTGCGGTTGATCTGCCTGTCCCCGCCCGAGGGATTGGAGCTACCCGTCGGCCAGGGCGTCGAGATCCGCTGCCGCGTGGAGGCGCACGCCCCGGCGACGGTCGAATTCCGGATCGACGATGTGCCGGCCAACTCGCGGGAGGTGGCACCGGGCAGCTACGCGGCCATGACCTGGCTGCCGGAGCAAACCGGCTCCCACGTCCTGATGATTGGCGTCAGGATCGGTAACCGGGAGACCGTTCTCGCGACCCGCCGGGTGCTGGTCACGCCGCCGGGCTCGCCGGTGCGCATTCAATAAAACATCGGGGAGGAGGAGTAGAATGGAAAAGAAACGTAGGTGGCTTCTGGCGTCGGCGGTTGTCGCGTTGGCGCTGCTGGGGGTGACCCTGGTGGCCGGCAGCGTGCGGGCTGGCGCGTTTGAAGAGGGGGCCGGGGTCGAGCCCGGCGTGAGCCACGCCAATTGGAGCAGTGGCTGGACGACGGTCCCGGCCGGCACCTGCCAGGCGTTCAACCACGGTCTCGGCGGCGATCCGCTGGCCTACGCCGTCGAGATGTGGTTTCTGGACACCGACAATGACATGGGCATCAACCGCACCGACTATGGCGGGTTGGAGGTTGCCGGCTACTGGCGCGGCACCTACTGGCAGCAGTTCGCCGCCGACACCATCGACGTCTGCCGCCACGCCAACGACATGTCCGCCGAGCAGCTCCTGATCCGCGTCTGGCAGCCGCCCAAGGCACCCGACTATGACAGCGGCTGGCTGAACATCGCCGCCGGCGAGACGCTCGTCGTCAGCCACAGCCTGGGCATCAGCGCCACCGAGTTAAGCGTGGGCCTCTGGTTCAGCAGCACGGCGCGGGGCATCCACCACGCCGGCTATGGCGGCCTGAGCAACGACGTGGCCGAGGAACTGCACGGCGCTTACTGGAAGGACCTGACCGACAACACCGTGCGGGTGCAGCGCGCCCAGGATGACACCCTGGTCGAGCAGGTGCGCGTGATCGTCACCCACCCTGAGCCGCCCGACTATGACAGCCTGGTGGCGCTGGGCGGCTGGCTGGACCTCCCCTACCTCGACCCCGTGACGTTCACTCACAATCTGAACTGGCCCCCCTATCTGCAGTTCGTGCAAGCCGAATGCAAATCAGCCGGTTTCCCCGGCCCGGGCATCAACCAGGTCTATGCCGGGGGCAACCACGACTGGTTCATCGGCTGGCAGGGCGCCCACGTACAAAATGTGGAGCGAAACAGCCTTCGCGTCGAGCGCCGGGTCAACGATCAGGTCTGTCCCCAGGCGCGTATCCGCATCTGGAAGCGGGGCTATCGCGTCTTTCTGCCTATCGTTCGACGCAGCCCGGCGGCGAAATGACAGGGTGTGCTTCAGGCAAATTGGGCGACGTTTGTAGTACGTGCTTCAGCGCGTTTTGGCGGCGCTAAATCGCCTACTATAAACCCCGAGGCCCAAATGACGAGTTTGTAAAACGGAATTCAAAGGAGAAAAGGAGGGTTCGATGAAGACAAAGCTCTTGTTCACCGCGATGATCGGCGTGGTGCTTGTGGGTCTGCTGCCTGCGACGAGCTCAGGCGAGTCGGCCGGCGGCCCGGCCCTGGCCGGCCAGCCCTGGGCGACCGTCGGCCTGGGCCAGGGGGACGATTTTCTCGTGTCCCGGGCCACCTCGCTGCGCAGTTCGCCGGCCATCGCTTACAACGACGACCTGGACGAATACTTGTTGGTGTGGACCGACTTGCGGACGAATGCGCTCTACCCCGACGTCTATGGCCAGATCGTCTCCGGCGCCGGTGTGCCGAGGGGGGACAACTTTGTCATCCGCGACGAAGCGAACAACTACCTTTCCTTCCCCGACGTAGCCTACGACACGAACAACCAGCGCTACCTGGTGGTCTGGGAGGACAGTGCGGAGGACGACATCGAGGGGCAGTTGCTGGACCAGGATGGCAGCTTTTTTGGCGCCGCCTTTAACGTCATGGATGGTACGAGTGGCGATCCTTGCGCCACGCCTGCCGTGGCCTTCCATCCCCCGACCGGCACCTACTTTGTCGTCTACCGGCGAGGGGTGGCGGGCAACTACAACATCCAGGGCAAGCGGGTGAGTGCTGCCGGCGCCGTTGCCGCCACCGACTATGGCGTCAGCATCGCGGCCGGCGACCAGACCGACCCGGATGTGAGCGTCAATCCGGCCACGGGCGGCGACTTTCTCGTCGTCTGGGAGGATGGGCGCGGGGCGGTGGATCAGATCTATGGCGCCCTGTTGTACGACACGACCTGGTTTCTGGGCACCGAGTTCGTCATCTCGGCCAACGCCACCGAGGCCCGCACCGATCCGGCTGTGGCATTCAGCCCCGACGCCAGCGAGTGGCTGGTCGTCTTTGAGCGGGACGCGGCCGGCGACAGCCAGATCGTCGGCCGGCGGGTAACGGCCGCCGGAGCGACGACCGGCAACAACTTTGGCATCTGCGGCGACGCCGAGGACCAGCTCGAGCCCGCCGTGGCCTACGATACCAACAGCGACCAATTCCTGGTCGCCTGGGAAGACGAGCGCAATGGCACGTCGCCGGACATCTATGGCCGGCGCGTGGAATCGGGCGGGGGCGCTGCGGGCGGCGTGTTCGCCATCAACACGGCGGCAGGCACCCAGTTCAGCCCGGCGGTGGCTGCCTCGCCGGCTGTCTCCGGCTACCTGGTGGCCTTTGTCGACCTGAATCCCAGCTTCGTCGAGGACATTGTCGGGCAGCGGGTAGACACCGGCAGCACACTGTTAGGGTCGCCGGTCACCATTTCGGTGCCGATTGAAAATCAGAAGCAGCCGGCCGTGGCCTACAACAGCGTCGACGGCGAGTACCTGGTGGTCTGGCACGACGAGCGCAAGGGCAATTGGGACATCTGGGGCCAGCGGCTGGACCTGGACGGCAGCCTGCTGGGCTCCAGTTTTGACATCTGCAACAATGCCAATGCCCAATTCTACCCCGACGTGGCCTACAACCTGGATACGAACCAATACCTGGTGGTCTGGGAGGACCGCCGCGCCGACGCCGACATCTATGGCCAGCGGGTGAACGGCGACGGCAGCCTCGATGGGGCCGAAATCCCGATTGCCGGCGTGGGGACCACCGCCCGCCGCAAACCTAAGGTTGCCTTTAACCCTATCAGCGGCGAGTTCCTGGTGGTGTACGTCTACGAAGCCGAAAACAACAACGTGCGCGGCCGCCGCGTGCCGGCCGCCGGCAATCCCACCTCGGCCGAGTTTGACATCGCCACCGGCACGAGCGACCAGAACTATCCCGACGTCGCCTGCCGTAGCGTGGAGCCGGGGGGCGGCGGCTATCTCGTCGTCTGGCGCGACACCGACGGCAGCCAGCGGGACGTCAAGGGCCAGCGGCTGAACCAGAATGGCGGCTTGCTGGAGGGCGTCCTCGACCTCTGCGTCGAGGCCAGCAGCCAGTGGTCGCCGGCCGTGGCCTACAGCCCCGACGACGACCGCTACCTGGTCGTCTGGCCCGACGACCGGGACGCCGCCACCCAGGGCCGCAACGTCTACGGCCGGCAGGTGGGCGGCGCCGGCCTGCTCCACGACGAGTTCGCCATCTCGACCGCCAGCAGCAACCAGGCGCCGGTGGCCGTCACCTACGGGAGCGGGCCGGGCACCTACGTCGTCGCCTGGCAGGACGCCCGCAACGCCGGCACCACCCCCGACCTCTATGGCCAGCAGGTCAGCGGCGACGGTGCGCTGGTCGAGACCACAGCCGGGACTAACGACCCCCTTTCCCTCTACAGCGGCGGCCAGGAATCCCCGGCCCTGGCCTGGGCCGGGGCTGGGACGTCGGGCCTGCTCGTCTGGGAGGATGGCCGCAACGGCGTGAGTTACGACGTCTACGGCCTGCGGCTGGAAGCCCAGCCGGCGGGGGATGGCAACCGCATCTTTTTGCCGGTAGTTGTCAAAGATTGATGACAGGGAGGAAAACGATGAACACCGAGTATCTGAAGGATCGCAGGATCCGCGCGCTCTTGCTCACCGGGGCCCTGCTGGCCGCCCTGCTGGCTCTGGTCGCCTGGACGCTGCCCCTGGCCGACAATGCCGATGCCAGTTTTGTGGGGCTGAGCAGCTACGACCGGGCCGGCGAGCGCCTGGCCATGGTGGGCGACGTGAACGGCGACGGCTACGACGACTTTCTGGTCGGGGCACGCCATGCCACCGTCACCGGGAGCCAGGCGGGAGGCGCCTATCTCTTCCTGGGCAACCCGGCGGCCGACTGGGGTGCTGGCTTTGACCTCATCTGGGCCGACGCCACCTTTGGCAGCGCCGGCTACCAGGACTATGTTGGTCGCGACCTAGCCGGGGCCGGGGACGTGAACGGCGACGGCTACGACGACTTTCTGATCGGCGCCAGCGGCTACGATGCGCCCGGGGCCATCACCCAGACGGGTAAAGTCTTTCTCCTCCTGGGCCGGCCGGCGGCCGATTGGGGCCAGCATTTCGACCTGGCCAACGCCGATGCGTCGTTCGTCGGCGAGGCAGCTTACGATCACGCCGGCTACGCCCTGGCCAACGCCGGGGACGTGAATGGCGACGGCTATGACGATTTCCTGGTCGGTGCCTACCAGAACGACGAGAGCGGCGACCAGGCGGGCAAGGTTTACCTGTTCCTGGGCCGCCAGACGGCCGACTGGGGCCAGGACGTGAGCCTGGCCGGCGCCGACGCCTCTTTCCTTGGCGAAGCAGTCTCTGACGAGGCAGGCGTCTCTGTAGCGGGTGCAGGCGACGTAAACGGTGACGACCTGCACGATTTTCTCATCGGCAGCTCCACATCGGCTGCGTACCTTTTCCTGGGGCGAGCCGCCGCCGACTGGGGACAGGGCTTCAGCCTGGCCAACGCCGATACGACCTTTAGCGGTGGATCGGGCGACGCTGTCGTAGCTGGCGCGGGGGACGTGAACGGCGATGGCCTGGACGATTTCCTCAAGGGCGCGATGTTCGACGACGAGGGCGGCCAAAATGCCGGCAAGGTCTACCTGCTGTTGGGTCGGGAGGCTGCCGACTGGGGACCCGGTTTTGACCTGGCCAACGCCGACGCTTCTTTCTACGGCGCAGGCGATCATGATTCTGCCGGCTGCGCCCTCTCTGGCGCTGGTGACGTGAACCGCGATGGCTACGACGATTTCCTGGTCGGGGCCTATCAATTCGACCCCGGGGGAGGCGACACCGGCACGGGCCGGGCCTACCTGGTTCTGGGCCACCCGGATGGCTGGCACACCGGCACCGACCTGGCCGATGCCACCACGGCCCGGGATCTCTGGGCCTTTGACGGCGGGGTGGTAGGAGACGAGGCCGGCACCGATGTGGCGGGCGGCGGCGACGTCAACGGCGATGGCTTTGCCGACTTGCTGGTAGGCGCCCCGGAGAACGACGACGCTCAGACAAGCGCGGGCAAGGCCTACCTGGTGTTCGGCAGAGGGCTGGAGCTGGCCAAAGCGGCCAACGCCGATGTGGTAGCCCCCGGCGAGCGTATCACCTACACCCTGCGTTACACCAACACCAATACCTGGGGCGTGGCAGATGTGCGCATTGGAGATCGCGTTCCGGACAATACAACCTATGTCGGTTGCAGCGGTGGCCTCACCTGCAGCCGCCAGGGCGTGCTCGTCTTCTGGTACCTGGGCACCGTCGTTTCTCAGACGACCGATACGGTGGGTATGACGGTACTAGTGCCCGCCGAGGTCCCTGCTGGCACAGTCATCACCAACACGGCCTGGATCACCGCTCCTAGCCGCGTCAACCCCGTGTTCAGGGTGGTGACGACGCGGGTCAAAGCCCCGACCTTTACGGTCTACCTGCCGCTGGTGGTCGCCAACGACTAGCAGCCGGTGGAGAGGCACTCTGGAGTTTGGGCTTTAGCCGGAAACGTACTGCCGCGTGTGCCGGTCAGCTGTTCGGGGTCAATCATCAACCCGGCGATAGTGGGACGCTCTGTCTCTTCTTGGACAGTGGTTTCGGTAGCAGAAGTCGGTTCGCAGAGGTCTACGCACTGCTGCTTGAGCCGCAGTTTTAGCAAGGCAGTAATCAACAAGGCATAGAAGTGGATAGGGGCGTATGTAGAGCTTGGGGGACAAGACCTCGGAGGTTTCCCGCAAGCGGCCTCCGGTCCCAAGAACTGCTCGTTTCAATGCACTTGACCGGCCAGAATGCTGCCCAAACCTCCGAGGTCTGCTTTCCCCCCCCAACTGGTACATGCGCCCGGCAAGATCTATGTCTATCTCGGATCGGCGGCAGGTCTGGGCAGTATGGCGAGCATGTCGGACCTGGGTGATCAAGAAGGCGACCAGTTCGGGTACCTGGCCGCGGGGGCCGGGGATGTGAACGGCGATGGCTACGGAGAGGTGATCGGCCAGCAATTCCCGCTACCTGCAATTTCTCCACCTGGCACCCAGGACAAAGCAGGCCTGCATTCCCACTCGGGCATAGTTTGAAACTCGGGTGGAAGGGGCAGGCAGAGTTTTTGATGGCTCCA
>CAYLZO010000126.1:0-14910 GCA_964387775.1 uncultured Anaerolineaceae bacterium
GGCGGTGAGCAGCACCCTGGACCTCGACCAAGTGCTGGACCGCATTCTGGACCAGATGAACCGCGTGATCCCCTGCGATACGTCCAGCGTCATGCTCGTCGAGCAGGATACGGCCCGCATCGTCCGCTCCCACGGCTACGAAGAGTTTGGCGGGGGTGAACGTCTAGAGGGGGTTACGTTTCAGGTTTCCGAGACCCCCAACCTGGCCGAGATGCGCAGAACCGGCCAGCCATCGCTCGTGGCGGACACCCGCGAATACGACGCCTGGGTCCGCGTCTCCGACTGGGTTCTCTCCTACGCGGGCGCCCCTATCCACGTGCGGGACCGGTGCATCGGCTTCTTGAACGCCAACAGCACGACGCCGGGATTCTTTACTCAGACGCACCTGCATCACCTGCGCGCCTTTGCCGTCCAGGCCGGATTGGCCATCCAAAATGCGCAGTTGTACGAAGAAACGCACCGCCGGCTCGAACACCTGACCGCGCTCCATCAAACCGGCTTGACCATCACGTCCGACCTCAATCTGGTAGAGGTCTTGAACAACCTCTACCACGAGATCGAGCGGATCATGGACGCCGGCGCGTTCTACGTGGCCCTCTACGACGAGGAAACCGGGCTGATCCACTTTCCCCTGCTGACCGGCAGGGACGGCCCAATCGAGATCGCGCCCCTGGACCTGGACCGCAACCCCGGCATCACGGGCTATGTCCTCCAGACCGGGCAGCCTCTCTACGTGGCCGACATCCAGGCGGCCATGGCCTCGAAAAAGACGCCCTTTGACATCATCCCCCTGGTGGACTTGCCGACCCGCTCCTACATCGGCGTGCCCCTGGCCGTCCGGGATCGCGTCATCGGCGTGCTTTCGGCCCAGAGTTACCGGGCCGGCGCCTATACCCAGGCCGACGTAGAATTGCTGACGACCGTCGCTTCCCAGGCCACCATCGCCATTGAGAACGCCCGGATGTACGACGAGGCCCGGCGGCGCAACCGGGAGCTGGCCTTGCTCAACCGGGTCATCGCCGCCTCGGCAGCCAGCCGCGAGATCGAGACGATCCTGGAAACCACCTGCCGCGAGCTGGCCCAGGCCTTCGACGTGCCCCAGGCCGCGGCGGCCCTCTTTGACGAGGACAAGACCGAAGCCGTGGTCGTGGCCGAATACCGCGCCGAGGGGCGCCCCTCGGCGCTGGGCGCAATCATCCCCGCCGAGGGCAACCCGGCTTCCCAGTACCTGTTGCAGCAAAAGGCGCCGCTGGCTATCAAAGACGCCCAGACCGATCCCCGCCAGGCCCTCATCCGCGACCTGCTATGCCGCCGGGGCACCGTCTCCCTGCTCCTGTTGCCCCTGATTATCGAGGGCGAGGTCGTCGGCAGCCTGGGCATAGACGCCCTGAAGCCCCGCCCCTTCAGCGAGCAAGAGGTGGCCCTGGCCCAGCGCGTGGCCGAGCAGGTCTCGGGGGCGATGGCCCGCGCCCGCCTGGAAGAGACCCAGCGGCGCCTGGGCACCGCCGTCGAGCAGGCCGCCGAGAGCATCATCATCACCGACACCGAAGCCACCATCACCTACGTCAACCCGGCCTTTGAGCGCATCAGCGGCTACAGCTACGAGGAGGTCGTCGGCCAGACCCCCCAGATTCTCCAGAGCGGCGAGCACGACGCGGAATTCTACGAGCAGCTGTGGGACAGTCTCTGCGCAGGCAATGCCTGGCAGGGACGCCTTGTCAATCAAAAGAAGGATGGCAGCCTCCTCATCCAAGACGCCACCATCACGCCGGTGCGGAATGCGGCAGGCCAGATTGTAAGCTACGTGGGCACCATGCGCGACGTGACCCGCGAGGTCGAGCTGGAGGAGCAGTTCCGCCAGGCACAGAAACTGGAGGCCCTGGGCCGCCTGGCGGGGGGCGTGGCCCACGACTTTAACAACCTGCTGACCATTATCCACATCAGCAGCCGTCTCCTGGAGCGTAAACTCCACCAAGAGGACCCCCTCCGGGAACACGTGGAGCGCATCGCCGACGCAGGGGAACGCGCCACCCGGTTGAACAAGCAATTGCTCAGCTTCAGCCGGCGCCAGATCATCGAGCCCCAGGCGATCCAGGTCAACGAGGCGGTCAGCGAGCTGAGCCGTATGTTGCAGCGCATCATCGGCGAGGACATCCGGCTCGAACTCGACCTGGGCCAGGACCTCTGGACGGTGAGCGTGGACCCCTCCCAGTTCGACCAGGTGATCATGAACCTGGTGGTCAACGCCCGTGACGCCATGCCCGAGGGCGGCACCCTGACCATCCGCACCGCGAACACGGTTCTGGACAAAGCCTACGCCGCCCGCCACATGGAAGCCCGGCCGGGCGAATACGTCCTGCTATCGATCCAGGACACAGGGGTAGGCATGGACGATGAGGTCAAGTCCCACCTCTTTGAGCCCTTTTTCACCACCAAGGAGGGAGAAAAGGGCACCGGCCTGGGCCTGGCTACGGTCTTTGGCATCGTCAAACAGAGTGGCGGGCACATTGAGGTCGAGAGCGAGGTGGGACAGGGAGCCACCTTTCGGATCTATTTGCCCCGGGTTCAGCACGCCAAAAGTCCGAGTCCATTGGAGCAACCTCCGGCCTCTCCCCGGGGCACCGAGACGGTCTTGCTCGTCGAGGACGAGGACCTGGTCCGCGATCTGACCAAACAGATTCTGACCGTGCACGGCTACCAGGTCCTGGTTGCCCAAAATGGCCAGGAGGCGCTCCAGGTGAGTGAATCACACCCAGGCCCCATCCATCTGCTGCTCACCGACGTAATCATGCCCCAGATGGGCGGCCGGGAACTGGCCGAGAAGCTGCGGGCGCAGCGCCCCGAGACGCAGGTCCTCTACATGTCCGGCCACGCCGACGAGGCGCTGGCCCGCCACGGCGTGTCGCAAGAAGGCGCCGCTTTCGTGGCCAAACCCCTCACCCTGGAAAGCCTGGTCGAGTCGGTGCGGGCCGTGCTCGACCGCCGGTAAAGTCCCCCTTTGCCCGGCGTAATATAGCCCTCGATCCAGCATCTTTTTTGGTGGGGACCGCGCCTGCGCGGGAAAGCTCCCTAGCATCGGGGGATTCTTGCCCTTCCCCCTGCACGGCAGTATAATGGGCTACCTGAAACCCGACTTTTTTTTCCAGGAGACGCGATGCTTAAGCGATGGCAACTCTGGCTGGGACTGCTCGTCAGCGCGGTGTTTCTGTACCTGGCGCTGAGGGGCCTGGACCTGAGCCAGGTATGGATGCACATGAAGAACGCCCGCTACTGGTGGCTGCTGCCCGGCGTGGGGATCTATTTCTTTGGCGTCTGGGCGCGGACCTGGCGCTGGCACTATATGCTGCGCGCCCTCAAGCCGATCCCGCTGGGGCGGCTCTTTCCCGTGGTGTGCATCGGCTACATGGGCAACAACATCTATCCCGCCCGCATCGGCGAGCTGCTGCGGGCCTACGTGCTCAAACGCAAGGAGGGCGTGAGCGTCAGCGCCAGCCTGGCCACCGTCCTCGTGGAGCGCATTTTCGACGGCGTGGTGATGCTCATCTTTGTCTTTGTCGGGCTGCCCCTGGTGCCCTCGGTGCCCGACGAATGGCGGCAATTCGTGATCCTCTTCAGCCTGCTCTTTTTCGGCGCGCTGGCCGCCTTTTTCGTCATCGCCGCCTCGCCCCGGCGCGCCCCGGCCCTCTACAACTGGACCATCGACCGCCTGGTCCCCGAGCGCTTTCGCGAGCCGGCGCGGGGCTTTGCCGACCGCTTCATGGAGGGCCTCTACTTCCTGCGCAGCGGCCGCGACGTGGGCATGATTTTCGTCACATCCCTCGTCGTCTGGCTGGCCGAGACGGGCAAGTATTGGTTCGTGATGCACGCCTTTCCCTTTGAGGTGTCGTTTTTTGTGCTGATGCTCATGAATGGCGTGGTCAACCTCTTTACCACCATCCCCTCGGCGCCCGGCTACCTGGGCACCTTTGACGAGCCCGGCATCGAGGTGCTCAAGGCATTCGGCGTGAACGAAAACATCGCCGGGGCCTACACGCTGGTGCTCCACGCGGCGCTGTGGTTCCCCATCACGGCGCTAGGGGCCTACTACATGTGGCGCGAGAGCCTGACCTGGAGCGATCTGAGCCAGGCCTCCCAGCTCGCCCGAGAAGCTAGTGAGTAAGGAGCCAGTGGTTGGTGGTCAGTGATCAGTGGACCGTGGACCGTGGTCAGGGATCGCGAGCCGGTCCCCCAGCGCGGTGCCCGGCGGCTGGCGGCTGATAGCTGACGGCTGATAGCTGGCGGCTGATAGCCGATAGCTGGCCGCTCAGCCCCCGGCGACGGGGAGAAACAAGTAGAGCCGGTCGCCGTCTTGGAGGGTGACGGCGGCTGCTTCGTCCAGCGGCACCGGCCGGGCTTCAACAAAGAGCTGGTAGACCATCTGGTCGAAGGGTTGGCGCAGGCCTTTGCCCTTGAGCCCTTCTTTGAAATCGGGGTGGCGCGCCTTCAACACGTCGAGCACGTCGGCCGCCGTGGTCCCGTCCGGCACGCTGAGGACGATTTTGCTCTCGCCCACAACTTGTGACAGGGGCGCGCCCAGCTTGACGCTCACTTTCATGGACCCTCGACCTCCTTCGAGACGCCACCCCGCCGCTGCACTTCACGACGGACCTGGTGCAGGCAGGCGGCCGGATCGGTCAATACCGCGCCGGGTGCAAAGACGAGGCCGGCCGGCGGTCCCACTTCCGCCTCGGCCACCTCGATACCCAGCACCCCCTCGCGACAGGGGATGGCCAGATCGGCGACGTATTCCACGCCTCGCTCGCGGAGCGGATACTGCCGCTCGGGCGCCAGCCCCTCCTCGCGGAGCGCGTGATAGAGCCGGTCCACGAACTCGCCGCCCTCGGCAAAGAGGTCGTTGATCTCTTGCGCCGCCTGGAAGCGATCCCAGGTGGTGTGGATGAACGTGATGCGCCGCCAGCGAAGGCTGACGATGGGTGGCTCGCGCTTTCGCAGCGGCCCGAGCTGGAGCTTGTAGTAGGGCTCGTCGGCGCGGGGATGGTCCGGCTCGTCGGGCAGCAGATCGCCGCGGGTCACCAGCTCGTGGCCCAGGCGCCGGGCGTAGTAGTGCACGGCGTATTTCTGCTCGCCAAAGGCCGCCGTGAAGTAAAAGGCCACGTACTCGAAAAAGACACCACGCGGCGCCTTCTTTTCCGGCACGCGATACCAACCCCGGTCGCGGGCAATCTCAAAATCGTGGGGGCGGCCCATCACCGCCACGAGCACTCGATCCTCGGGATGCATAACCTCCGCTCCTCGCTCCCATTGTACCGGCAAGCCGCAACGGTGCCAAGCGCGCAAAGATTCACAGGGCGCCTTGGCGGCAGGGAGCGCCTCTAGACCTCCAGGCGGGCGGCCAGCTCCGCCGGCTCCGAGCGTTCGATGACCAGCCGCTCGCTGCCGTGGAAAGCCATAAACTCGCGCAGCGTCCGGCCAATGGCCGCCGCCAACTCGTCGGTCAGGGCCTCACCCGGCTCCAGATAGATGGCGCGGACGATCAGCGTGTGGGTCTGGCGGTCGGCCTTGGGGTCGAGACGGCCCACCAGCCGGCCGTGGTGCAGGATGGGCATGACGTAGTAGCCGTACTCCCGCTCGGCGGCGGGAGTGTACATCTCGATGCGGTAGTCAAAGCCGAACAGGTCGCGCACCCGCTGCCGGTCCCAGAGCAGGTTGTCAAAGGGGGAGAGAAGGGCCGTCACCTGGGGGCGGTGCCCGCCAGCCTCGATCTCGTCGACCAGGGGCAGGTCGTCGGGGTGCAGGTAGGCGACGTCGTCCCAGCCCTCGACCTCAACGGGCAGGAGGGCGCCCTCCCCGGCCAGCTCGGCGATCACCTGGCGGATGGGCGTCTTTTTCTGTTTGTAGTACTCACTGGCGTGGCGGTAGGTGGCCACGCCGAAATGGGCCACGCTGCGCAGCGCCGCCCAGCGCCGCCAGTCGGCGACGGTTTGCTGCAACGGCTCGGCGCTCTCGGGCAACACCCGCTCGGCCAGGTCGTAGTAGCGCTGGAAATTCTCCCGGCGGTCGATCATCACGTAGCCCAGGTCGAACAGGGCCTCCAGCGCCGTTTTGGCCGGCTTCCAGTCCCACCACCCCTCCCGTCCCTCCCGAGGGTCCTCAAAGTCGCGGGAGGCCAGCGGCCCCTCCTCCTTCACGCGGGCCAGCACGGCGTCGAGCAGCGCCTGGCGGTCGTCGCCCAGCCGCCGGGCGATGTAGCGCGGCAATGGCTTGTCGCGTCGGGCGTGCATGACGGGCGCAAACCGGGCATAGTCCTCGACGGGGATGAGGCAGGCGGCGTGGGCCCAGCCCTCAAAGAGGCGGCGGTCGGGGTAGAGCAGCGCGTCCAGGTGGGCGCGGTCGTAGAGGCCGACGCGGCTGAGCATGACCAGGTAGTGGCTGCGGGCCACGACGTTGACCGTGTCGAGCTGCAAGATGCCGATGTAGCGGATGGCGTCCAGCAGCGCCGCCTTGTCGGCCACGGGCGGCCGGCGGTGCAGGCCCTGCTTGACGACGGCCAGGGCGCGGGCCGCCTCCAGCGAGAGGGTCAGGTCAGCCTCGTGATGCACGTGTCACCTCGTAGACCAGTCGAACTTTGTCGCGGACGGGGATGCCGGCCAGGCCGGGCACCTCGCCGCCGTGGTGCCGGGCGACGTTGCCCGGGAGCACCTCGACGATGGAAAAGCCAAAGCGCTGGTAGAGGTCCAGGGCCGGCAGGTCGTCGTTGGTCGTCGCGACCCGAAGGCACTCGAGGCCCTGCCGCCGGACCTCGTCGCGCAGCACTTTGAGCAGCGCCCGCCCCCCGCCCCGGCCCTGCCAGCCGGGCAAGACGTGGAGCAGGACCAGGGTCAGCGCCCGCCGGTCCGCTTCGACGGCGTAGGACGCCACGCCGACGATCGTTTCGCCGTCGGCGGCCACGATCGCGGGGCAGGCCAGCGCGTCGTACTGCCGGTCGAAGCAGTCCACGTCGGTCTCGTCCCAGAAGTGGAAGGCCAGCGCTTCGATCCGGGGGTAGTCTTCCGGCTCGGCGCAGCGGATGGTCAACGGCGGACCCTCCGGCCGGCGCTCCGCCGCCACGACCTCCAGCCGGGCGTGGGCCAGGCAGACGTACTGCCCCGTCCCCCGGTCCCGGTACCGGGCTTTTGGATCACAAAACGAAAAGTGCACATCGTAGCCTCCGCCGGCTAGTGCCTAAAGCTCCGCTGCCCGGTCAAGACCATCGTCGCGCCGGCCTCGTTGCAGGCCTCGATGGCCTGGTAGTCGTTGAGCGAGCCACCGGGCTGGATCACGGCCGTCACCCCCTCGCGCAGACCCACGTCCACGCCGTCGCGGAAGGGAAAGAAGGCGTCAGAGACCATCACCGCGCCGCGCAGCCCGCCCCGCCGCTCGGCCACCTCGGCGTCGATGTCGCGGCGGGCCGCCTCGTCGGCCAGGTTGCTGTAGATCACGCCGTGCCGCTCGAAGGCCAGCCGGTCGGCCAGCTTGCGGTAAGCCTTGTCGCGGGCGATCTCGGCCACGCCAACGCGGTCCTGCTCGCCGGTGCCGATACCCACCGTCGCCAGATCCCGGGCATAGAGCACCGAGTTGGACGTCACGCCCGCCTCCACCAGCCAGCCGAAGAGCAGATCCTCGACCTCGCGCGCCGTCGGCGCCCGCTCGACGCGGTAGGTGCGGCCCTGGTGGACGGTCTCGGCCGGCTTCAGGTCGGCCCGGGTCCGCGTCTGGGGCACGTAGGAGAGCTGGGCGACGACGGCGCCGTCGATGAGGCTCTTAAAGTCGACGACCCGCTCAGCGGCAAAGGCCGCCAGGCGCGCCACGTTGTCGATGCGCAGGATGCGTAGATTCTTGCGCCGGGCCAGGATGCCCACGGCGCCGGCCTCGTACTCGGGCGCGACCACCACCTCGGCGTAGCGCCCGGCGATGGCCTGGGCCGTGGCCACGTCCACCGGCCGGTTGAGGGCGATACAGCCGCCAAAGGCCGCCACGTGGTCGGCCAGGTCGGCCTTGAGATAGGCGTCCACCAGGCTGCCGGCCAGAGCCACGCCCGACGGATTGTTGTGCTTCATGATAGCCGCTGCGGGCCGATCCGTCAAGTAGCGCAGAATGTTCAGCGCGTTGTCGGCGTCGGTCAGGTTGATCTTGCCCGGATGCTTGCCCGATTGTAGCAGTTCGGCGTCAGAGACGAGGTAGCGGCCCGGCGCGATGGTCATCACCTCGCCCAGAACCAGGTTGCCGTTGACCAGCCTGTAGAGCGCCGCCGGCTGGCCGGGATTCTCGCCGTAGCGGAGCCCCTGGCGCACCCCGTCGATGACCCACGACACCTTTTCGTAGACCAGCGTCGAGCGCCGGTCGTCCCAGACGAACGAAACCTCCATCCGCTCAGGGAAGGGATCGGCAGCGAGGGTGTGGTAGGCTTGTTTTAGGTCTTGGGTCATTTGCTATCGGTCCTCTACGTACTGCGTATTGCGTATTCCATATTGCGTATTCCGTGAGTCTACGCCATACGCAATACGGAATACGCATCACGCATCACGCATCACGGAATAGACTGCCGGAACGGTCGCCGGGTCCTGCTCTGCCAGAAAGTCGGCAATCGCCGCGTCGTAGCGCGCCGTGTGGGCGAAGGCTTTGCGGGCCAGGTCAAAGCGCTGGGCCAGGCTCAGCCGGCCGCCGTGGGCTTGCAGGAATTCGATCAGGCCGGCATAGTCCGCCGGATCGACCACGGCCGCCACCCGCAGGTAGTTCTTGGCCGCGGCGCGGATCATGCACGGCCCGCCGATGTCCACGTTGGCCCGGGCCTCCTCCACGGTGACGCCCGGGCGGGCGACCGTCGCCTCGAAAGGATAGAGGTTGCAGACGACCATGTCGAGGGGCAGCGCGCCTGCCCGGACTAGGTCGGCCTGGTGGGCGTCGTTGTAGGTCTCGGTCAGCAAGCCCAGGTAAATCTTGAAATCGAGGGTCTTGACCAGCCCGCCCTGGGTCTCGGGCTGCCCGCTATAGTCCGACACCCGGGTCAGGTGCGCCGCCGCCCTGTCCGGCCCCAGGATCTCGGCAATGCGCCGGCAGGTCCCGCCGGTGGAATAAAAATGCACCGCCGGGTTGACCGCCACCAGTGCCGGGATCAGCCCCTTCAGCCCGGCCTTGTCCGACACGCTGACCAGCACGCGGTCGATCCTCACCCAGTTATCAACTTTTCTTACAATGTTTCCGGCCACTTCAGACCCTTTCCAAGTCGGGCGATGGGGCGTGGGGATGGGTCAGCCGAGGAGCGCGACGGCCATCCAGGCCAGGGCGCCCACCAGCCCGGTGATGAGCAGGCCCGGCAGCAGGGTGCGCTTCAACACGCGGCCCTCCTGCCCGGCCAGGCCCACTGTGGTGCAGCCGACGATGATCTTGGCCGGGGCGATCATCGAGCCCAGGGCGCCGCCCGTGGTCTGCGCGCCGAGGATGACCAGGGCGCTGATGTTCAGCAGCGCGGCCGCCTGCTGCTGGAGGGGGGTAAAGACGACGTTGGAGTTGGTGTTGCTGCCGGTCATGAAGGCGCCCAGCAGCCCGATAAAGGGCGAGACCAGGGGATAGACCGGCCCGGCGACCTGGCTCAATCCCCGGGCCAGGACGTAGACCATGCCGCTGTTGTCCATGGCCACGGCAAAGCCGACCATGCTGGCGATGCCCACCGACGAGGGCCAGCCGCTCTTGACCGTGCGCCGGACGATGCGCCGCTCGACGCCGGGGGTGTAGCGCCCCGTGAGTTTGTAATAGGCGTAGGCGGCCAGGGCCACGTAGGCCAGCAGCGCCCCGGCGTGGCCAAAGACGCTGATGGTCCGCCCGGTACCGGCGGGCGTGGTCCAGCCGTAGCTCGTCTGCACCCGGGGAAAGTGGACCGCGATCTGTACCCGGTTGAGCACGTCGTTGAGCCAGGGCCACAGCTCGGCGGCGGTGACGACGACGATGAGGAGCAGGTAGGGGGCCAGGGCTTGCCAGAGCGGTAGGGGAATCGGGGAGTCGGGGAATCGGGGAATCGAGGAATCGGTGGATTGGGAAGTGGTAGATTGGTAGCGAGGGAGTCGGGCCACCCACGCGCCGGCAGCGAGTCCGGCCAGGCCTGCGCCAAATCCGCCCAGGTTCCATAGGCCGCTGACGGCCAGCCCGGCCTGGACGCCAGCCATGACGGTCCCCATGACGAGCAGGGCCGGCCAGCCCTTGCGGACCGAGCGCCAGCCCTGGTGTACCCAAATGGCCCCAAAGCCACAGGCAAAACAGGCCACACCCAGCAGCGCCGCCGACCACGGCGCCAGATCGGTGCCCGGCAGCCCGCTGGCGGCCATGAGCGCTTGAAACGAGGAGGCCATCGAGCCAAAGGTCACGGCCCAGGAGTGGCCGATGGCCACCGAGGCCAGCGCCACCACCGGGGAAAATCCGAGGCCGACTAGCATCGGCGCGACGACGGCCAGGCCCACGCCAAAGCCGGCTACGCCCTGCACGAAGGAGCTAAAGGCCCAGGCGATGACCAGCAGTTGCATCGTCGGGTCGGCCGTCAGGCGGGCGATGCCGGCGGCGATGCGCTCCAAGGCGCCGGCCTCGTCCACCACGCGGTAGAGGAGGAGGGCCATCCAGATGATGTACAGGACGTAGAGGGTCAGCAGCAGGCCGCGCAGTTGGGAGAAGGCCAGCAGCTCCAAGCCGGCGCCAAAGCGCAGCCAGGCCGCGGCGACGGCCACGATCCAGCCCACCGGCCCGGCCTGCTTGGCGCCCCAGCGAAAGCCGACCATCAGCACCAGGACGACGGCGATGGGCGAGAAGGCGAGGAGCCAGGTAAGGGGGGTTAGGGGTGGGGTCTGCATGGTTAGGTGTCGGGTATCGGGTATCGAGTATCAGGTATCAGGCGCCGGGGCACTCCCGATTCCCCGATGCCCGATTCCTGATCCCCTAATGCCGGTAGGGCAGGAACTCGGCGCCCAGCAGCTCGCGGGCGATGATGAGGCGCATGATGTTCATCGTGCCCTCGGCCCCGATAGAGTAGGAGCGGATGCCGCGAATGCCCATCTCGACGGGGCATTCCTTGGTGTAGGCCATGGCCCCGAACCAGTCGGCCACCTCGTTCATGATCTGAAAGCCGACGACCGGGGCGCGCAACTTGCTCAGCGCCGCCGCCAGGGCGATGTCGTAGTGGGTCCGCGTGCCGGGGCCGTCCCCAAGGGATGCGGGCCTATACTTTTGGTCCAGCGTCCAGGCGGCCTTGTAGGTCAGCAGGCGGACGCTCTCCAGCTCCGCATAATGGTCGGCCAGCGGGAAGGAAATGCCCTCGTAGGAGGCCAGGGGCCGGCCGAAGGCGTGGCGCTCCTTGACGTGGTCCATGCCCAGCTCCAGCACCGCCTCCGCCGCGCCGACGCAACTGGCGCCGATGAGCACCCGCGCCGCCGAAAAGCCCTCCATGGCGTGGTAAAAGCCGCGATTCACCTCGCCGACGACGTGGGCGTCGCCCAGGCGCACGTCCTCCAGTGCAAAGCCGCCGGTGGAGATGCCCATGCGGCCCATGTCGTCGAAGTAAGTCGGCGTGATGCCCGGCGTGCCCTTGAGCGGCAGGGCGAAAAAGGTGAAGGCTTTGTGCTCGGCCTCCGGGTTGGGATCGGTGCGGGCCAGCAACAGGTGGACGCCGCCCCACTCCAGCGATTCGCGCACGCCGCTGATGAACACCTTCTCGCCGTTGAGCAGCCAGCCATCATCCCATCCGTTGCTATCGCGCACGGCCCGGGTGCGGCAGGCGCCCAGGATGTCGGAGCCGCCCTCCGGCTCGGTGGTGGCGATGCCCAGGAAGGCTTCGCCGGCCGTAACCTTGGGCAGCACCTCGGCTTTCAGTGCCGGCGTGCCGTATTGGTCAAAGATAAAGCCCCAGGCCGCCTCGACCAGGTAGAGGACAGGCACGGCCAGGCTGATGTCGGCCCGGCCCAGCTCCTCGGCGGCGATGGCGGCCATGGTCCAGTCCATGCCCGCGCCGCCGTGCGCCTCGTCGCAGACGGGAGCCAGCAGACCCAACTCGCCCATGCCCCGGACGATCTCGCGCGGGATGTGCTCCTGGGTGTCGATCTCGCGGACGCGGGGCGCGATCTCGTTCTGGGCGAAATCGCGCACGGCCTGCCGCCAGAGGCGCTGTTCCTCGTTCCAACTGAAGTCCATGGTCTACTCCTTCCGATTTGTCATTGCGAGGAGCGGAGCGACGACGCAATCCCCATCTGGTCATAGCCGGGGATTGCTTCCCCAGGATGCCGGGACGGCGCGCCGCAAACGACGCGGCTCGCAATCCGCACACGTCGTCAGCGCCTTTGGCGGGACTATCCGTTTGTGACGGAGGTGGGTCAACTGAGCCACTGGAGCACCTGGTCCCGCCCCAGCAGCAGGGCGATGAGGATGACGACGTCGAACAGGGCGCCGGCCTTGGCGCCGGGCACGACCGTGTTCCACCAGGGCACGATGGCGACGAGCGATGCCACGGCGCCGGTCAGGGCCAGCGTAGGCCACCAGGCTTGCTCGAAGGCGATCCCCGCCCCGGCGGCGACCAGGCAGCCCAGGGCTACCAGCCAGGCCAGGCCCCAGACGCGCCCCAGCGGGCTCTCGACCGTAACGCCCGGGGAAAAGATCCAGGGCCGGTCGCCAAAGCCACTGTCAATTGACGTCCAGGCGCTGAGGATGCCGGCGACGTGACCCACGCCGTGCATAAAGACGGCGAGGGCGGCGATGTACTTGATCATGCTCCCTACCCTCCTTGTTCAAAAGGGGGCGGGCGCGAGGCCCGCCCCAATTTCTGATCCGTGAAATCCGTGGAATCCGTGTCCGGTTACAGCTTGGCGGCGACGGCCCGGGCGACGTCGAGGGTGCCGCTGTCGCCGCCCACGTCGTAGGTGCGGACCTCACCCTCCTCGATGACCTCGGCGATGGCCGTTTGCAGCGCCGCCGCCGTCTCGGTCTCGCCCAGCCAGTCGAGCATGAGCTTGGTGGCCAGCAGCATGGCCGTGGGATTGACCACGTACTGCCCGGCGTACTTGGGCGCCGAGCCGTGGGTCGGCTCAAAGACGGCGAACTCGTCGCCGATGTTGCCGCTGGCGGCAAAGCCCAGCCCGCCCACCAACTGGGCGCACAGGTCGGAGATGATGTCGCCGAACATGTTGCTGGCGACCAGGACGCCGTAATCCTGCGGGTTCTTGACCAACCTCATGACCATGGCGTCCACGTTGGTCTCCCACAGCTCGATGCCGGGGTACTCGGCCGCGATCTTGCGCGCCTCGCGGACCATCAGGCCCGAGGTCTCGCGGATGACGTTGGGCTTTTCGACCAGCGTCACCGTCGGATAGCCGAACCGGTCGGCGTACTCGAAGGCCTGGCGCACGATGCGGCGGCAGCCCTCGCGGGTGAAAATGCGGGTCGAGAGGGCCACGTCCTCGCCCGGCACGCCGTCAAAGACGGCCATGCGCGGATTGTGCTCGGTCAGCACGGTCCGCACCTCGTCGGGCAGGGGGTGGAACTCGACGCCGGCGTAGAGCCCCTGGGTGTTCTCGCGAAAGACGACCAGGTCCAGGTCATCGCGAAAATTCAGGGGGTTGCCCTTGAAGGCTTTGCAGGGCCGCAGGTTGGTGTAGAGGTCGAAGGTCTGGCGCAGGCGCACGATGGGGCTGCGGTAGACCAGGCCCTTGCCCTGAAGCTCGGGCACCAACTCCGCTTCGGCCTCCTCCTTGGGCTTGGAGGTGATGGCCGCGAACAGCGCGCAATCACACTCCTTGAGCGTATCCAGCGTGCGTTGGGGCAGGGGTTCGCCCTCGGTGCGCCACAACTCCCAGCCGATGTCGGCGGGCACGTACTCGGCATTGAGGCCGATCTCGTCGAGCACGAGTTTCGCGGCGTCCATCACGTCGTTGCCGATGCCGTCGCCCGGCATCAGCGCGATCTTGTACGTTGGCATGTTCTTTCTGTCCTCCTTGACTCATAGAAATTGGGTCATTCTGAGCGCAGCGAAGAATCTCACTTGTGCCGCAGCCGAGATTCTTCCCCCGGATGCAGAAACTGCGCGCTCCCTTCGGTCGCTCAGAATGACGGGTTAGGCTGGGGCCAGTCCCTGCTTTTGCCGGACGTGGGGCACGAGGCCACCGGCGTCCAGGATCTCCATCACTGAAGGGGCCAGGGGTGGGAAGGTGTAGTCCCCGCCGGGCGTCGTGACCGTGCCCGCCTCAAAGTCGATGGTGATCTCGTCGCCCGTCTCCACCGTGTCCACGGCGTCGCAGGTGACGATGGGCAAGCCCTCGTTGATGCAGTTGCGAAAGTAGATGCGGGCAAAGCTGCGGGCGACGATGGCCGCCACGCCGGCTTCCTTCAGGCAGATGACGGCCTGCTCGCGCGAGCTGCCGCAGCCCCAGTTTTTGCCGGCGACGATGACGTCGCCCGGCCGGACGTTCTCGACGAACGCCGGGTCGAGGTCCTCCAGGGCGTGCTCGGCCATCTCCTGGCGGTCGGTGATGCTGTAGGTGTACTTGCCGGGAAAGATGACGTCGGTGTTGACGTCGTCGCCATATTTCCACACCCGGCCGGTAATTTTCGTCTTCAAAATGCTCCTCCTAACCCGGATAAACCGGAACCAAAAGGGCGAAACGCTGCCCACAAAATTCTTGCTCAATAGACCAGGATTTCGTGGGTTAGGCCCTAAAGCTCAAAAGCCGGGCAAGGACCCGGAATACCTACCACCAGCCGACGTAGAGCCGCGAGAACTGCCAGCGGGGCGGAACCCCGATCTGCCGCACCGTCTTGACTCCAGAGCCATCGGGGTTCATAACCCGTATCGCCCAGGCTTTGCCGTTCTGGTCACTGAGGTAGTAGATCTTGTTGCCATCGGGC
>CAYLZO010000127.1:0-14903 GCA_964387775.1 uncultured Anaerolineaceae bacterium
ATCACGATTACTCCGTCCCTGACCGTGACGCCAACCCTCGGCTTTCTCGACAGCCTCGGCCCTGAGACAGGGTAGAAGGCAAAGCAGGCGACCGCGTGAGAAGACCGAGGATCCAGGTAAACGAGAGGCAGCAGTTGCTACTGGCCCTCTTGGCCGTCATCCTGCTGGCTATCTCGATGCTCTATTGCCTGGGATTTGCCAGCCTCGCGGTGCGGCAAACGTGGGAAAACGCCCCGCTGCCCTGGAATGGCACAAAAGTCCCGGAAGACGAGGTGGACTTGCTTCCGACAGCCTCTCCCGCCGCGACGGAATTACCGGTCACGGAAGGCCCCTAGACAGGCGCTCGGTGACCGTCTTGTTGCAGAAGAATCGTCCCACGGAGTGCATTGGCCCTTCGTAGTGACAGTTTTGCAGCGATCTGGAAGAAAGGGATGGAGGGTTTTCGATGACAGGACCGGCACACACCATCGCGCTAGTCGGGGTGGCGCTCGTCATGCTCGTGGGTCTCGTCGGGACGGTTCTGCCGGTGATTCCCGGCACCGTCTTGATCTTTGTGGCCGCCTTCCTCTACGCCTTGGTCGAAGGATTTCAGGCCGTGGGCTGGCCGACGCTGGCCGTGCTGGCCGTGCTCACGGTCATTGCCACCTCGGCCGACCTCTGGGCTGCCAGCATTGGGGCCAAGATGGGCGGGGCCAGCGGCTGGAGCGTCGTGTTGGGCCTGCTGGGCGGCCTCGTTGGCCTGATCTTCTTTTCGCTTCCTGGGGCCATCATCGGGGCGCTGCTGGCCGTGGTGTTGGTCGAGATCGTTCGCCAGAAGAATTGGCGGGGTGGGTTCAAGGCGGGGAGTGGCTGGATCGTGGGTTGGGCGCTGTCGACCGTCGTCCAGGCCGGGATTGGCGTGGTGATGGTCGCCATCTTTGCCTGGCAGGTGCTCCTCGGCCCGTAGTTTGTAGTGCGGGCTTTAGCGCGTTCCTTCGGCCCCCGGGGGCTGAGCCTTGTAGATGCGCAGGGGCAGGCTCTTGCCCTTGACCTCGACCGGCGGCAGCGGCTCAAAGGTCCAGCCCTCCGTTTCTTCGCCGAGAGACCGCACAAAGGCCGACGAGACCATGATCTCGCCGTGGCGGGCCATCTCTACCAGACGGTGGGCCGTGTTCACCGCGTCGCCCACCATCCCAAAGTTCATGCGGCTGGGCGCGCCGATGCTGCCCATGACCACCGTACCCCGGTCGATGCCGACCCCCAGACCAACTTCGAGCCCCTGTTCGTTGATCCAGCGGCGGCGCAATTGGGCAAACTCGCGCTGCATATCGCCCGCCGTGCGGAGCGCTCGCTGGGGGGCGTCGGGCTGGTCAAAGGGGGCGCCAAAACCGACCATCAGCTCGTCGCCGGCCAGGTCAAAGACCGTGCCCTGGTGGGTATAGACCACCTCGACGATGGTCGTGAAGAATTGATTGAGGACCTCGATAACGGCGTGGGCCGGGGACGTGGCCGTCATACGCGTAAAGCCTCGCAAGTCGGTAAAGAGGACGACCACGTCGCGGCGCTGCCGCCGCTCCAGGACCCCCTGCTCTTGGGCCAGGATCCGATCCACCAGTTCCGGCCCCACGTATTGCTCAAAGATGTAGCGCAGGCGCTCGCGTTCCTCCTGCTCCGTCTGGAGGCGCATCGCTTCCAGCTCCTTGAGCGGCGTGATGTCCTGCACTACGGCAACCTTGCCCACGCCCTCTATCGGCGAGACGCTGGCGTACAAGACCTGGTCGTCGCGGACGGGGACCTCGACCGAGATCGACCTGCTGCTGTGGGTCACGTGGTCGAAAAGCTCCATGACCGGCGGCGGCACCTTCCCCGCGACAGGCTGGCCCAAGGCTTTCACGGCGTGAATGCCAAAGGTCTCTTCGGCTGCCGGATTGACCAGGATGAGATCGCCCGCGTCGTCGATGGCCAGCACGGCGTCGGTTGTGCTGTTCAACACGGCCGACATCTTGCCCCGCTCCTCTCGCGTGCGCTCCAGGAGTTGGGCGTTGCTCAAAGAGATGGCGGCCTGTTGGGCAAAGGTTTCCGCCAGCCGCACGGCCTCCGGTTCAAAGTGCTGGGGTGTCTCTTTGTCATAGAGGTTGAGCAATCCCAGGAATTCGCCCGAAGCCACCAAGGCCAGGGAGAGTTGGTTCGTTATGTCCTCCTGAGCAGCCAGATCGGGCCGGGCCCAGCCGTAATGGTGTAGTTCGGCCATCTGAAAGGAGCGCTGTCCCTCCTGGACGAGGGCTGCCACCTGGGCCAAGGGCAACCGCTCGCGGCGGACGTAGCGCTCTGGAAGTCCCCACCAGGCCGCGACGGTCAGGTAGCTGTCTCCCTCGTCGGCCATCATCAGGCTGGCGGCCGGCAGGTCGAGCAAGGTGGCTGCCTGGTGGACGATGAGCCGGGCCAGGGCGTCCCGATTGAGTTCGGCGCTAATCGCGGCCCCTGCCACCTGCAGCAACTCCAACTCCTCCCTCCGCTGCTGCTCCCGCTCGTAGAGGTGGGCCTTGCGCACGGCGATGGCCGCCTGCGCTGCGATGGAGTTCAGCAGGGTCAGGTGGCTGTCGTCAAAAAAGCCGGGGTGGGAGTGGGTCAGGACAACGGCGCCTATGATCTCCTCCCCGGTGACCAGCGGGGCGGCCATGGCCGAGGCCACCGGTTCAACGTCGTCGGGCAGGACCAGCCAGCGCTGATCCTCCGACGTATCTTGGACGACGGTGCTTTCCTGGTGGCGCATCACCCAACCGGCCAGGCCCTCGTCAAAGACCGTCGGCGTCACCCGGCCGACGATGCCCGGCGGCTGTCCGGCCCGGCTGATGATCTGCTGGGCTGCGCTCTCTGTCTCTCCGCAGAGGATGATGCTACACATGTTGGCGTCCAGCGCCTCCCGGGTGCGGATCACGATTTTGCTCAGTACTTCGTCGAGGGCCAGGCGGCTGTTGATGTCTTGGCTCACACTGTAGAGCAAGGCCAGCCGGTTGCGCTCGGTCTGGAGGGCATCGTAGGCGGCCTTTAAGCGGAGGAGGGAGGTGACCCGGGCCAGGAGCTCTTCGCGATTGAAGGGTTTGCTCAGGAAATCGTCGGCGCCAGATTCGAGCCCGCGAATCCGATCCTCCAGGCGGTTCAACGCCGTGAGCAGAATAACGGGGATGAACCACGTCCGCTCGTCGTCTTTGAGCCGCTCGCAGACGGTGAACCCATCGAGGCCCGGCATCATCACGTCGAGGATGATCAGGTCGGGCAGCGCCCGTTCGACCTCGGCCAGCGCCTCTTCCCCGCTATAGACGGCCACCACTTGATAGCCGGCCCGCTCCAATTGTGTCTGAAGGAGTCGCGCGCTGGGCACCGAATCGTCGACGACGAGGACCGTCGTTTCCGACTTTGTTATTTCGAATCCTTCAAAACCCGCTTGGTTTTCCATGTTTGCCTGGTTGAGCGCTACCGGCCTGCTCCTAGATGTGGATCTCCATCCCTTCCCGGGCCATGAAAGCTGCCGGAAAGAGGACCTGGGCTTGCCGCTCGATCTCTTCCAACTGTCCGTCGGTGTGATCTGGATCGTGGTGGTAGAGGGCCAAGCGCCTCACGTTGGCCTCCTGGGCAACTTGAACGGCTTCCAACCAGCTACTGTGTCCCCACTCGAATCGTTCCTCCTTTTGCTCAGGCGTGAACTGGGCGTCGTGGATCAAGAGGTCGGCGTCTCGAGCCAGTTCGACCACGACCGGATCGAGCCCCTTCCGAGGATGGTTTACGTCGCTGGCATAGACCATCACCTTGCCCTGGCAGCTAATGCGAAAACCGAATACGCCTCCAGGGTGAGGCAACCGCCGGGGCAGGACCGTGGTGTTGTCGCCGGTGACGATCTGCTCTCCTTCGTGGATCTCTTTGATCAACAAATCGGCGTGCAGATCGTCCAGGGTAAAAGGCAGATAGACGTCGGTCATCTGGCCGGCCAGCACCTGGTCCAGGTGCTGATCCAGCCGCCGTTCGCCCATGATGACCATCCGGTTGTGACGCAGGCGGGCGGGCGAAAAGAAGGGCAACCCCTGGATGTGGTCCCAATGGGTGTGGCTGAACAGGAGCACCCCGATCATCCGTGTATTCTCCTGCCGGGCCAACTCGATGCCCAACTGCCGGATGCCCGTGCCTGCGTCCAGGATGATGATCTCCCGGTCTGTGGTCCGCACCTCGATACAGGGCGTGTTACCGCCGATCCGAGCCGTGTCCGGACCGGGCACGGGGATCGAGCCTCGAACCCCCCAGAATTTGACGCGCATGGTCGGTACTTGCTCTACTTTGTCATTCATGCTTGAGCAGGGGAGGCGGCCGATTCGTGACGTTTCCGCAAGGCCGTGCTCGCATATTCGGCCAGGATACTCAGGAGGTCCTCGTCGTGTGCTTCAAAGGCTGCATCCCGGGTCCGTCGATCCACAGACAACAAGCCACAGACCTCGTCTCCCATTCGAAGTGGAACCTGGAGTGCGGCCTTGACGCGGTCACCATTTTGCAGTTCGAGGACCTCATCCACGGGGGCGCACAAACGCGCAGACTGTCCCTGCGCCAGCACCGGCCAGAGGTCTTGGTCGCCCGACCGGATCGGGAAGTTGTGCTCTGGGTCCGAGATGGCACCGTCTGATGCCACCAGGCACAAGTGCCTCGAGTCCTCGTCTCGCTCGAGCAGCATGGCCGCCTCGCCGCCGGTAGCAAAGCGGCTGGCTTCTACGATGCGCTGCAAGACCTGGTCCAAGTCCAGGCCCGAGTGGAGGGCCCGCCCAATCGCCGCGAGCATCTTGATCTCCCTGCGGCAAGCCCGCACGTGGGCCGCCAACCGGACGTTCTCCCGGCGCAAGCGGTTTTCACTGAGCGCCCGCTCGATGCTGGACAGGACCTCTTCCGTCGTAAAGGGCTTGATGAGGTAATCGCGCACGCCGAGCTTTAGGGCGCGGGCCGCAATCCCCTCCGACCCGTAGCCGGTCATCATGATGGTTGGGATGGAGAAGCCCCGGTCGTTCAGGTCTTCGAGCACCTTGAGGCCGCTCATATCGGGGAGTTCCAGGTCGGTCAGGATCACGTCGGGTTCGACTTCTGAGACGAGCCTTAACCCTTCCTGTCCGGTGCTGGCACTTATGGCTTCGTATCCGGCAAAGGGCAACACCGAGGCCAGCAATGATCTGAGCGCATCGCTGTCGTCGATAACTAGAATCTTTTCTCCGGCCATGGTCAGCTATCCCCGGGGTCCTGAGGCACGGGATCTCGGCGATCCTCGGTGCTCCTTTTTTTTCTGGCCAGCCCGACCGGCTGGAGGACAATCCTGTCTCAGAAACCAAGCCACTTGAGCCATAGAGATATCGGGCTATCTAGCGTGCCATCCATAGGCAGCGTACAAAATCAGGATTTGATCCGGTTTTCGGACTCGACGCTCCAAGTATAGCACAATCGGGGGATCTTGCCAACCCGGCGAGGGTTTCGGTGAATCGAGAGGGGCTGCCCGGAATCAGGGCAGCAGCTCTAGCAGTAGGATGACCAGGTAGCCGACGACGTAGGCAGACGTCAGCCCGTAGAGCACGGCCTGGGGCCTGTCTCGCACCGAAAAGTCGTGGACGCGCAAAAAGGCCAGCTTGACCAGGTCGCCCAGCAGCATCAAGCCGGCAAAGGCGGGCAGCAGCCAGCCTGGCCCCGCCTTGTTTGCCAGGGCGACGACCAGGCCCCAGTGGCCCAAGTTGTTCAGGAGGACAAAGACCATAGCCACGATCTCGCGCTCGGCCAGGCGGTCGAAAACCGCTACCACCAGGCCCAGGGACAGGAAGGCCAAGATGAGCAGTTGCGCCAGCCGTACTCCATCCGGCAAGGCGAGCGCGCCACCTGCCAGGGCCTGAACCAGGGCGACGATGCCCAGCGCAAGCGCGACCAGCTTGACCCCCGTCTCCAGCCAGGCCAGCAGCGGCCAGGAGGCCACGTGCCAGGTCTTTCCAGTGGTTTCTTCTTGGCCCATGCTATTTGCCCTCCGCCTTGCTCCTTGCCTGGACCAGCAGCAGCGGCGCCCTCGCGCCGCGCACCACCCGGTCGGCGACGTTGCCCAACAGCCAGCGGCTCAGCCCCGAGTGCCCGCGCGTAGACATGACGATCAGGTCGATGTCGTTCTCCTCGGCGAAGCGGATGATCTCGACGTAGGGTTTGCCCTCGACGGTTGCAATTTGGGTCGGAAGGCCCTGCTCTCGCAGCCCGTCGGCGACGCCTTCCAGGTAGTCTTGGGCCAGTTGGGCGGAGGCGGCTTTCGCGCTGCGAATCCCCCCCCGGCCGGCCATGCTCGGCTCGGGCAGCGGCCCCAGGACCTTCAACAGCACGATCTCGGCTCCAAACTGCCCGGCCTGAACGCCGGCGTGGGGCAGCGCCTGCTCGGCCAGTTTGGAACCATCCAGTGGAACCAGAATCCGTTTGTACATTTCGTTTCACCTCACTTTGCTATGATGCCGTCATTGCGAGCCGCCGTAGGCGGCGAAGCAATCTCCGTCTGTGCCAAAGTGAGATTGCTTCCCCGATGCCGGCCCGCCGAAGGCGCTTACGACGTGTGTCCTGCTACGCTTCGCCGGAGGCGTGTGCGGCCAGGCACATCCCCAAAGGAGACTGGCGAAGCGGGGGACGGCGCGTCGCTCGCTCCGCTCACTCCTCGCAATGACAACGGCGGTTGCAGTACTAGATTGCGATAGAAAAAGAACTGAACGTCATCATAGAGACACAGAGAACGCGGAGAATCGATTTGTGAAAGCCTGAAATCCTCCGCGCCCTCCGTGTCTCTGTGGTTCAATCCCTAGACCGGCGCCAGCGTCCCGGCAAAGATCATCCAGGCCAGCGCCGTCTTGGCCAGCAAGCTCAGCACGATGTACATCCGCTCGCCGAACAGATAGTCCTTCCAGCGCCCGACTTTTTTATACTGGAGGAACATGTTCAGGGCAAAGATGTTGAAAAAGACAAAGAGGGTCGGGATGATGGCGTACACAAAGCCGGGCGGCTCGGCGCCGGCCGACCCCAGCGCGCCAAAGAAGTACAGGAGGATGACGATCCAGGGGATGATGCCCGCGATACAGCCATAGATGAACGACGTCCAGTCGGTCTTTTTCGTCGTCCGGTTGTGCAGCTCCATCATGATGCCGAACAGGTTCATGGTCGCGTTGACGCCAAACATCACGATCAACGTGCCCAGGTCCCAGACGCCGACCAGCATGGCGATGAGCACGATCATCAGCGACGAGCTGAGGGCGTACTCGTAAAAGCGGGCCGGGTTCATGCCCTGCCGCAGTTTGTCCACGTACCAGCGGTAGCCAAAGGTGGACAGGGCAAAGTGGGCGATGGCCGACAGCAGCAGGAAGGCGGCCACCGCCGGGCCAAAGAGCAACTCGTAGGCGAGCTGGGGATCGGGCGTCAGCGAGAAGGTGTCCGTGTCGAAGCGCAAAAAGTTGGTGTAGATAGGATAGGTCGTGTCGTTGCTGAGCACGATCATCAGGATGCCTTGCACCAGGTGGAGAACGCCCATGATCGCGTTAAAGCGCCGCAATCCGAGGAAGGTCTTTTCTGGTGCATTGACCACATACGTTGATTTTTCCGGTTTTTTCGCCATTTCATTTTCCGCCTTATGATATTGGTTTTTTGGATTCCGATAGACTCAAGGATGTGCCCCGACCGCTTCCTGAACGGTCGTTTCGTCGCTGCGGCGTTGGCCGGCACCTGGGCTCCTAACTCGGTGTCAATTGTACTACATTGGAGAGGTTTTGTCAAGATATTGCAAAGATTTCTAATGGGGCTCTAATGCCGGCTGCGGGGAATCTAGCCTTCGGTCCAGCGCCGCCAGCTTGATGACCGTCTCCAGCCAGGCCAGCGGCGGCCAGGAAGCCACGTGCCAGCGCTTCTTTGTCGATTCATCACGCATGATAGATTCCCTCCTTCAGGAGCCACCTAGTACAGCGCGGCGCAAGTCCGTCAGTCATTTCGGGCGCTCTAGCCAGGTCCAATACCTGGCGGTCTCTGTCCATTCTAGTGTGTAGAACGCGGGTCACGGACCCGCTTGGAGCGAGAAAACTACCGACGAATTTAGGCCGTGCTTGTGCTAGGCCGGCGCCGGCGCTGTTTCGAGTTCCGACGCTTCTTCGTGGCTCGACGTGGTCAGCAGCAGCAAGCCAAAGCCGGCGCCGCCGGCCAGCAGCGAGGCGGCCAGGATGCTCGTCTTGGCGGTCTCTAGCAGCGTGCCGGAGAACGCCGAGTCGGCGATAAAGAGCGCCATGGTGAACCCGATGCCGGCCAGAAAGCTTGCGGCAAAGAGCCGGGACCACGTCACACCCTGGGGCAGGTCGGCGATGCCCAACTTGACCGCGAGCCACGAAAAGAGGGTAATGCCCAGCGGCTTGCCCAGCATCAGCCCGCCGAGGATGCCCAACGAGATGGGATTGGTCAGCGCCTGGGCGAGGTTTCCGCCCAGGTCGACGCCGGCGTTGGCCAGGGCAAAGACCGGCACGACGAGGTAGGCCACCCAGGGGTTGAGCGTCCGCTCCATACGCTGCAAGGGGGTCTGGATGCGCTCGGCGATGGTCTCCAGCACCTGGGCGGCGGCCTGCTGGCGGCGGCTTTGGCCGGGGCGGGCATCAGGTTCCAATCCACCCAGGGCCGCCGTGCACTGGGCCACGAACGCCGAGGCCCGCACCGAGGTCCGTGCCGGGATGGTCAGGGCCAGGAGCACGCCGGCGATGGTCGGGTGGATGCCCGATTGGAAAAAGGCCAACCAGAGCCCGATGCCCAGCAGGACGTAAGGCAGCGGGTGGCGCACCTGGCCCCGGTTCAGGACGATGAGCACGGCCAGAAAGGCGGCCCCCACACCCAGGGCCAGCCACGAGATCTCGCCGCTGTAAAAGAGGGCGATGACCAGCACCGCGCCCAGGTCGTCGGCGATGGCCAGGGCGGTAAAGAACACCTTGAGCGAGATCGGAATCCGGCTGCCCAGGACCGTCAGCAGGCCGAGCAGGAAGGCGATGTCGGTAGCCATCGGGACGCCCCAGCCCGCGCTTCCCTCGCCCCCCACGTTGAAAAGAACATAGATACCCGCCGGCAGGACCATGCCGCCCACGGCCGCGGCCAGGGGCAGCGTCGCTTTGCGCAGCGAGGCCAACTCGCCGACGAGGATCTCGCGCTTGATCTCCAGGCCGACGAGAAAGAAGAAAATCACCATGAGGCCATCGTTGACCCAGTGGAGCAGGCTCTCCTTCAGGGCCAGGTTGCCCAGCTCGATCTTGAGGTAGGTCTCCCACAACGCAAAGTAGCCGCTGCCCCAGGCCGAGTTGGCCCAGATCAGGGCCAGTACCGTGGCCGCCAGCAGCAGGATGCCGCCGCTGGCCTGGAGGCGCGTGAACTGCCGGAAGAGCAGGCGGACCTGCACGCCCAGCGGCTTTTGGATCTCGGCGATGAGCGAGTCGAGGTCCCACGGCCCGTCGTAGCGCACGCCGTTGAGAAAGAAGGACGGAGTGCCGCCGGCTCCGCTGCGCACGCCGCTGCGAAAGTCCTCCTGGACGCGGTCAGCGTAGACGCGCTGGTCCAACTCCCGCTCAAAGCGGTCCAGGTCGAGGTCCAACTCGGCTGCCAGCTCCATCAGGCGCGATTTGTCCAGCGGTTCGACCTCCTGGAAGAGCAGGTCGTGCATCTCCCAGAATTTGCCCTGGGCGCCGGCTGCTTCGGCGGCCTCGGCGGCGAGGTGGGCGTGGGGATGCAGCTTGCTAATCGGCAAGTGGCGGAACACGTAGCGCAGCCGGTCGCCAAAGCGCTCCCGAAGCTGCTCGACGATGGGCGCCACCTGGCGGCAGTGGGGGCACTCGTAGTCGCCATACTCGACCAGCGTGACCGGGGCGTCGTCCGGGCCGCGCACGTGGTCGCGGTCGCTGACGGGTATTTTCAATTTCGGTGAATCAGCAGTTGCCATAATTACTCCTTTCACCACGGAGGCTTCGGCGTGAGGGCTTCGACCGAGCTCAGCCGAGGGCCTCGGCCGAACGGCACCGAGATCGCGGAGTGTTTTAACGATTCTCCGTGTTCTCCGTGGCTCGGTGGTTTATAGCGCCTCCAGCGCGTCGAGGATGCCGTCAGCGCCGGGGTTGACGTTGGGCGCCGAGACGTAGCTCCAGCGGATGATCCCCTCGCCATCCACGACGAATAATGCCCGCCGGCTGACGCCCCGCTCGGCGTCGTAGACGCCGTAGCGGCGGCTCACCGCTCCCTTGGGCTCAAAATCGGACAGGAGCGGGAAGTCCAGCTTGCGCTGTTCGGCCAGCGCCCGGTGGCACCACAGGCCGTCCACCGAGACGCCCAGCACCTGGGCGTCATGCGCCTCGAACAGTGGCAGCACCTCGTTGTAGAAGGCCAGCTGGTCGCCGCAGACGGGCGAAAAGTCGGCCGGGTAGAACACCAGCACGACCGGCTGGCTGCGATAATCGCTCAGCGAGATTGCCTCGGCGGTGGTGCCTGCCAGGCTAAAGTCGGGCGCCGGCGTCCCGGCCTTCAATGCCTCGGCCGGCGCTGTCCGTTTGGCTCTGGATCGTCTCAACATGGTTGTCTCTTTCTCGATGATTGTCGCAGGCGTTGGGCGTCATTGCCCGGCCCACATGGCCCGCAGCCGCGCCAGGTCGCCGGCTGCCTCCAGCCCGGCGTGGCGGCCGGTGCCCTCGAAAATCACTCGCGAGCGGCCGTCCTCGACAGCGTAGAGGGCCGTCTCGACGCGGGCGTCCAGCGTCTCGGCGATACGCCGGTCCATGTCCAGCTTGGTCGGTGCCTGGAGCAGGCTGCCCTCGGCGCGCACGGCCCGCATCTCCAGCCGGTGGCGCCCGTCCGCAATGACCCACGTCACCTGCTCGTCGCCGACGTCCAGCTGCTCGATGCCGCCACCGGTGTAGGTCGCCCAGCGGTAGAGCCGCCCCCCGTGCCACAGGCCGACGATAAAGCCGGGAAAGGCGCTCCACAGCCAGGGGATGATGGCCACCGAGGCCGTCAGGCTGGTGCCCGGCTGCTCGAAATGATTCGTCTGGAACCAGATCCAGGCCGCCGGAAAGCTCTGCCCCCAGTCCTTCTCAATGTAGCCGCGTCCGGCCGTGAAGTCAAGTGGCCGGCCGTCGATGGTCAGCGCGCCCCGGATCTCGTGGTCGAGGCTGACCACGCCGTGGTAGGTTTCCATGAAGGGCACCCAGGCGTACCAGCCCATGATGCCCGGCGAGGTGAGGCTCACCGGCCAGGGTGTCAGGCCGTCAAAATGGAGCTCGCCGCGCACCGTCCGCTCCGGGGCGTCGATGTCGAGCGAAAGATGCTCCGCCGTGAAGCGGTTGGGGCCGATGTGCAGGTCGAGTTCCGCCTCCGCCGCCCAGAAGGCGTCCGCCGGGTAGCGGTGGTAGGTCGAGCCCCCGGTGGCGCCGTCCAGCACCTGGACAAAGGCGTGGTGCCGGTCGGGGTCGTCGCTCAAAAAGATGCCGGGGATGACGGCGTAGCGGTGCTGCTCCGAGGCGTCGACCAGCTTGTAGTACCAGCCCTCGAAAAAGGGCGGCTTTTTGCCGTGGCCGTGGTAGGCGTCCGGGTTCAGCGTGCTGCGGATGAATCGAATCATGGTCTCACTGTATTTGGACGCGGATTCCACGGATTCCACGAATTTTTTATCCGTGTGATCCGTGGAATCCGTGTCCTATCTCATTCGCTCTCCCGGGCGCGGCGGTAGGCGGCCAGGGTTCGCTCCCGCGCCCAGGCGTGGACGACGATGGGCGCCGGATAGTCCTCGCCGACGACGCAGCCCGCCTCGCGCTGCACGTCGTCGGGCATCTTCCACGGCTCGTGGACGTACTTATCGGGCACGTCGGCCAGCTCGGGCAGCCGGCGCCGCACAAAGGCGCCGCTGGGGTCGTGTTTTTCGCCCTGCAAGACGGGGTTAAAGATGCGAAAGTAGGGCGCCGCGTCGGTGCCGGTGCCCGCCGTCCACTGCCAGTTGCCGTTGTTGGCCGCCGGATCGCCGTCCACCAGGTGCTGCATGAAGAAACGCTCGCCCCAGCGCCAGTCGATCAATAGGTCCTTGACGAGGAACGAGGCGACGATCATGCGCGCCCGGTTGTGCATCCAGCCGGTTTCGACCAGTTGGCGCATGGCGGCGTCGACGACCGGGTAGCCGGTCCGGCCCTCGCACCAGGCGGCAAAGGCACCCTCGTCGTTCTCCCAGGCCAGGTCTCGATACGCGGGCCGGAAGCTCTTCTCCAGCACCTGGGGAAAGTGATGGAGGATGCCGATGTAGAACTCGCGCCAGATCAGCTCGTCGAGCCAGGTCTCGGCGCCCTGTTGGGCAAGTTTCAAACTTGCCCTACGGGCGGCGTCTTCCCCCTGCTGGGCGAGTTGCCAATTTGCCCTACGGTCTGCGTCGGCGCCCTGTTGGGCAAGTTTCAAACTTGCCCTACGGGCGGCGACGACGGCCTGCCGAGCCGAGATCATGCCCAGGTGCAGGTAGGGCGACAGGCCCGAGGTGCCGTCCAGGTCCAGGCGGTCACGGGCCTCGGCGTAGCGGTAGATGGCCTTGTTCACGAATTCGTCCAGGCGCCGCTGTGCCTCGGCCTCGCCCGGCTCAAAGGGCACGTCGGCGCTCGGGGCCGGCTCGTCCGGGATGGGCAGGCCCTCCACCGCCGGGGTGGAGAGTTGCTCCGGGGCCTGGAGCACGTCCCCGGCAGTGGGGTAGGGCAGGCGCTTCCAGGTGCGGCTGTAGGGTGTGTAGACGACGTAAGGATCGCCGTCGGCTTTGCAGACCAGGCCCGGCGGGTGGACGGTCAGGCCGCCGGTGAGGGTCAGGGGCAGCTGTTCGGCGACCCGGGCGTCGCGGCGGTGGGAATAGGGCGTATAGTCTTCCTCGGCAAAGAGGACTTGGGCGCCGGTTTCCTCGACCAACGCGGCCAGTTCTCCGGCCGGCTCGCCCCGGCGGATCACGAGGCGGCCGCCCCGCGCCCGCAGGTCGGCGTCGAGGCGGCGCAGCCCCTCAAAGAGAAAGGCCAGCCGCTTGTCCCCGACGTAGGCCGAATCGAGCAGCGCCGGGTCGAGGACAAAGACGGGGATGACCAACTCGGCGTGGGCCAGGGCGGCGGCCAGAGCTTGGTTGTCGGCCAGTCGCAGGTCGCGGCGGACCCACCAGATGGCTGTGGTCATGGTTGGTTGCCTCGGCGTCAGCCTTCCCCCTCCCCCAGCCCCTCCCCCAAGGGAGGGGGGAAAGCTCCCTCTCCCTTGGGAGAGGGTTGGGGTGAGGGGGAGATGGGCATCAGAGATCCGGCTTGAGCCGTGCCGTCCAACGCCTCGATGGCGTCACACACGACCTGGGCGCTGGCCTGGAGTTTGGCTTCTTCCTCCTCGTTCAGTGGCAGCGGGAAGCTGGCCAGCACGCCCTCGCCGCCTACCAGGTGGGGCAGGGCGATGGTCACGTCGCAGACGCCGGCCACCTCGGCCACCGGCGTGCAGACGGTCAGGATCGAGCTCTGGTCGCGCACGATGGCGTCGGTGATGCGGGCCAGAGCGCTGCCGATGCCATAGTAGGTCGCGCCCTTGCCCTCGATGATGTGATAGGCGGCGTCGCGGACGCGGTGGTCGATCTCGTCGCGGATGGCGCCGGTCAGCTCGACGTCGTGCTGGTGGCAAAACTCGGCCAGGGGCATGCCGCCGACGGTGGCCAGCGACCAGGTCAGCACCTCCGAGTCGCCGTGCTCGCCGACGACGTAGGCGTGGATGTGGCGCGAGTCGACGCCCAGGCGGCGGCTCAGCAGGGCGCGAAAGCGGGCCGTGTCGAGGGTCGTGCCCGAGCCGAGCACGCGGCTGGGCGGCACGCCGTGCTCGGCGGCGTAGCGGGCCGCCAGGTGGGTCATGACGTCCACCGGATTGGTGGCTACCACCAGCACCGCGTCGGGCGCGTGCTCCAGCACGGCGGGCACCACCTGGCGAAAGATGGCCGCGTTGCGCTCCAGGAGTTGCAGGCGGGTCTCGCCCGGCCGCTGGCTCACGCCGGCCGTCAGGATGACGACGCGGCTGCCGGCCAGGTCGGGGTAGTCGCCGGCGTGCACCTCCAGGGAATGGGCAAAGGGCACGGCGTGAAAGATGTCATCGGCCTCGGCCTGCGCCCGCTCTTTGTTCTTGTCTATCAATACGATCTCGCGGCCCACGCCGCGCATGACCATGGCATAGGCCGCCGTGGCGCCGACCATGCCGGTGCCAACGATCCCAATTTTCATCGAGTTCTCCTCTCGGTTGTCATTTCTTGAATCCACTGAAAAAAGGTCAGTGGGGTACTGTGTGTTGTGTGTGCGCATCGCGCACACACAACACATAGTACCTTCTTGCCCTTTTTGCAGGGCAGTCATTTCTTTAACATAAAAGGGCCAGGGCCTGGGCCACCAGCGCCGTCCGCTCCAGCCGCGAGAGCCAGCCGTTGCGGGCGATGCGCAGTGTGGACGTGGCCCAGTAAAAGCGCGCCCGCTCGACGACGGCCTCGGCGTCCCAGGCGGCGGGCAGGGCGCGACGGTAGGCGCCGACCAGCCGTCGCAGATACGCCTCGGCCTCCTCCACGTTGCCGCCGTGCCGTGACGTGCTGTGCATCACCTCGGCCAGCAGGCGGCCCAGGTCCGAGGCCGGGTCGCCGGGGTAGAGTCGCTCCCAATCCACGCCCACCGTCCCGCCGCCCCAGGGAAAGACAAAGTTGGTCGTGGTCGCGTCGCCGTGGGTCAGGGTCGGCGTGAATTCGGCCATCTCGGGACGCGCCGCCCAGGCGTCGACCAGGCGGTGCAGGCCGTCGCGGACGAGGGGATCGTCCTGGAGCACGCCGTGCTTGGTCAGGTTTTCGACGACCTTGAGGGCATAGT
>CAYLZO010000128.1:0-14785 GCA_964387775.1 uncultured Anaerolineaceae bacterium
CGTATTCCGTATTGCGTACAGCGTATTCCGTCACGCATCACGTAATACGCAATACGTTCTACGCCAGATGGCAGCTATCGTTCAGGCCCAACGTCTGCCACCGGCCGGCCACCTGCTGAAAGACGTCGATTCCGGCCGTGTCCTGCTCGACGCGCCAGATTGCGTCCAAGCTGAGGCCGAGGAGCGAGCAGATCAGGACCTTGTTGACGATCTGATGGCCGACCCCGACGACGGTCTGGCCGGGGTGGCGGGCCGTTACTTCGTCCAGAAAGGCGAGGACGCGGCGCTGGACGTCGCGCAGGCCCTCGCCGCCGGGGAATTGGACCCGGCCGGGTGCCGTGCGCCATTGACTGTAGAGTTCGGGATAGGCGTCGGCGGCGTCAGCGTGGCGTTGGCCCTGAAGCTGGCCGTAGTCGATGTCCAGCAGGCCGTCGTGCGGCTGAATCTTCTGGCCTCGCGCCTTGCCCAGGGGCTCCAGGGTCTGCCGGGCGCGTAGCAGGGGGCTGGCGTAGAGGGCGGCCAGGGGTTCGTCCTGGAGCCGCCGGGCGACGGCCCGGGCCTGCGCCCGCCCCGTTTCGTCCAGGGGCAGGACTTTGGCAAGCTCAGTCGAGCCGTCGGCGCGGCCGCGAAAGCGCTCCTGGCCGGCCTGCGCGTTCCAGCCGGTCTGGCCGTGACGGACGAGGACCAGCCGGGTCCCATCCCCACCGGCACGAGGAAGTGCCGAAGCCAGGTGGCACACGTCGTTAAGCCCGACGAGCCTGAACCGTTTGCTAGCCGGGTCATAATCGAAGCGGCTGAGATTGCACAGGTCCTGGCGAAATGCCCAGTAGCCGCCATCGGGCAACCCGGCCAGCACGCAGATGAGCGTCCGGGTGACGGCCTGGTGGCTGACGAGAGCCAGGGTGTCGCCGTCGGCGTGGGCGGCCAGGATCTCGTGCAGGGCGGCGACGGCCCGCTCGCGCAGCACGCCGGGGTGCTCGCCGCCGGGGGCCTGGACGCTAAACGGGTCCTCGTGCCAGCGGCGGTAGAGGTCGGGCCACTGCTTGGCGACCTCGGCGTGGTCGCGACCGGCCCACAGGCCATAGTCCATGCTGCTCAGGCCGGGCCGGGTCTGGACCGCCAGGCCGTGGGGCTCGGCGATGATTTCGGCCGTGCGGGCCGCCCGCTGGAGGGGGCTGCTGTAGACGGCCGCCAGCGGCTCGGCGGCCAGGCGCTGGGCGGTGCGCTCGGCTTGGGCCGCGCCCTCGCCGGCCAGGGGCACGTCTACGATGCCCCGAAAGCGGGGGCCAGACGCGCCGCTCACGTTCCAGGCGGTCCGCCCGTGGCGGACCAGGATAATGCGGATCATGTCGTCGTCCTCCTGCGGGAGATTGTAACGGGCAGAGCCCAAGGTGTCAAGGTGAAAGTAGCGAAGGACCGGGAAAACTGGATAGACCGGCAGATCCGCGAAGCGCAGGAACGGGGCGTCTTTGACAACCTGCCGGGCCGGGGCAAGCCGGTGGACCTGACGCCCAATCCCTACGCCCAGGACCGGGAGCTGGCCCACAAGATCCTCAAGGACGCGGGCTATGCGCCCGACTGGATCGAGCTGGACAAGGCCATTCGGGGCAAGCTGGAGCGGGCGCGGGCCGATCTGCGCCGCAGTTGGACGTGGCGCGACGAGCGATTGGCCGAGCTGGCCGGCCGCTCCGATTCGTGGGCCGAGGCCGAGCGGGAGCGGGTCCTGGCCGGCTGGCAGCGGGCCGTCGCCAGATTCGAGCAAGACGTGGCCGGCATCAACCGCGAGATCGCCGACTTTAATCTGAAGGTGCCCAGCCCGCGCTTCCAGCGGGGCAAGGTCAACGCCGCCCGAGAGGTTGCGCGCATCGAAGGGCGGCTCTCGTGAGCGAGATGGGCAATAAACCGGACGCCCAGGCCCGCAAGGCCGAGGCCGTGCGCCTGATCGTCACCCGCCGCGAGCGGGCGCCGCGCTCGCCCCGCATGGAGCGGGCGCTCAAGCGGGTGATCTGGCGCTATGTGCGGGCTAGCCAGAAAGGGGCAGACGAGAGGAATAAAGATGCTGACCAAGATTAACATCCAGGGGTTCAAATCACTTTGGGACGTTCAAGTGAAACTGGGTCACATAAATGTGTTCGTTGGGGCCAATGGTAGCGGCAAGACCAATTTTCTGGAAGCGATTGGTTTGTTGAGTGCTGCGGCTGGCGGCTCAGTCAACAAGAGTCATGGTGAGGTGGATGACCAAGACCTAATGCGCCGTGGGGTACGGCCAGGTACATCATCCTTGTATCTATCCTCTTTCGATGATCTGGGGAATGCTGAAAGTATTGCCCTCAATGCCACATGGACCGCGCCGGCATACGAGTCAGAATATCTATTCGAGTTTGACAAACTGTCACTTGCCCAGCAACCACCCTGGAGTTACCGAAAGGAATACAAGTTCGACGGACAGGAGTTCGATGGCGTCATGCTCGACAGCTTCCTGAGTCGCATGCCTGATTACGCAGTTTTTGTGCCCAACACAGCGACGTTGCGCGGTGAGATACCCGATATCACTCAGCGTCGACCGATTGGGTTGGCTGGAGGTCAGTTGGCCGAAGCCGTCGGTGGGCTGTTAGATGCTGGCGAGTTGTTGGACGACGAACAAGGCCATTTCTTTACGCTTGAGCTAGATGATCTCTTGGAATTGCTTGACTGGGTAGCCAGGATAGACGTAGTACCTCCATCGCGAGAGATTGTTGCACCTAGCGTCCCGACTCTGCGTAGTATCATCCGTTTCACAGACCGACATATGAAAGAGGGACGAAATCAGCTTCCAGCGTATGCGGCCAGCGAGGGAGCGCTGTACGTGCTGTTTGTCCTGGTTCTGGCCCTGCATCCTGAATCACCTAGTCTGTTCGCCATCGACAATTTCGACCAGTCCATGCACCCCCGCCTGGCGCGGGCCACGGCGCGGCTCTTCTGCGAGCAGATGCTCCAAACCCACCCGCCACGTCAGGCATTGTTGACCACCCACAATCCATTGGTCCTCGACGGCCTAGACTTGCGAGATGACCGCATCCGGCTATTCGCTGTGGAGCGTGATTCTCACGGAGCCACTCGGGTGCATCGGGTTCAGGTTTCCGATGAGGTCGTGCAGGCGACGCAAGAAGGGTTGTCCCTGTCCAACCTGTGGGTGATGGGCCGGTTGGGTGGCGTGCCCGATCTCTTTTGAGCAGGGACCAGCGGTGATCATCGGCACGGTTGTTGAAGGCCCCACAGATCGACTGGTCTTGGAGGCAGTGTTGAACAAAGTATTACCCGGCAAGCATCGCTACTTGCCTCTGCAACCGACCGAGACCTTTGGCGAGAGGGGGACCGGCTGGAAAGGCGTGCGCCGTTGGTGCTATGAAACCTGGCAACGCCAGGGTTCCAGCTTGGCGACGCTTATCTCGGGTGCAACAGGGCCAGCACTCGACATCCTGGTGATTCACCTGGATGCTGACGTTGCCACCGAACATGACCTGCAAGCCGATGAAGCTGAGCCAATCCTGGATGTCGAGCAACCCTGTCCACCAATCAGGGACACGGTTAATCGACTTGAGTGTGTCGTCAGACGCTGGTTGAAGCATGCCGAGCTTCCACCAGAGGTGATTCTGGCGATTCCTGCCCAGGATACTGAAAGCTGGACCTTTGTAGCTTGCTTTCCTGACGATGAACTGTGCTCTCGTGACGACTACGAATGCATCAAGTCTGGCCGGGATCAGCCTGGCTATCGGCTGACCCTGAAAAAGTACGGAAAGCTGCTGCAAAGGACGAGTGGAGGAACCATCAAGAAGCCAAGACGTGCGTATCGTCGACTGGCGCCAATCGTGGCTGAGGCATGGGATGAGGTCTGCGGAATTTGTACCCAGGCCCGGCGGTTCACCACCGATATTCGTGCTGCTACGAACGAGACAGAAACAACTGACCAGACCTGACAGGTCCCAGGAACAGGTTTGTCGAGGAGATTGGTTTATTATGAGCAAAACTTGGGGCCGAGCCTGGGTTCTCTGGAACCTGTCAGGTCTTGAGGAGACGATGTTCACGCGATATCCGCGATAGAAACAAAAGAAACGTGAGTGTGCAAATGCTTCGTAATCGAGGTTGTTTGATCGTAATCGTACTCGGGGTCCTGTTGGTGGTGCTGTTCACCACCGGGCTGGACCTCTACACCGACCTGGCCTGGTTCGACGCCCTGGGCTTTGCCTCGGTCCTCTGGCGACGGATCGGGGCCGAGTGGCTGCTCTTCGTCGGGAGCTGGATCGTCGCCGCCGGAGTGCTGGCCGCCAACTGGCTGCTGGCCCGCCGGCTGGCCGGCGTGGGCGAGATGACCCTGCCCTGGATGGAACAGCAACGCTCAGGACACCGGACCACCACCGAGCCGACGACGCGCGTCGTCGCGGGGCGCATCGCCGACGCCGTGCTGGCGGCCATCGCCGTGGGCCTCGGCTTCTTTTTCGCCGTGCCGGCCCGGGGCGTGTGGCTCACGGCCCTGATGAGCGCCAACGCCGCCCCCTTTGGCCAGACCGATCCCATCCTGGGCCGCGATTTGAGCTTCTACGTCTTTCGCCTGCCCTGGCAGCGCTTCCTGCAGGGCTGGTTCCTGTGGCTCGTGCTCTTTTCCCTGGCGGGTGCCGCCCTGGTCTACCTGGCCAGCTACTCGGCGGAGCGGCTGACGAGGAACGTCAAGGTCGTCGGCATCCGCGAGGCGTGGCTGCGGCTGGCGCCCGCCGCCGAGCGCCATCTGCTGATCCTGGGCGCCGTCGCCCTGGGCCTCCTGGCCTGGGGCTACCAGCTCAACATCCCCCGGCTGCTCTACTCGACGGAGGGCGCGGCCTACGGCGCGAGCTACACCGACGTCCACGCCCGGCTGCCGGTCATGCACCTGCTGACGGGCATCGTCGCCCTGGGGGCCGTCATCCTGCTGGCCAACCTCTTTGTGCGGGTCCGGTGGCTGCCCTACGCCGTGGTGGGCGCCTGGCTGGTCGTCGCCTTTCTGGGAGGCAACGTCTATCCGGGCCTGGTGCAGCGCATCACGGTCGAGCCCAACGAGCTGGCCCGCGAGCGGGAGTACATCGCCCACACCATCGCCCTGACCCGGGCTGCCTTTGGCCTGGCCGACGTGGTCGAGAATGACTTTGCCGTGGCCGAAGAGGCCGCGCCCCTCGACCTGGAGGCCAACGAATCGACGATTCAGAACATCCGCCTGTGGGATTACCGGCCCTTGATGCGCACCTACGGCCAGTTGCAAGAGATCCGCCTCTACTACTCCTTCGCCGACGTGGACATCGACCGCTACACGGTGGCCGGCCAGTATCGCCAGGTGACCCTGGCCGCCCGCGAGATCGCCCAGGACGAGCTGCCCGGCCAGGCGCAGACGTGGGTCAACCGCCACCTGGTCTACACCCACGGCTCGGGCGTGGTGCTGAGTCCCGTCAACGAAGTGGGCGAGGAGGGCTTGCCTCGCCTCTGGGTGCGTAACATCCCGCCCACGTCCATCTATCCCGAGCTGGCCATTGACGAGCCCGCCATCTATTACGGGGAGTTGACGACCGATTACGTCATTGCCGACACTGAAGAACAAGAGCTCGACTATCCCTCAGGCCAGAACAACGTCTACACGACCTACGATGGGGAAGGGGGCGTGGTGTTGAGTTCGGCTTTGAAGCGGCTGGCCTACGCCCTGCGGCTGGGCAGCAGCCAGGTGCTCCTCAGCAGCGCCATCCAGCCCGAGAGCCGGCTGCTCTGGCGGCGGTCCATCGGCGAGCGGGTGCGGACGGTGGCCCCCTTCCTGCGCTACGACCCCGATCCCTACCCCGTCATCGTGGACGGCCGGCTGGTGTGGCTGCTGGACGCCTACACCACCAGCGACCGCTTTCCCTATTCCGATCCGATTCGGACCCGCGAGGGCCGCCTGAACTACGTGCGCAACTCGGTCAAGATTACGATGGACGCCTACGACGGCCACCTGACCTTTTACCTGATCGATCCCGACGACCCGGTGGCGGCCACCTACGCCGCCATCTTTCCCGACCTCTTCCGCCCTGTGGAAGAGATGGACCCCGCCCTGGTGGCCCACTGGCGCTACCCCGAGGGCCTCTTTCAGATTCAGGCCGACAAGTTCCAGACCTTTCACATGACCGACCCCCAGATTTTCTACAACCAGGAGGACCTCTGGTCCTGGGCGGAGGAGGTGGTCGGCGGCGAGCGGCTGCTGATGGAGCCCTACTACGTCAACATGCGGCTGCCGGGCGAGGTGGTCGCCGAGTTCATCCTGATGCTGCCCTACAGCCCGTCGACCAAGCAGAACATGGTCGCCTGGCTCTACGCCCGCAACGACGGCGAGCACTATGGCGAGCTGGGCGTCTTTCAATTCCCCAAGCAGCAACTCGTCTACGGGCCGATGCAGGTTGAGTCGCGCATCGACCAGGACCCGCTGATCAGCCAGCAGCTCTCGCTCTGGAACCAGCGGGGCAGCGAGGTGATCCGGGGCAACCTGCTGGTCATCCCCATCGACCAGTCGATCCTGTACGTGGAGCCGATCTACCTCCAGGCCGAGGCCAGCCAATTGCCCGAATTGCGGCGGGTGGTGGTCGCCTATGGCAACCGCATCGCCATGGAAGAGACTCTGGCTGCCGGCCTGGCCCGGGTCATGGGCGAGGAGCCCGTCGCCGAAGGCGATGAGCCGCCGCCGCCCCTCGAGGGCGACGTGGCCGAGCTGGTTCTCCAGGCCGACGCCCACTACCGGGCGGCGCAGGACTGCCTGCAAATCCGTGACTGGACTTGTTACGGCCAAGAGATGGACGCTTTGGAGCAAGTATTGGAGGCTTTGGTAACCGCTACACAAGAGTAAGAGTTCGATCCAATCCATTCAGTAAAGGAGGAAAATGTGACCGAACAGGAAAATGTGATCTATGACGAGAACCCGGAAGAGACTTTAGAACGAGAGCCGAAAGACGAAGCCAAAGAGGCCATGCTCGAATCCGTCGAAGGGTACACGGAAGAGGCGTCTCAGTCCGATCCGACGACCCGGCCTGAAGAAATGCTGGAAGAAGAGGGGGAAGAGCCCAAATCCGAGCCGGGGTTGGCAGAGGAAGGCGAGGAAGCCGAGCCCGAAGAAGCAGCGGCGGAGGAAGGAGACGAGGATCCCCCGCTCGTAGACCTGAACACGGCGACCATCCAGGAGCTTCGAAAGCTCCCCGGCATCGGCCCGACGTTGGCCCAGCGCATCGTGGACTATCGAACCGAGGTTCACCCCTTCGAGGAGCCGGTCGAGCTTACGGCCGTGGAGGGCATCTCGGAGGGCACCTATCGCAACATCGCCGACCGGCTGATGGTCAGCCTGCCCACCGAGGCCGAGGTAGACGAGGGCTTGCCCGGCCTGGAGGAGCTGCCCGAGCCGGAAGAGCAGCTCCCTGAGCCGGAGGAACCGGAGGAACTCTTGCCGGAGCCGGAGCCGGAGCCGGAGCCGGAGCCCGAGGTAGAAGGCGCGTTGCCCGAACCAGAAGCAGAAGGTGCTCTGCCGCCGCCACCCGAGGCGCCCAGCCAACCCCCAACCCGCGTCGTGGTCCAGGAGGGAGGGGGCTGGGGTCCTATTTTGTTCGTGGGCTTGCTGAGTGCTTTCGCCGGGGCGATCCTGGCCCTGGTGGTGCTCTTTTTCATCAACAACGGCACCCTGGATTATAGAGGGGCGGCCATCCGCGAGGCAAGAAAGGAGACCTATGGCCTGGGCATCCAGATCAGCGACCTCAACGACGCGATCTCGGACCTCGAAGGCCGCGTCGGGACGCTGCAGGACCTGTCCGGGCGGATGGACCAGGTCCAGGCCGACATCCAGGCCCTGACCGAGAACCTGAGAGCGGCCCAGACCGAGATCGACACGCTGGCCGAGGGCCTGGACGTCTTGCAAACCGAATTCCCCAACCTGCGTGAGGATCTGGACGCCGTGGCCCAGAATCTGAGCGACCAGAGCCGGCGGCTCGACGGGCTTGCGACGCAAGTCGACGACCTAAGTCAGGACCTGGACGCCGTCGAAGAGGCTGCTGCCCAATTCGACGCCTTCCTGCAAGGGCTGCGCCATCTGCTCAACGAATCGCTGGGGGCGCCCACGCCGACGCCCTGGATGACGCCCACGCCCTCCCCCGCACCCACGTTGGATGTGACCCAGACGCCGGGGGCGCAGATCACCGTGATTCCGGTGCAGACGCCCACGCCGACGCCCTAGCGGGCCAGGCATACCCGCCTTGCAGGGGTGCCGGCGATCCTCAGTCCACCGGCACCTCTGCAGGGCTTTTTCCCCCGGCAATCCCACAGCCTACCCATCTTCCTGCATCTCGGCAGCCCGTGATTGGGGCTATCGGATCAGAAGGCGATGGATTGACTTCTAGCAGGGCCTGGGCTATAATGTCCCGGCGTTGATTGTGGAGCAAGTGAGCGTCGCGCAGACCCTCGCTTGCCATCTCACCGTTGTTGTGTGCCAAACCAGGAAAGGGAGGCGAGCACCACTGGCACCCACGACCATAAACGTCTCGATCGGCACCGCCTCTGTGCTGGGATTGGCCGCCGTGCCCCAGGCCGTCGCACCGACCACGGCCTATCTCATGCTCGGCGGCCGCTGCCTGATGAGCTGCGCCTTTTGCGCCCAGGCCCGCGAGAGCCAGGCCGGGGCGCTGAACCTGTCACGCGTCGTCTGGCCCGAGTACGATTTCGACGCCGTCGTGGATCGTCTGGCGCGGGCCGTCGAACGGGGTGACGTTCGCCGCGCCTGCCTACAGGTGACGGTCACGGCCGATGCTTTTGAGCAGTCGCTGGCCATCGTGAGCGCGGTGAAAGCGGCCTCCGACGTGCCGTTCGACGTGGCCATCCTGCCCCGGGACCTGGACCAGGTGGTGGCCCTCCTCGCTGCCGGCGCCGACCACATCGGCTTTGGCCTCGACGCGGCCTGCGAGCGGGTCTTTAAGCAGGTCAAGGGCGGCAACTGGGCGCGGGGGCTGACTCTCGTCGAGGAGGCGGCCCGCGCTTTTCCGGGATGCGTGGCCCTGCACCTCATCGTGGGATTGGGCGAGACGGAGCGGGAGATGGCCGAGCGGGTGCAGTGGGCCCACGACCGGGGCGTGACGGTGGGCCTCTTTGCCTTCACCCCGGTGCGGGGCACCCACCTGGCCGAGCGGCCGCCGCCGCCCCTGGCCGCCTACCGGCGCATGCAGGCCGCCCGCTGGCTCATCGTCCACGACCAGGCCCGCTTCGAGGGGATGACGTTCGATGTCCGGGGGCGGCTGGCTTGCCTGGGCGCGTCGCTGCCCGGCGGCGGCGCACCCTTTGAGACTTCGGGCTGCCCCGACTGCAACCGGCCCTTCTACAACGAGCAGCCGAGCGGCCCCCTGTACAACTATCCCCGGCCCCTGGCCGCCGACGAGGCGGCGCAGGCCATCCGAGAGATGGAGATTAAAACCTCATGCTAGATGGACAAATGATTGCGTTTGTCGGCAGCGGCATCATGGCCGAGGCGATGATCAAGGGCCTCTTGCGCCAGAAGCTGGTGACGCCGGCCCAGGTCATTGCCAGCGGCCCGCGCCCCGAGCGGGGGCAGGCCCTCTTTGACCGCTACGCTGTGCAGACCACCACAGACAACGTCGAGGCCGCCAGCCAGGCCGACGTCGTCGTCCTTTCGGTCAAGCCCCAGGTGCTGGGCCGCGTGCTGGAGGAGCTGGGCGGCCACGTCGCCTCCGAGGCGCTGGTGATCTCTATCGTCGCCGGGGCGCACATGGACACCATCCAGCGCATGTTGGACGTGATGGCCATCGTGCGCGTCATGCCCAACACCCCGGCCCAGATCGGCCTGGGCATCTCGGTCTGGACCGCGACCGAGGCGACGACCGAGGTCCAGCGGGGCCAGGCCCTGGCCATCCTCAAGGCGCTGGGCGAAGAGGTTTACGTGGAGGACGAGGGCTACCTGGACATGGCGACGGCCCTCAGCGGCACCGGCCCGGCCTACGTCTTTTTGCTGATGGAGGCCATGGTCGACGCCGGGGTGCACCTGGGCTTTTCGCGCCACGTCTCCGAGCGGCTGGTCATCGAGACCCTGCGCGGCACCGTAGAGTATGCCCGCCAGTCGCCCCGGCACCTGGCGGCGCTGCGCAACCAGGTCACCTCACCCGGCGGCACCTCGGCCGAGGCCCTCTACCACCTGGAAAAGGGCGGCCTGCGGACCGTGCTGTCGCGGGCCATCTGGGCCGCCTACCAGCGCTCGCGGGTGCTGGGCAGCGAGGCGGGGCGCGATGACCGCTAGCCCGGCGCCGGACTATCTGCCTGTCACCTGGCGCCTGCTCCTCGACGGCGCGGCCGATGGCCCGACCAACATGGCCGCCGACGAGGCCGTCCTCCTCTCCGTAGTCGAGGGGACCAGCCCGCCCACGCTGCGCTTCTACGGCTGGTCGCCGCCCTGCCTGACCCTGGGCCGCAGCCAGCCCCTGGCCGAGGCCGACCGGGCCGCCTGTCGCGGCGCCGGCGTGGACGTGGTGCGCCGGCCCAGCGGCGGCCAGGCCATCCTCCACACCGACGAGCTGACCTATTCGGTGGCGTTGTGCCAGGCCGATCCCCGGGCGGCGGGCGGCGTCATCGAGGGCTACCGGCGGCTGAGCGAGGGGCTGTTGGGCGGGCTGCGCCGCCTGGGTGTCGAGGCGGTCCAGGCCAGCGGCGGCGCCCAAAAGCGCGCCGAGTACACGCCTGTCTGTTTCGAGGTGCCCTCCGATTACGAGATCACGGCCGGCGAGCGCAAGCTGGTGGGCAGCGCCCAGTGGCGGGCCCGGGGCGGGGTCTTGCAGCACGGCACGCTGCCCCTCCACGGCGACTTGACCCGCGTGGTCGAGTACCTGATCTTTTCCGACGAGGAGCGAGCGGTGCGGCGCCGCAGCCTCCGGAACCGGGCGCTCACGCTGGAGGAGGCGGCGGGTCGCGTGATTCCTTTTGACGCGGCGGCACAGGCCCTGGCCGAGGGCCTGGCCGGGGCGCTCAACCTGACCCTCGTCCCCGGCGAGTTGACGGACCACGAGCGTCGCCTGGCCGCCGACCTGCGCCGCGACCGCTACGCCGACCCGGCCTGGACGGCGTGCACCTGACGTGGGGCAAGTTTGAAACTTGCCTTACCGCGAGACGGAGCAACCCACATGCACATCGGAATCTGCACCATTGAGCTGCAACTGCCGGGCAACACCTCGCTGAAGGGCAAGCGCAGCGTCCTCAAATCGATCGTCACCCGCGTCGGCCGCGAGTTCAACGTCTCTATCGCCGAGGTGGACGACCAGGACGTCTGGCAGCGGGCGGTGCTGGGCGTCGGCGTCGTCTCGAACAGCGCGGCCTATGCCCATCGCCAATTGGAGCGGGTGGTGGAATGGATCGAGTCTAACCGGCCGGACACGGTGCTGCTCGGATACAGCATCGAGATGTTATGAGAGTTCGCGGTTCGGGGTTGGAGGTTCGACGGGGTACGTCGAGCCTCCAACTTTGAACTGTATCACTTGGAGGTGGGAGTATGAGGCTGCAGCGATCTGTGTTCTGGATGGTGGGCTTGTTGTTGAGCGGCTGCACGCTGGTCCCCACCGTGCCTTCCCTGCCGACGCCCGTCCGCGCCCCCGAGATCGAGTCGGTGGCCGACGCGCTCCAGGCCGTGTTGGACGGCGCCATTCCGCCCAGTGCCCTGACCCTCCGCTACGAGGTCGGCAATCCGGCCTGGCAGGGCCGCACGACGCTGGAGATCCGGGGCGGAGGCGACGTCACAGTCACCTTTGAGCAGGGCGAGCAGTTGAGCACCTGGCAGGCGTCGCTGCCCGAGGAGGAATTCTTGGACCTCGTCCAGTTGCTGGTGGACCACCAGGTGTGGGCCATCCGCGGCCAGCGCGAGACCGGCGTGCCCGACGAGGCATATCCAACCGTGACGGTCAGCGCCGAGGGCGTCGAGCCGCTGCAAGTGGGCATGTGGCACGGCGAGGCACAGGATCACCCTGGCTTTGGCCCCATTGTCGCGGCGTTTGAAGGGATCGCGCGCGAGGTCAGCGGGGGTGTGGCCAGGTGACGCCCGCTACCAGCCCTCCTCCGAGTAGTGGCGCAGGTAGCCCAGCGCCTGGCTGCTCTCACCGTCCATGATGACTTCCAGGCGCCGTCCGTCGGCAACCGCCGGCACGTCGATCACCCGCACATAGTCGGCGTAGCGGGCGCATTCGGGGACCAGATCGGCCAGCACGTTGGGTGATTCCCGAAAGAACCCCCAATTAAAGACCGTCTCGTCGTCCTGGGGATAGAGGGCCAGGGGAAAGATCCCGGACTCGACCAGGTCCTGGAAAAAGTGGGTCCCGTAAGAGACCTCGGGCGCCGAGTCGCCGTGCGGCAGGCCGATTTCGATGAGCATGGCCGTGTTGTAAATGTCGGCGTAGGTGACTTTGACGCCCAAGTCGATGTTGCTGCTTCCCCAGCGGCCTGGCCCCATGAGGATGAACTCCTTCTTGGTCAGGTTCTCGTTGAGCCGGCCGATCACGCGCGCCAGTTGCAGGCGCGTCGTCTCGTCGGAGATCTGGTCGTAAGCCTCGGGGTCCACAAAGACCACGTGGCGGATCGAGGTCACGTGCCCGTGGGGCACCAGCCGGTTGGCGGTGAAAACGATGTCGGCTTCGGCGACGGTGGTCGGCAGTTCGACCGTGTAGGTCGACTCCTGGCTGGCCTGGGGGCGGCACTGGAGCAGGTGCACGACAAAATCGGGTTGCGGGTAGCCGGGCACGATGTCGGCCGTGAACTCGACGTCCACATGGCGCTCGAAACTCTCCGACAGCGTGTGAAGGATGGCCTTCATTAGCGGCACAAACTGGGTCTTGGTCAGGAGATTGTCAAAGGTTAGGACCAGGTCATCGGGCGAAATGCCGGGGTCGTAAGCCAGGGGAGCTTGCAGGTAATCGCCCTTGTTCACCGAGACGAGCAGCCGCGCCGAGGGAAAGTCCATGCTGAGCAGGTCGTTCACCGGACGCGTCTCGCACTTGTTTTGGGCCAGGTTGATAACGTCCGCAAAGTGTTGGGCGTAGCGCCTGATCTCGTCCGCGCCAACTTCCGGCCGGAGCCCGGGGTGGCTGAGGGCCACCATGCGTGGATAGTCGTTGGCCACGCGATCTACTGCCCGGGTGCCCAACCCCCACACCATCCGCAAGAAACCATCCTCGCGGCGGATCTTGGCCGTCCAGCGGAAAGGATTGTAACTAAAGGCCACACCGGCCAGGGTGGGAAAAAAAAAGTCCCCGTGGCGGTCGCCCTGAACCTCTTGGAGGAGCACGGCCATACGCTCGTCGTAGTCGAGCAGGCCCATCTGCTGCCGGTAAAAGAGGGCATCGGGGCTAAATACGCTGGCATAGATCTGGGCAATCGCCTGGAGCAAGTCCTGTAGGTTTTCCTCAGGCGTGCCCTGATTCGGACAGAAAAAGCTGTCATACTTGCCCGCAAAGGAGGTGCCAAAACTATCTTCGAGCAGGCTGGAGGAACGCACGATGAGGGGCCGGCTGCCAACCCGGCTCAAGATGTCGCGCAGGCCCTCGACGATGTCGGCGGGGAATCGCCCCCGCAGGAACGCCTCCCGGGCGTGGGGATACTCGGCCTCGATCTCCTCCCGAGATTTGTACTTCTGGTCGTTGAGGTAATGCAGGTCGTTGAGTGACATAAAGTCATAGACGACGTCGGCGCCGATGAAATAGGACTCGGGAATCACCACCCGGTTCTTGAGATCCATCTCCTGGTTCGATTCTTCCAGGCTGAGGATCTTGTAAGCCAGCATCATGCCCGCCGCCTTGCCCCCGATCTTGCCCCGGCCGATGCGCCGGTGCCGGATGGCGTGCAAGTCAGAGACCTTGAAGAGATCCTTGGCGACGCCGACGAATCCCAGTTGATCGCTGATGAGCCCCTTGGTCAGCACGACCACAATCTCGCGCAGATGGTGTTTGACTCGCTCGCGCTGTTCCGGGGGCAGGGCTTCGTAGGCTTCCCCTCGGGCAAAGAGCATGTCCCAAGGGGCAAGTTCTGGATTGAAGGTCAACAGGATGTCGTCGCTCGGGATTCGCCGGGCGAGTACGTCGCGGACAATGTTCTCAAAGAGAGCGTGGGGCAGGTTGTGTGCAAAGTAGAAATCGGTCAAATTGTCGCGAAAGTGGTCGAAACGCCGTTGCCACTTGTCCCCAGATTCTTCGACGAGGGGGTCCCTCAGGCCCTCTCGCCTTTGCGACTCGATGGCCCGGATCTTGGCTTCCTGCTCTAGATCACTCGGGGAGATGATGCCGCGCCGATAGAGCTCGTTTCGCATGTGATCGCGGATGGTGGAGGCCAGAATGGGATAGCGGCTGATCTCCAGATAGAGTTGTAGGACCTTGGGTAGGGCTTCCGGGTCAAAGGTGATCATAATTGGCTCCTGGTTCCTCTGGTCGATGGATTATAACAAAACGGCACCACCGGGGCGATGGTGCGCGTTGTTGGCTTTCTGAACAGTAGTGCTTGAGAATTGACCGATAATCGTACCGCCACCGGTCAATTCCACCCCACCACGGTAGTAGCGGATACGGGATTCGAACCCGTGTCTCTGCCTTGAGAGGGCAGTATCCTAGTCCCCTAGACGAATCCGCCACGTCTGAAGCGGCGCTATTGTAGCAGCAGTTTTGCGAATTGTCAAACCATCTGGGCGCCAAGTCGGCGATTCTGAATTGTCTTTCCCCGCGCTCTGAGGTATAATGGCCGCCACCGAGCG
>CAYLZO010000129.1:0-8609 GCA_964387775.1 uncultured Anaerolineaceae bacterium
GTCCACCGCACCCGCTACCGCCGCGAGCCGTGGCGCCTGCGAGATTCGGCCCTCGTGCTGGCCAGCGCCGCCGTCGTCGCCACGGTGCTCATCGCCCGGCTGACCATCCCCGGGGCGCTGATCTACGTCCCTTATCCACCGAACCCGCTGCTGCCACCCTTTCACCCCCTCGTCGGCGGCGCCCTGCTTCTCCTGGCCCTGCCGGTCCTGCTGGCACCACGCATCACGCATCACGCATCACGGAGCACGGAGCAAATCTCATGATCCGTTTTAATCACCTGACCTATCGCTATCCAGACGCTGACGCGCCCATCCTGCGCGACCTCTCCCTTGAAATCGACGAGGGCGAGTTCCTGCTCGTCATCGGGCCGTCGGGCGCGGGCAAGTCCACCCTGCTGCGCTGCCTCAACGGGCTGGTGCCCCACTTTTACGGGGGCACCATCGCCGGGGGGGTGCGCGTGGTCGGCCGCGATCCCGTGGAACTTGGCCCCCGGGGCATGGCCGACGCCGTGGGCTTTGTGCTCCAGGACCCCGAGGCCCAGTTTGTGGTGGACATCGTCGAGGACGAGCTGGCCTTTGCCCTGGAGAACCAGGGCCTGGACCCCCTCGTCATGCGCAAACGCATCGAAGAGGCGCTGGATCAGCTCAACATCGCCGACCTGCGCGGCCGCTCGGTCAACACCCTGTCGGGCGGCGAGCGCCAGCGGGTAGCCATCGCCGCCGTGATGACCCTCCAGCCCCGCCTCCTCGTCCTCGACGAGCCCACGTCGCAGCTCGATCCCCAGGCCGCCGAGGAGGTGCTGGACACGCTGGTCAAGCTGAACCACGACCTGGGGCTGACCGTCGTGCTCTCCGAGCATCGCCTGGAGCGGGTGGTGCAGTACGTGGACCGCATCCTCTACCTGCCCGGCGAGGGCCGGCCGCCCATCCTCGACGAGCCGCGCGCCGTGTTGCGTCAAGTCGAGCTGACGCCGCCGCTCATCACCCTGGCCAAAGCCCTGGGCTGGTCGCCCCTGCCGCTGACCATCAAAGAGGGCCGGCGCTTTGCGAGGCAAGGCTCAAGGCGCAAGGCACAAGGCACAAAATCGCAATATCCAATATCCAATCTCCAATCTCCAATCCCCAATTCTCAATCTCCCATCTCGATTTCCGTCGAAGGACTCAGGTTCTCCTACAACGGCCACCCTGCCCTCCGGGACGTCAGCCTCGACGTGCGGCAGGGCGAGTTCGTGGCCTTGATGGGCCGCAACGGCTCGGGCAAAACGACGCTGCTCAAGCAATTCGTCGGCCTGCTCAAACCCGACCAGGGCCAAGTGGAAATATCCAATCCCCAATCTCCAACCTCCCTCAACACCCGCCAGGCCCCCGTCGAGGAGATCATCCGCGTCGTCGGCTACGTGCCCCAGAACCCCAACGCCCTGCTCTTCAACGACACCGTGCGCCAGGAGCTCGATTTTACCCGGCGCGGCCACGGCCTGCCACCGGGTGAGTATCGCGACCTCCTCTCGATCCTGAGCCTGACCGAATATGCCGACCGCTACCCCCGCGACCTGAGCGTCGGCGAGCGGCAGCGGGCCGCCCTGGCCTCCATCCTCGTCGCCGAGCCCGAGATCCTGCTCCTCGACGAGCCGACGCGGGGGCTCGATTACCGGCAGAAGGCGGCGCTCACCGAGTTCTTGCAGCGAGAAAAGGCCCGGGGGCGGACCATCGTCATGGCCACCCACGACGTGGAGCTGGTTGCCCAGTGCGCCGACCGCGTCGTCCTCCTGGGCGACGGGCAGATCGTCGTGGACGGCCCCGCCCGCCAGGTCATGGGCGACTCGCTGGTCTTTGCCTCGCAGATCAACAAGCTCTTCCGCGACCCGGCCCTGCTGACCGTGGAGGACGTGCTGGCATTGCACGCGCCCGCGGATCGTGTTATAATGGACGGAGCAGGCGGCGACTGAGAGGAGGACAGAATGCCATCACCTTTTCCCGGCATGGACCCCTATCTCGAGGGCCATCTCTGGGCCGACGTGCATCACGCACTGGCCGACGAAGTCCGCCGCCGGCTGGCGGCCCAACTGCGCCCGCGCTACGTGGCCCGCCTGGAGACCCGCTACGTCGCCGAGATGTCCGGCGTCGGCCCCACGCGCATCCTCTACCCCGACGTGGACGTGAGCATCGCCCCGTTGGCGCGGGAGACTATAACGCGCTACGAGGCCGGTTCGTCCACCGCGCCGCCCATTGTCCCGCCGCCACTGGTCTTTACCTTGCCCACCCTGCCCCAGATCAAGCTGGTCACGGTCGAAATTCGGGACGCCCGCCACAATCGCCTGATCACGTCCATCGAAATCCTCTCCCCGGTGAACAAGGGTGACGGGTTTGCCGAGTATCAGGCCAAACGCCAGGCGGTGCTCCACGCGTCAGCTCACCTGCTGGAGATCGACCTGCTGCGCCGGGGCTACCGGCCCGTCCCCTTCGATCACGTCGCGGAGGAGGACCGCCCCCTGGTAGACGAGGCGGCCTATTTTGTCTTTTTGACGCGGCGCGGCGACCGGAACAGAGTGGCGGTCTGGCCCATCCCCTTGCGCGAACCGCTGCCGGTCGTGCCCGTGCCCCTCGACGAGCCGGACCCGGACGCGGCCCTGGACCTGGGCGCCGCCCTGCGAACCATCTACGACGAGGCAGCCTACGATCTCAGCATCGACTACGGCCAGCCGCCCGAGCCGCCCCTGACCGGCGACGACGCCGAGTGGGCCGCCGCCCTGCTCCGCGAACAGGGCCTGCGCTAGCCGCCCATGCAACGCTTCCTAAACGCCGCCATTTTGGCCGTAGCCAGCGCCATCGGCCTGGGCTCCTTTCTCTACCCCTTTTTCGTCCCACAGCAGGCCGAGAGTTTCGGCGCCCTGGCCCACACCCAGGATGCCCCCCTCATCTTTGTCCTGCTCGTCGTCCTCTGCCTGGCCGCCGTGCTCAGCAGCCTATCGTCCGAGCTGATGAATGTGAAGCTCATCGCCATCCTGGGGGTGCTGACGGCCGTCAACTCGGTGTTGCGCGGCGTCGAGGGGCCCGGCGGCTTTACGCTGATGCTCCTGCTGCCCATCCTGTGCGGCTACGCCTACGGACCAACCTTTGGCTTTCTGCTGGGCACCTTTTCCATGGGCGTTTCTGCCTTTCTCGGCTTTGGGGTGGGGCCGTGGCTGCCCTACCAGATGCTGTCGGTCGGCTGGGCCGGGTTGTTATCGGGCCTGCTGCCCCGCCTGGAGGCTCACCCCCGGGCCGAAACAGCCCTGGTCGCCACCTGGGGCCTGCTGCTGGGCCTCACCTTTGGCGCCCTCATGAACGTCTGGTTCTGGCCCTACGTCTTTAGCCCCGGCCAGTCCGAGATGTACTGGGAGCCGGGCCTGAGCCTGGTCGAGACCCTCCGGCGCTACGCCGTCTTTTACACCTTCACGTCGCTGTGGTGGGACGTGGCCCGCGCCGCCGGCAACTTTATCCTCCTGCTCCTGCTCGCCGCGCCCGTCCTGCGCCTCTTGCGGCGCTTCCGCAAACGGTTCTTCTTCGAAGTCAAGCCGACCTGACCTTGACACGGCTCCAGAGTTGGCTATAATGGGCTTATCCGTGTTATCCGTGCCGAATGGAGGGAGCAATATGAGCACACAGACCGAAATTGGTGTCACCACCTGCCAGACGGCGCTGGGCTGGGTTGGCTTCTCCTGGTCAGAACGGGGACTGGTGGCCGTCACCCTCCCCCAGCAAACCGAGGCGGAGGCGCTGGAGCAACTGCCAGCCAGCCCCGAGACGATCCTGCCGCTGCCCTCGTGGCTGGGCCTGGGCGTCCTCACCGACAAGCTCCGGCGCTACTTTGAGGGGCGGGAAGTCACCTTCGACGAGCCGCTGGACCCCCAGGTGGGCACCGACTTTCAGCGCCGGGTATGGGCCGCAGCCCGGGCCATCCCCCGGGGCAAAACACGCACCTACGGCCAGGTGGCGCGCATGGCCGGCTCACCGAGAGCTGCCCGCGCCGTGGGCCAGGCCATGGCCCGCAATCCCCGCCCCATCGTCGTGCCCTGCCACCGCGTGGTCGGCAGCGACGGCAGCCTGACGGGCTACGGCGGCGGCGTGGAGATGAAACGCCGCATGCTCGAAATGGAAGGTGCGATCTAGAGCTTTCAGCCGCCAGCCGCCAGCCGTCAGCTTTCAGTCATCAGCACTTTAGAGGCTGATGGCTGAAAGCTGTTTGCTGACCGCTCTCAGATTTGACGCCCCTTCTCAAAGATGGTATCATACCCGCCAGCAAAGGGCCAAGGGCGCCCTCCATGAGGATAAGCTCAAGATGGAGGGCGTTCTACTTTGTATCACCCACGATGGAGTCACCATGCGCATAGGAATTGACGCTCGCTTGGTCTATTACAGCCAAGCCGGCATCGGCCAGTACATCATCCACCTGGTGAACGGCCTGGCCGAGGTAGACAAAGAGAACGAATACGTCCTCTTGCAGAGCCGCAAGGACGAAACCACGATCCTGGAGCAGCCCAATTTCCGGCGCATCTCACTCTGGACCCCAAGCCACCACCGCCTGGAGCGCTTTTCGCTGAACGTCGAGTTGATGCGCCTCGGCCTCGACGTGTTACACAGCCCCGATTTCATCCCACCCCACCGACCCAGTTGTAAATCGGTCATCACCATCCACGACCTGGCCTTTTTGCTCTACCCCCATTTTCTGACCAAGGAAAGCGCCCGCTACTACGGCCACATCGACCAGGCCGTGCGCTGGACCGATCACATCATCGCCGTGTCTGAAAGCACGAGGCGCGACACCGTCCAGCACCTGGGCGTGCCCGAGGACAAGATCACGGTGGTCTATGAGGCGGCCAATCCTATCTTTTGCCCCGTGGACCGGGAGAAGGCCAGGGAAGAGGTGCGGAACCGGCACGGCGTGGATGGCCCCTTCGTCCTCTTTGTCAGCACCATCGAGCCCCGCAAAAACGTACCAAGCCTGGTGCGGGCCTTGTGGCAACTCTTGGAATGTTACAAAGAGGACGTGCGCCTGGTCCTGGCCGGCGGCAAGGGCTGGCTCTATGAAGACGCCTTTGCCATCGTCGAAGAACTCGACCTGGACGACCGGGTCCACTTTGTGGGCCGGGTCTCCTCCCAGGACCTGCTCTACCTGTACAACGCTGCCGAGATGCTGGCCCATCCCGCGTTCTACGAAGGCTTTGGCCTGCCGCCCCTGGAGGCGATGAGCTGCGGCCTGCCCGTCATCGTGTCCAACGTCGCCTCCCTGCCCGAAGTGGTGGGCGACGCCGGCCTGCTGGTCGATCCCCACGACGTGGACGAACTGACCGTGTCCATGTGGCGCGTGCTCAACGACTCGGAAATCCGGCAGGAAATGCGGGAGAAGGGGCTGCGCCAGGCCGAGTCCTTTTCCTGGAAGCGCGCCGCCCGCGAGACGTTGGACATCTACCGCCTCGCCTACGAGAAATAGTCCCCAGCCATGACGCCCAACGACGCCGCTGTCACGACAGAAGCCACCACCGCCCAAAGAATCCTGGTCCTGACCCCCCAGTTCCCCTATCCACCCCACCAGGGGACCACGATCCGCAACTACAACCTCGTGGCGGGCCTGGCCCAGCGCCACGAGGTGCACCTCCTCTCCTTCGGCGATCCCGCCGAGAGCCGGGGCACGCTACTCGACGACCTGTGCCAGACCGTCCAGGTGATCCGGCCGCCCCAGCGCGCCATGCGCCAGCGGCTGATGGGCCTCGTTTTGTCGCGCTCGCCCGACATGGCCCAGCGCCTGCCCTCCGCCCAGTTCCGAGCCGCGCTAGCCGCCACCCTGGATCGGGCCAACCCCGACGTGGTCGAGGTCGAAGGCATCGAACTGGCCCAATACCTATTCCAGGCCGCCGCGCACCGCGGGCAGCGGGCGCGCCCCCTGCTGGTCTTTGACGACCACAACGCCGAGTACGTGCTCCAGCAACGTGCCTTCGAGACGGATCTGGGCAACCCGCGCCCCTTCGGCACGGCTCAGGGCAAGCGCTGGATCGCAGCCGCCTACTCCTTTGTCCAGTGGCGCCGCCTGCGGCGCTACGAACGCCGCGCCTGCCTCGCCGCCGACCGCGTCGTCGCCGTCTCCCAGACCGACGCCGAGGCCCTGCGCCGCCTGGTCCCCGGCCTGGCGCCGGCCGTCGTGCCCAACGGCGTGGACATGGCCTTCTACACCGCCGAGGTCCCCTCGCTGGACGAAGGGCCGGACCAGCGGGACCTGGTCTTTACGGGCAAGATGGATTTTCGGCCCAACGTAGACGCCGTGCTCTGGTTCGCCCAGGAGGTCCTGCCCCTCATCCGCCGCGAGGCCCCCGAGACGCGTTTTTGGGTGGTGGGCAAAGATCCCCACCCGCGCCTGGAATCCCTGGGCGGTGCTGCGCCACACGAGGACAACGACTCGGGAATCGTACTGACCGGCTGGGTCGAGGACATCCGGCCCTACATCGCCGGGGCCGGCGTCAAGGTCCTCGAAGCGATGGCCATGGGCCGGGCCATCGTCTCTACCAGCCTGGGCTGCGAGGGCTTTGACCTGGTGCCCGGCCAGGAATTAATCGTCGCCGACACCCCGGCCGAGTTCGCCGCAACCGTCCTGGCCCTCTTTCGCGATCCCGACCGCCGCGAGCGCCTGGGCCGCGCCGCCCGCCGCTTTGCCGGCGCCCGCTACGACTGGCGGACCATCGTGCCCAGGCTGGAACGAGTCTACGAAGCCTGATGCGTGGTGCGTGAGGTGAGGCGCGATGCCTGAGGCTTTTCCAGCGACGTATGCAGAATGGTTGGATTCTGTGCCGGAGGAGATTTGTCAGGACACGCTTTGGCGGTTGGAGGCGTATCGGTTTGCGGTTTTTATGGGAGATTTGGCCTGGCGGGACATTGGCAAGTTGGCGAAAGACAGGCGCATGATTGCCTTGTCGGATCAACTCTACCGGGCGGTCGGTTCCATCGGCGCCAACGTGGCAGAAGGCTACAGCCGACAACCCTACTCGACAACATTCCCATCCCATGACACGCAACACGGAGACCAAGAAACCAATGACAAAAGACAACAATCCAACATTTCCGACTAAAATCGAAGAAGACGACCACTGGTGGTTTGCCGGCCGCACCTGGTCGCTGTTGCACATGCTCGACCGCGTGATCGAGCCCGACGGCGCCAAAGACGTGCTCGACGTGGGCAGCGGGGCGGGCAACATGTTCCACCACCTGGCCCGCTACGGCCGCGTGGTCGGCGTGGACAACAACCCCAAGCCCATCGCCATAGCCCACGAGCGCGGCTACGACGTCCGCCAGGGGGAAGCCGAGGACCTGCCTTTTGACGCCGACGCCTTCGACCTGGTCGCCCTGCTCGACACTGTCGAGCACTGCGAGGACGACCTGGCCGTGCTGGGCGAGTGCCAGCGGGTCTGCGCGCCAGGCGGCCACCTGGTGGTCACCGTGCCCGCCTTCATGTGGCTCTGGAGCCACAACGACGAGCTCAACGCCCACGTCCGGCGCTACACGGCCGGCGAGCTGGAGCAAAAGCTGGAGCAGGTCGGCTTTCAGATCGAGCGGACGACCTACAACAACTTCTTTCTCTTTCCCATGGCCGCGGCCCTCATCCTGCTGCGCCGGGGCGCCGAGCAGGAACCGGAGCTGGGCTCGCCCCATTTCGACGAAGAGTCGTACCAGGTCGAGATGGAACCGGCGCCGCCGCTGATGAACGCCCTGCTCAAGAGCGTCACCTGGACCGAGGCGCAGATTCTGCGCTGGCTCAACCTGCCGGTGGGCACGTCCATCATCTGCATCGCCCAAAAGCCGCAGACAAGCCGGTGACCAATCGGTTGAGCCGGATCGCCGACGAGCTCGAGGGGAAGCTCATCGGCTATCGCCGCGACTTTCACAAGCACGCCGAGACCGGCTGGTGCGAGTTCCGCACCGCCTCCCTCGTCGCCCGGCGCTTGAGCGACCTGGGGTACGACGTCAAGGTCGGCCGCGAGGTCCTCGACGAGGGGGAGCGGATGGGCCTGCCCCCCGCGGACGTGCTGGAGGCCCACTGGCAGCGCGCCCGCCAACAGGGGGGCGACCCCGAGTTCCTGGAAGCCGTACGCGGCGGCTTTACCGGCGTCGTCGGCGTGCTCCGGCGCGCCGACGGCCCGACCGTCGGCCTGCGCTTTGACCTGGATGCCCTGCCCCTCGTCGAGAGCGAGGATTCCACCCACCGCCCGGCCCGGGAGAGCTTTGCCTCCGTCAACGAAGGGGCCATGCACGCCTGCGGCCACGACGCCCACACCGCCGCCGGGCTGGGCATCGCCGAGGTGTTGATGCAGCTCCAGGACCGGGTTCGCGGCACGGTCAAGCTCATCTTCCAGCCGGCCGAGGAGGGCGTGCGGGGGGCCAAGGCCATGGTCGCCGCCGGCGTGGTGGACGGCGTGGACTATGTTCTGGGCCATCACGTCTACGCCGGCTGGGCGCCGGGCGAGATCGATCCGGGCCGGGGCGGCTACCTGGCGACGACCAAATTCGACGCTACGTTCCACGGCGCGCCGGCCCACGCCGGCGGCCTGCCCAACGAGGGTCAGAACGCCCTCCTGGCCGCGGCG
>CAYLZO010000129.1:8619-14595 GCA_964387775.1 uncultured Anaerolineaceae bacterium
CCGCCTCAACGTCGGGCGATTGACGGCCGGGACCGGCCGCAACGTCGTCCCGGCCCAGGCCCACCTGGTCATCGAGAGCCGGGGCGCCACCACCGAACTGGACGCCTACGTCTACGATTACGCCGTTCGAATCCTGGAGGCGGCGGCCGAGATGCACGATTGCACCGTCGAGATCGAAGCCATGGGCGGCGCCCAAAGCGCCGACAGCGATCCCGAATTGGCCGCCCGGGTGGAGGAAATCGCTCACGCCGTGGGCGATTTGACCATTCGCGACCCAGAGACCGGCGGCGGCAGCGAGGATTTTACCTACATGATGCGCCGCGTCCAGGAGCGGGGCGGCCTGGCGACCAACGTCGGCGTCGGCGCCGGCATCGGTGCTGGCGGGCACCACACCGCCGAGTTTGACATTGACGAGCGGGCCATCCCCACGGCGGTCAAGCTCCTGTCGGCCGTCACGCTCGATCTGATGGACAACCCTACCAGCCCACCGTCCCCGGCCCACCCTTGAAGGGGCCGACCACGTCGTCCGTGATCCAGCCGCCGTAGAAATCGCCCGGCTGGGCCCGGACCCGCTCGCCGTCCACGTAGCAGGCGTCCACCTTGCCCGGGTAAAAAGCCACGTACCCCCGCAGGCCCTCGTACCCCGGCGCCGGATCGGGATAGAACCAGGCCGCGTTCGTCGCCCGCTCCTCGCCCACGGCGACCGAGTAGTAGCGGGCGCGCCCCTTCCACTCGCACCAGGTGACACGCTCCGTCTCGGTCAGGTACTCGGCTTTGACGTCCTGGGGCGGGATGTAGTAGACGGGCGGATGGCTGGTCTCCAGCACCCGCTTGGCACGGCGCGTCTCGGCAATGACCTCCCCGCCGAACACGACCCGCACGTGCCGGTCTGAATCCTCGACGCGCGGCGGGCGCGGATAATCCCACACCGATTCCTGCCCCGGCCCAGGTTTGATGCGACGACGGTCCATCACACACCTCCCTCTTGACGCTAGAAGTGACCCTTGACGCCATCCAATCTAACCCACCAGTCGCCACGTGTCAAATTCTAACGCAAGTTTAACCCCCTCAAGCTGTCCAAATGGTTGACAAAACCGTGACGACCGGGTATAATGATACTCGCGCGCGTCAAAAGGAGGAACGCATGTCAATCAGAATTGTAACCGACAGCAACTGCGATCTGCCGGCCGAAACCGTCAAAGCGCAGAACATCGCTGTCGTGCCCTTCTACATCAACATCGGCCAGCAGAGCTACCTCGACGAGATCGAGATGTCGCGGGCCGAGTTCTACGAGGGCCTGGCCGACTTTGAGGACCACCCCATGACGTCGGTGCCCGGCCCCGGCACCTTCGTCGAGCTATACGAGCGGCTGGCCGACGAGGGGGCCACCGAGATCCTGTCGATCCACATGGCCGCCGGCCTGAGCGCCATGGTCAACTCGGCCCGGCTGGCCGCGGAGGAGTTCGACGCCGTGCCGGTGACAGTCTTTGATTCGGGCAACCTGACCCTGGGCACCGGCCTTCAGGTGCTCGCCGCCACCGAGGCCGTCGCCGCCGGCCGCTCGCTGGACGACGTCGTCGCCCTGCTGGCCGATCAAGCGAGCCGCACTCACTGCTTCGCCGCCCTGGGCACCGTCGAGTTTCTGCGGCGCAGCGGCAGGCTGACCCGCTTCCAGTGGGGCCTGGCCTCGATCTTGCAGATCAAGCCCCTGCTCAAAATGCACGCCGGCGAGCCCGAGATGGAGCGGGTGCGCACCCGCAACGGTGCCACCCGCCGACTCCTCGAACTCGTGGAGGAACTCGGTCCCCTGGAGGACCTGGTCGTGGTCCACACCCACGATGCCGAGCGCGCCCAGGCCCTGCAGCAGCAGGCCCAGGGCCTCTTTCCCGCCGACGCCACGCCCTTCTCGGCCGAGGTGACGCCCGTCATCGGCACCCACATCGGCCCTGGCGCCGTGGGCTTTATCGCCATCCAAGCTCGATCGTGAGGCAAGTTTGAAACTTGCCCTACGAAGAAAGGATTAGAATCGTGACATTTTTGGAAGTCTATTTCGTCGGCCTGGCCGTGATCCTGGGGCTCATGACCCTGCTGTGGCTCCTCAGCCTGGCTTTGAAAGATTCCAGCATCGTGGACCCCTTCTGGGGCACCGGGTTCGTCGTCGCCAACTGGGTCTACTTTGCCCTCACGCCCGACGGCTATCCCGGTCGCAAGTGGCTCATCAGCATCCTGGTCACCGTCTGGGGGCTGCGGCTCTCGATCTATTTACTGCGGCGCAACTGGGGCAAGGGTGAGGACTATCGCTACCAGGAGATGCGCCAAAAAGCGGGCGACCGCTGGTGGTGGCAGAGCTACTTCCAGGTCTTTGTGCTGCAAGGCATCCTGCTCTGGATCATCTCTGCGCCCCTGCTGGCGGCCAACTATGCCGCCACCCCGGCCCGCCTGACGCTCCTCGACTACCTGGCCGTCGTCGTGTGGGCCATCGGCTTTTTCTTCGAGGCCGTCGGCGACCTGCAAATGGCCCGCTTCAAGGCCGACCCGGCCAACGAGGGCCAGGTCCTCGACGAGGGCGTGTGGCGCTATACGCGGCACCCCAACTACTTTGGCGACGCGACCCAGTGGTGGGCCTACTACCTCGTCGCCGCCGCCTCGTCCGGCGGCTTCTGGACCATCTTTGGCCCCATCATCATGACGATTTTGCTGCTGCGCATCTCGGGGGTCACGCTCCTGGAAAAGAGCCTCAAGAACACCAAGCCGGGCTACAAGGAATACGTGGAGCGCACCAGCGCCTTTATTCCCTGGTTTCCCAAGGAACATAAGGAAACGTCCTGACGACGTAGAACTTGCACCGGAGAGGATCGTCCATGTCCAGCATTCGAGAAGAGCCGTTCTTTAACCTCAAAGCCGTCGTCCAACAGACGGGGCTCAAGTCCGACACGCTGCGCGCCTGGGAGCGGCGCTACGGCCTGCCCGCCCCCGAGCGGAGCGCCGGCGGCCACCGCCTCTACTCGCAGCGCGACATCAGCATCATCAAGTGGCTCATGGCCCGCCAGCGCGAGGGCATGAGCATCAAGCGCGCCGTGCAGCTCTGGGAGCAGCTCGTGGCGGAGGGCCGCGACTCCCTGCGCACGCCGGCGCCCCTGGCCGGGCCAACGCCGGCGGCGGCCGTCCCCCGCGTCGCCGAGGGCACCATCTCCGAGCTGCGCGAGGCATGGGTCAAGGCCTGCCTGGCCTACGACGAGCCGCGCGCCGAGCAGACCCTGGCCCAGGCCTTTGCCCTCTATCCGCCCGAAACCGTCTGCCTCGACCTGCTCCAAAAGGCCCTGGCCGAGATCGGCGAGGGCTGGTACGCGGGCGAGGTGACGGTCCAGCAGGAACACTTTGCCTCGGCGCTGGCCCTCCGCCGCCTGGAGGCCCTGGTCATGGCCGCCCCGCCGCCCACGCGCCCCGGCCGCATCCTGGCCGCTTGCCCGCCCGACGAAAACCACGTCTTTGGGCTGCTCCTGCTCACCTTTCTGCTGCGGCGGCGGGGCTGGGCCGTGGTCTACCTCGGCGCCAACGTGCCCGTCGAGCGGCTGGAGACCACCGTGCAGGCCACCGAGCCCCAGTTGGTCCTCCTGGCCGCCCAGCAGCTCCACAGCGCGGCCACCCTGCTCGACGCCGCCCGCTTGCTGGAGGCGTTGGACGTCCCCCTGGCCTATGGCGGCCTGGTCTTTAACCTGGTTCCCGAGCTACGAGGGCGCATCCCGGGCCACTTTCTCGGCGAAAGCGTGGAAGCAGCGCCCCAGGTCACCGAGTCGCTGCTGACCGCCCCCCGGCCCACGCCCGAAGCGGAGCCGGTTGCTGACAAATACCAACAGGCCCGCCGGCACTTCCGGCAGCAGGTGAGGCGCATCGAAGCCGATTTGAGCCAGGTCGAAATCGAGCCGGACCACCTGGCCCTGGCCAACCGCGAGTTGGCCCTCAACATCGACGCCGCCCTGGCCCTGGGCGACATGGACTATCTGGGCACCGACATCGACTGGATCGAGGGCCTGATGAAGAATCACCAGCTGCCCACCGAGGCATTGTACGGCTACCTGCGTGCCTACCGGCAGGCGGCCCAGGCGCACCTGGACGAGCCGGGCGAGCCCATCGTCCACTGGCTCGACGCCCTGCTTGCGTAGGGGCGAGGCATCCTGAAAGAGAGGTAGAATCATGCGCGTACTCATCAGCGGCGGGTCCGGCCTCATCGGCCAAGCCCTGACCGACAACCTGGCTTCCGACGGCCACAAAGTCATCGTCCTCAGCCGCTCACCCGGTGACGTGAGCGGGCTGCCGGCCGGCGCCCGGGCCGTGGCCTGGGACGCCCGCACCGCCGAGGGCTGGAGCCATCTGGCCGACGGCGCCGGCGCCATCGTCAACCTGGCCGGCGCCAACCTGTCGGGCGGCGGCTTTTTCCCCAGCCGCTGGACCGACGAACAAACACGCATCATCCGCCAGAGCCGCCTGGATGCCGGCCGGGCCGTCGTCCAGGCCGTGGAGCAGGCCGGGCAAAAACCGGGCGTCGTCGTCCAATCCTCGGCCGTGGGCTACTATGGCTACCACGGCGACGAGGTCCTCACCGAGGCGGCGCCGCCGGGCGAGGACTGGCTGGCCCGCTTTGCGGCCCAGGAGTGGGAGCCCTCCACCGCCCCCGTCGAGGAGATGGGCGTGCGCCGCGTCGTGGCCCGCACCGGCGTGGTGCTCAGCGCCGAGGGCGGCGCCCTGCCCCGCTTGCTCCTGCCCTTCCGCCTCTTTGTCGGGGGCCCGATGGGCAGCGGCGAGCAGTGGTACTCGTGGATTCACCTCCGGGACGAGGCGCGAGCCATCCGCTTCCTCATCGAGACCGAGGCGGCGCAGGGAGCCTTTAATCTCACGGCGCCGAACCCGGTGGTCAACGGCGAGCTGGCCAAGCTCATCGGCCGGGTCATGGGCCGCCCCTCGTTCATCCCGGTGCCCGGCTTTGCCCTGCGGCTGGCTTTCGGCGAGGTGGCCGACGTCGTTCTCAAGGGCCAGCGGACCGTGCCCCGAAATCTCCTCGACCTGGGCTTCGAGTTCCGCTTCCCGACCGCCGAGGAGGCGCTGCGAGACCTGCTGGAATGAAATATCAACACGTCTTCCAGGTCCGCGCGCCGGTGGCCGAGGTGGTCGCTTTCCACGCTTCGGCGTCCAGCCTTAAAGCCATCACGCCGCCGCTGGTGCCCATGCGGCTCCACCGCGCGCCGCAGCAGATGGACGACGGCGACGAAATAGAGTTCACAATGTGGCTGGGGCCGCTGCCCGTGCGCTGGCTGGCCCGCGTCGAGGACGTCTCTGACACCGGCTTCCTGGACCGCCAGGTGCGCGGGCCGTTCCGCGCCTGGGCACACCGCCACACCTTCGTCCCCCTGGACGAGGCCACGACCGAGGTCCGGGACGAGGTCGAGGCCCGGCTCAAGTCCCATCCCCTGTGGGGCGCCGTCGGCCTGGCCATGTGGCTCGGCCTGCCACTGCTCTTTGCCTATCGCGGCTGGAAGACCCGCCGCCTGCTGGAGGAAAAGACATGAACGCGAACACGGAAGAGCTTTTGCATCCCCCCGCCGACGTGCCCCAGATGCAACGCGGCGAGTGGCTGGCCCTCTCGGCCTTTGATCCCGTGGTCGAGTACCTGGCCGCCGAGCACTGGCCCGGCGGCGAGCGGCCCCCCACCTGGGAGACGGCCCGCCTGTCCAACGCCGTCTACGCCTACCGCGAGGCAGGCAGCGGCTGGACCGCCGCCGCCAAGTTCTACACGGCCAAGGCGGGCGCAGAAGCGGCGTACTATGCCGAACGCGAGCTGGACAACGTCCGCCGGGCGCGGGCCGCCGGCCTGGCCGAGGGCGACCCTCGCGCCCTCCAACCCCTCGGCATCTGGCTCGGCGCCCTCTTTCAGGAATACGTGGACGGGCTGACGCTGGAAGACACCCTGGCCGTGCGCAA
>CAYLZO010000130.1:0-14577 GCA_964387775.1 uncultured Anaerolineaceae bacterium
CGGTGACAAATGGTCCAATCCGTGGGGATGTGGTATAATCAACGCCGGTCACAGGGCAAGGAGCAAGCTCGCGGCAACTCTGAGATGAAGAGAGGTAGTTGTGAAGTATCGGATCGCGCTTTTGATTTTGGCCGTTTGCGTGGCCGGGCTGGTGGCCTGCGGCAGCGTACCGCCGACGGCCACTCCCGACGTACCGACCGAGACGCCGGCCCCCACCGCCAGCCCAACGCCCGAGGCGAGCCGCGAGCGCCATTACGAACCCGAGGGAGGCTTTTCCTACGTCCCGCCGCCGGGCTGGGAGCTGGTGGATTCGCCGTCGATGCCCTACTCGACTGCCATCGGGCCGGGCACGGACGATTTCTCGGCCAATCTCACATTCGTCGACGAACCCTTTGCCGGAACGCTGGGCGAGTACGTCACCCTCAGCCTCAACAACATGCGGGAGTTTTTCGAGGGGTTGGAGGTCATCCGCCAGGAATCTTTCCGGTCTGCTGAGGGTCCTCCGGGGGTCAAGATCGTCACCGAGAACGTGCAGCGGGGACGCGCCCTGCACCAGGTGTTTTACCTCTTTAATGCAGGTGCCAGCAAGTTCGTCGTCACCTGTACGCGGCTGACGGCAGCCGATGAGGCCGTGGACGCGGTGTGCCAGGAGAGCGTCAGAACGTTTCGTCTCGAAACGGAGTAGCCATCAGGCAAAGTTGAGCAGCAAGGGACGCCCCGCCAGCCGGTGGGGCGTTTTGTCGTTTAGGGCGCGACCAGGTGGACCGTCACCGGCAGGACGATCTGGTCGCCCAGGCCGGTGGCCGGCAACCAGGTCTGCTCACCGAAGGGGTGGAGGCTGATGGTCAGCTTGTACGCTCCGGGCCGGCCATAGTCGGGTATCGGCAGGAGGTGGCGGGAGGCCAGGGGCACGCCCGGCGCCCAGCGGTCGGTGGTGTCGCGACCGGCGGTGGGCGAGCCGTCCGCGTACATCAGAAACGCCCCCTCCTGGTCCACGAGCTGGATGAGGGCCATCAGGTCGCGGTCCATGGGCCGCAGCGCCTGCCAGTAGAGGTGCAGCACCAGCGTGCCGCCGGGTGCCACCCTGTTCTCTTCCAGGCGGAAGGCCAGCAGGCGGATGGTCGGCTCGGAGCCCTCTACCTCCGCGCGCCAGTCGACGTTGAGGGCCGTCGCCCGGGCCAGCTCCGCCTCTGTGGCGACGGGCGCCGGGGCGTGGACCGGGGCGATGTAGCGCACCGGCGTCAGCACGGCCAGGACCAGCATCCCGGCGACCAGCCCACCGAGCAATCCCTGCCGAACGCGATCCCGGCTCCCCGCCGGTGCCAGGCGCGGGAGGCCCCAGGCCCAGCCGGCGACGAGCACGAGCATCACCGTCGGCAGGATGGGATAGATGAGCCGCCCCTGGTCGGTGCCCAGCACCGTAGCCGTCCACTGGATGAGCGAGCCGAGGGTCAGGGCGACGTGCAGGCCCAGCAGCCCCAGCGTCCAGCGCACGCCCGCGTCGAGGGAAGGCCAGCGCCGGACCAGCCAGGCGGCGAATCCGGCCAGGCTGATGACGCAAATGGCGCCGATGAGCCAATAGATCCACGCCTCGAAGGCGATGCCGATCCAGCCCAGCCAGAAGGAGCGGAAGACGCCCTTGAAGAGCCAGGCCAACACGTCGAGGGTCAGCGGCCCCTCGCGTGGGGCGTTGATCTGGAGCAGGAATGACCAGCCCAAGGGGTCGCCGTAGAGGGCCCAGTTGCGGACGAAATACCAGCCAGAGACGGCGAGGGCTGCACCCCCGGCAAGGAGCAAGTTTCGAGTAGCAGGTTGCAAGTGCTTCCTGGCCCTTGCAACTTGAAACTTGAAACTCGAACCCAGGACCGCCAGGCCGGCGACGGGCGCGAGGGCCATGAGGCTGGCTTTGCTCAGCAGGCCCAGGCCCAGCAGCCCGCCCAGCACCAGGCTTCGCTTCCTCAGCCGGGCGCGATCGGGCTCGCGGAGCAGGGCCGCGATCTGCCACAGGATCAGGGCGGAGAGGGCGGTCGCCGCATTGTCGTTGTTGGCGACGGCCGATAAAAAGAGGAATTGGGGCGTAAAGGCCGTCAGGGCGGCCATGGTCAGGCCGATGGCGGGCCGCTCGGGAAAGATGGTCCGTCCCAGTTGGAAAATGGCCCAGACGGTGACGGCGCCAAAGGCGACGGACAGCAGCCGCAGCAGGTGCCAGGCCAGCGCCCAGCCCCGATAGGGCCACGCCTCGGCGGCGGTGTGGAGCAACAGGTTCTTGGGCGCCCGGGGATCCACCGGGTCCCAGTAGGCGTTGGTCCGCACGGCAAAGGGTGCGTCGGGCGCGTCTTTGACCCCGAAGGTCAGGGCGGCGCCCAGCGCGTAGTAGAGGGGCGGCTGGAAGGCCTCGTGCTCTTCGGTCGTGGTGGGCAGGCAGCCGTGGCGGGCGATGTAGCGCACGTAGGTATAGTGGGGCACCTCGTCGGGCGCCTCGCCCAGGGGGATGGTGGTGCTGTACCACGCCGCCAGGGCGACAAAGGCCAGCAGCAGGGCGGCCAGCCAGCGGGCGGCGTCGCGCGACTGGGTCATGGCGCGACCACCTCGATCTCGCCCAGCAGCACGCGGCCGTCGCTGGCCGCCGTGTCGGTCGAAAGGATGGCCAGGTTGCGCAGCGGCTCGGGCTCGTACAGGCCGGCCCACAGGCGGTAACGGCCCGGCGCCAGGCCGGCGGGCAGGGCCAGGGGATGGCTGTCGGGCACCAGCTCGCCGGCCAGCCAGCGGGTGGTGGGCGTGTAGCCGCCGCCTGGATCGCCGTCGTGCTGGGCCGGCTGGCGGGTCAGGGCCGCGTCGGTCAGGTGGACGAATGCCTTGTAGTCCAGGGCTGGCGCCCGCAAGGCCCGCCAGTAGAGGGTGACGTCGAGCACGTCGCCGGGGTGGTGGGGGCCGGCGCCGGTGGTGAAACCGAGCAACTCGGCCGTGTCCTCCAGGTTGGCGTTGACGGCCGTCACCTCGTAGGTATAGCCGTTGGGCAGGGCCAGGTGGGCGCTGAGCAGGGCGGCCAGCAGCGCGTAACAGGCCGCCAGCCAGAGCGGGTCGCGGGTGCGGGCCAGTTGGTACCGGGCGACGAGGGCCACGGCCAGGGCCAGCGCTGTGACGAGGGAGACCAGGCTGCCCCAGCGTTGCCAGGGTGTCAACCCCAGGCACACGGTCACGGGGCCGCGGCCGGCAGTTAGGTCAAAGGCGGCCAGGCCGAGCACGCCTGCCGGCCGGGAATCGTGGGGCACATTGCCAATTTGCCCCACGGCCTGCCAGCCGGGGTAGTGAAATTGGTGCAGAGCCAAGTCGGTGCCTTCGGGCGCGTTTACACTCAGGTCGTAACGGTTGTAGCCCACCCGGCGCAACGCGACCTGACCGGCCGGTAAGGCGGTGTCGGTAGGCGCCGGCTCCAGGGCGGAGCGGGAGATGGCCCAGCGCTGCTCCTCGACCCAGATGGGCAGGTATTCGCCGGTCCACGTGGCGCCGACCTGGCCGAACTCCCGATCCCGTTGCCACATGGCCTCGACGGAGAGGTCGGGGGTGACGGGGGTCACGGGGAGGTGCCAGAGGGAGGAGGCGAGAAGGGCGGCGTAGAGCGTAAAACGTAAGACGTGATGCGTGATGCGTGATGCGTGATGCGTGATGCGGGCCAAGAGAGCGCCGGCCAGGAAAGCGGTGGCGAGGGCCGTCAGGAGTTGGAAGCGCCAGGGGTATTGGAGGAAGGCGAGCACCGGCTCAAGGAGCTTCCAGACGGGCAAGGAGGTCGTGGTGAGCATGAAGGCTGAGAGGAGGGCCAGAGCCAGAAAGAAAACTGTCGGCCAGCGGCGTTGGCCGGGGCGGAAGAGCAAGGTCTCAACGGCGGCGGCGGCGATGGCGATCTGGACGAGTCCCAGGGGAAAGGTCGGTGGGCCGCCCGCCTCGGTGGGATAGGGATAGGCAAGGTCTGGCGAGAGGAGATCGGTCAGGGGCAGGAGGTGGTCCCGGTAGCCCTGCGAGGCGCCGTGGCCCAGGCCCACGTACCGGGATTCGGCCAGGATGGGCAGCCAGTGAAAGGCGGTCAGGGTCAGGGCCAGGGCCAGCGCCAGGGCCACGCGGCCCAGCAAGCGGCGGTCGCGCCGCCGGAGCAACAGAATCAGGACGTAGATGGCCAGCACCGGGGCGAAGAGAAAGGCCGACAGGCTGTGGGTCAGCACCAGGGCGGCGAGGAGCAGGGTGGCGAGGGCGATCCGGGCCAGCGGCAGTCGGTCCGCCTCGGTTGTCAGCCGGTGAAAGGCCCACAGCACCCACGGCAGCCAGGCAAACGCCAAAAACTCGGCCACGGCGCCCCGGACGTAGAGGTCGGCCAGGTGGTAGGGCAGGTAGGCATAGACGGCCGCGGCAACGAGGGCCGCCCCCCGGTCCAAGTGCAGCCGAGCAAAGCGATACATGCCCAGCGCCGAGGCGAGCAGCCCGCTGGCAAAGACGAGCTTGAGGGCCAGGGCTGGGTCGGCGCCCAGCAGGGTGAAGGGCAGGCCCCAGTAGTAGCTCAGCGGCCCGTAAAAGTTGAGCACCGGGTGGCCGTAGCCAAAGGCAAACTCGGGGAACCAGCGGGGATAGAGCACGCCGGCCCGCACGGCCCGGCTGAGGGCGGTCAGGCGGTGGGCGTGGAGCAGCCCGTCGTGCGAGGCGAAAAACTCGACGCGGGCCAGGGGCACCAGGGCCGGCAGCGCCAGCAACACGGCCCACCAGCCGGCGGGGACGGTCTCGAACGTTTCCCTCAGCCTTCGAAGTCGTTGGTTCACGGCGCGATTATAGCACGGGCGGGGGTTGGGAGCAAGTGACCCGATTGCCAGAGCCCGTCAAATCTGCTATACTTCAGTCGTTCCGGGGCAAGTGAGGATGTGGCGACATCTCCACATCCTTACCGAACACACCCACGACCAGGAGGCGAGCATGACTTTGATTTTGGGCATCGAGACCTCGTGCGACGAGACCGCGGCGGCTGTCGTTGAAGACGGCCGCGTCGTCCATAGCAACGTGGTCGCGTCGCAGGTGGACATCCACCGGCGCTACGGCGGCGTCTTTCCCGAGGTCGCGTCGCGGCAGCACGTCCTAAGCATCGTGCCGGTCCTCAAAGAGGCGCTGGCCGAGGCCGACGTGACGTGGGACGACCTGGCGGCCCTGGCCGTGACCTGCGGGCCGGGCCTGGCAGGCTCGCTGCTGGTGGGCGTCAACGCGGCCAAGGGCCTGGCCTGGGGCCGGGGGCTGCCCCTCGTCGGCATCAACCACATCGAGGCCCACATCTATGCCAACTGGCTGGTCCCGGCGCCGCCGCCCGAGTTCCCGCTCGTTTGCCTGGTGGTCTCGGGGGGACACACCGAGCTGATCCTGATGGAGGGCCACGGCCGCTACCGCCGGCTGGGCGGCACGCTGGACGACGCCGCCGGCGAAGCCTTTGACAAGGTCGGGCGGCTGCTGGGCCTCGAATATCCCGGCGGGCCGGCCATCCAGGAGGCGGCCCGGGCGGGCACGCCGACAGCCTTCAAACTGCCCCGGGCCTGGCTGCCGGGCACCTACGATTTCAGCTTCTCGGGGCTCAAGACGGCCGTGCTGCGCATCGTGCGCAAATACCGGCCCCCGGCCGACGGCAAGCCGGGGAACAAGCCCCGCGTGGTCAGCTCCCAGGCGCCGCCGGTGGTCCGCGTGTTGCCCGTCGCCAACCTGGCGGCGAGTTTCCAGGAATCGGTCGTGGACGTGCTGGTGGAAAAGACCGGCCAGGCCGCCGAGGAGTTTGGGGCCAAGATCGTCCTCGTCGCCGGCGGGGTGGCGGCCAACGAGCAACTCCGCGCCGAGATCGACCGGCGCAGCCCCGTGCCCGTGCGCTATCCGCCGCTGAAATACTGCACCGACAACGCAGCCATGATCGCGGCCACCGGTTTCTTCCGCTTCGAGGCCGGGGACCGGGCCGGCTGGGACCTGGACGTCGTGCCCGGCCTGCGCCTGGCGACGATTACCTCGTGATGGTCACCTTTTGCAGGCCCTGGGGCCGGTCCGGGTCGTGGCCCTTGGCCAGGGTCAGGTGGAGGGCGAATAGCTGGCCGGGGATCACGGCCGCCAACGGCGATAGCCACTCGGGCAGGTCCTCGGGCAGGGGCAGGGCCGTGACCGCCTCGTCGAGGAGGGTTTGTCGATCCGAGATGATGAGCAATTCCGCCCCCCGCGACTTGAGCTCCAGGCTGAAACGCCGCATCGTGTCGAACATCTGGCCGCCGGGCGCCACGACCAGGGCCGGAAAACCGCTGCCCACCACGGCGATGGGGCCGTGCATGAAATCGGCCGAGGAGTAGGACTCGGCGATGAGGTAGTTGAGTTCTTTGAGCTTCAGGGCAATCTCAAAGGCCGTGGCATAGTTATAGCCCCGCCCCAGCACGACGCACGTCTCCATGTAGCGATAGCGGGCCACGGCCCCCGCAATCCGCTCCTCACCGGCCAGGACCCGCTCGACGGCCGCGGGCACCTTTCGTAGGGCGTCCAGCCGCTCCCCGTCGCCGTCCAGGGCGCAGGAGAGGAGGGCCAGGGCGGCCAGTTGGGCGGTGTAGGTCTTGGTCGCCGCCACCGACCGCTCCTCCCCGGCGTGGAGGGGCAGGACGTAGTCGGCCCGGGCGGCCAGCGGCGAGCCGGGGTCGTTGGTGATGGCCAGCGTCGGCACCCCCTGGCGCTGCCCCTCGGCCAGCACGGCCACGATGTCCGTAGACTGGCCCGATTGGGAGATGCCGATCACCAGGCCGCCGGCCAGCCGGGGCGGCTGGCGGTAGACGCTAAAGAGGGAGGGCGTGGCCAGGCCCACCGGCAACCGGTTGTGCGCGCCCAGCAGATACTGGCCGTACCGCGCCGCGTTATCCGACGTGCCGCGCGCGGCGATGACGACGTAGCGCACGTCGCGCTGGCCCAGGTCGGCGGCGATGCGCCGCACATTCTCCACTTCCCGATCCAAGAGTGTGGTCAGCACCTCTGGCTGTTGGCCGATTTCCCTCTGCAAATAGGACATGGTCTCTGCCTCCCATTCTCTCTACGATTGTACCCAAAGAAGCCGGCTTTGCCAAGTCGCCGACGAAGCGGGAAGTAAGAGCTGCCCAGGTCACAACGTCAGTAGGATTGAAGGCAGAGAACGGAATGGAGAGCAAGTGGGAGGAACGATGAAACGGAACATTTGGATCGTGATTGGGCTGGGTGTTTTGCTCTTGCTGGTGACGGGCGGCACCCTCGTGGCCAACAACCTGGCCGGCCGGCCGGAGCCCACGGCGACGGTGGAAGAGGTGACTCCGACGGCCAGCAACGTTGCAATTGAGGAGGAACCCACGCCGACGGTTGCTGCTACCGAGACAGAAAGCGAGCCGGAAGAGGAGATCATGACGGAGGACGACCGGCCCCGGCGCCTGGAAGTGGCGACGCAGAGCTGGGATACAAACTGGAACAAGCACATTGTGCCCTATGACGAACTGATCAGCGGCGGGCCGCCGCGCGACGGCATCCCGTCCATCGACGAACCTCAGTTTGTCAGCCCGGAGGCAGCGTCGGAGTGGCTGGCCGGCAATGAACCGGTCATCGCCCTGGAGATCGACGGTGAGGCACGGGCCTATCCGCTCCAGATCATGACCTGGCACGAGATCGTCAACGACACCGTCGCGGACGTGCCCGTCCTGGTGACCTTCTGCCCCCTGTGCAACGCGGCGCTCACCTTCGACCGGCGCGTGGCGGGGGAGACGTACGAGTTCGGCACGTCGGGCTTGCTGCGCAACTCGGACCTGGTGATGTACGACCGCACCACCGAGAGTCTGTGGCAGCAGCTCACGGGCCAGGCCATCGTCGGCGACATGGTGGGCCACGAACTCACCTTCCTGCCCTCGTCTCTGGTGAGCTTTGAGAACTTTCAGGAGGCCTATCCCGGCGGCGTCGTCCTGTCGCGAGAGACCGGCCACCGGCGGCCCTACGGCGAGAACCCCTACGTCGGCTACGATACCATCGGGCAGAGCCCGTTCCTATTCGACGGCGAGGAGGATCCGCGCCTGCCGGCCATGGAGCGGGTCGTGACGGTCGAGTTGAACGGGACCGACGTCGCCTATCCGCTGAGCGTGCTGGCGGAGCAGGGCGTCGTCCACGACACGCAAGCCGGACAGGACCTCGTAGTCTTTTTTGAGCCGGGCACCAGCAGTGCGCTGGGGGCTCGTTACATTGCCGAGGCCGAGGACGTCGGCGCCACCGGCGTCTTTGACCCCAACTTGGACAGGCAGAAGCTGACGTTTGCAAGGGAGGACGGCGAGATCGTAGACGAACAGACGTCGAGTACGTGGAACATCCTGGGCCAGGCGGTAGACGGCCCGCTGGCCGGCGAGCGTCTGACGCCCATTGTCCACGGCAACCATTTCTGGTTTGCCTGGGCGGCCTTCAAGCCCGAGACTATCGTCTATCAAGGCAATTAGAGCGGCCACTAGATAACGATTCTCCTGAGGAGGTAAAGGCTCAACCATGAGAAACTATGAACGTCTAGCACCTGTTCAAAGCGAAAATGACGGTTCTTCAAAATCATGTTAAAAAAGGTACTGACAAAATTGTTCGCATTGGCCCTCGTCGCCGTGTTCGTGCTGGCCGCCTGTGGTCCGGGCGGCCAGCCGGACGCCGACACGGCCAGCGCCGCCCACCAATTGCCCGCCGACTTTGAGGTGTCCGTCTACCAGGGCAAAGACGTCGTGGGTGGCGACGAGTTCCAATTTTCAGAGTTGCTGGGCCAGGGCAAGCCGGTGGTGCTGAACATGTGGGCCGGCCTGTGCCCGCCCTGCCGCTTGGAGATGCCCGACTTTCAGGCCGTACACGAGGAGTTCTCGGACGAGATTATTCTTTTTGGCCTGGACGTGGGGCCATTTACCAACCTGGGCTCGAATGCGGACGGCAAGGCTCTGCTCCAGGAGCTGGGCGTGACCTATCCGGCGGGCACCACGTCGGAGCGCGACGTGGTCCGCGAGTACGGCCTCATCGGCATGCCGACCACCTATTTTATCAAGCCTAACGGCGAGATCGTGGAACAGTGGACCGGCCTGCTGACCGAGGACAAATTGACCGAGTTGGTGCAAACCTTGCTCGAAGAATCGGGCAGTTAGTGGCTGGAGGCGAGGTATCGCGAATGAGTGAACTGGTTGGGAACTCGACCGAGATGAGGGACGGGAACGAGCCAAAGAAACGTTGGGCCGTGCTGACCTCGTTCCTCGTCCCGATCCTGGTCGTCGGGGGCATCCTGTTCCTGATGATCAGCTTGCGGGACGGCGTCGAGTCTGCCGTGGCCAGGCTGGCCGGCTGGCTGCCGGTGGGCTATGCGTTTGCCGCCGGGATGGTGGCCAGCGTGAATCCCTGTGGCTTTTTGATGCTGCCTACCTACATCTCGTACCACCTGGGCACCGAAGAGGCGGGCTTTTACGAAGAGCCGGCCTGGCGCCGCACACTCAAGGCCCTGGGCCTGGGGGGGATCGCGACGGCGGGGTTCGTCGTGGTGCTCACGCTGGTCGGTTCTGTCATCGCCGCCGGCGGCCAGGGGCTGATCCGTATCTTTCCCTACGCGGGCGTGGTCATCGGTGGCGGGATGGTCGTGCTCGGCGTGTGGCTGTTGGTGACCCACCGCACGCTGGGGATCATGGCCGCCAGCCGGGTCACGGTCAGTCCGAAGCGGAACCTGGGCAATGTGTTCCTCTTTGGCGTCGCTTACGCGGTCGGCTCGCTGAGCTGCACGCTGCCGATCTTTTTGGTGGTTGTGGGCAGCTCCCTGGGCAGCCAGGGCTTGCTGACCTCTCTGGTGCAGTTCGTGAGTTATGGCCTGGGCATGGGCACCATCCTCATCGCCGTGACCATCGGTGCAGCATTGTTCCGGGGTACGGTGGCCCGCTGGCTGCGCAAGGCATTGCCCTACGTCCACCGCGTCAGCGCCCTCTTTTTGGTTGGCGCAGGCGCCTATTTGGTCTACTACTGGTTCTTTATCGCCGACTCGTTCTTCTAGCTGTGGAGGGTTGGAAGCACCCCCAAAGTTGCCAAATCCCCCTTTTTGTGCTATCGTAATCATAATAATGTGATTTGTTTTGCCTGTGTCTTGGACGCAAGGAAAGAAGGGAGTACCATGCACGTTGCCGGTGACATTGGAGGAACCAAGACCACCCTGGCCCTCTATTCGCCTGACGATGGCCTCGACCCCCTGGCCCAGGAGACCTTTCGCAGCGCGGACTATTCCAATTTCAAGAGCGTCGTGGCCGAGTTTGTGGCGGACGTCGATGCCTCGGTAGACCGGGCCGTCTTGGGCGTGGCCGGTCCGGTGATCAAGGGCCGGGTGGACGCCACGAACTTGCCCTGGGTCATCACCCAGGAGGCCCTTCGGGAGACGCTCAAGATCGACGACGTGACCTTGCTGAACGACTTGGAGGCCACGGCCTACGGGGTTCCGCACCTGGGGGAGGGCGACCTATTCCACCTCAACGACGTGCCCGCGCAGGGCGGCACCAAGGCCGTCATCGCCCCGGGCACCGGGCTGGGCGAAGCCGTGCTTTTTCATCAGGGCGGGCACTATCACGTAATCCCATCCGAGGGAGGGCACACCGACTTTGGCCCGAATAACCTCTTCGAGATCGAGTTGCTGCGCTATCTCATGGGCAAGTTCGGCCACGTCAGCTACGAGCGCGTCTGCTCGGGCCGGGGGATGCCCAACATCTACGAGTATCTCAAAGAAAACCGATTTGCCCCGGAATCGCCCAGAGTGACAGCCGCCTTTCGCGAGGGCCGAGACCCCACCCCCGCCATCGTCAAGGCCGCCATGGAGGACGAGTGCGAGCTCTGCATCGGCACGCTGAACGCCTTTGTCTCCATCCTGGGTGCGGAGGCGGGCAACCTGGCCCTCAAGGTGATGGCCACCGGCGGGGTCTATCTGGGCGGAGGCATCCCGCCCAAGATCCTGACCAAGCTCAAAGATGGGACCTTTATGGCCGCTTTTGTTAACAAAGGCCGCTTTGCCGACACCCTCGCCCACATGCCCGTCTATGTCATCTTGAACGAAGAGACGGCACTTCTGGGCGCCGCCGCCTACGGGCTGGAACTTTAGCAGGAGGAGGAAGAAAGTCCACATGGAACCTCTTGACCAGGTTATCCAGGAAGTACTCTTGTTCATCCCCAAGCTCATCGTGGCCCTGATGGCCTTTGGCGCAACGCTGGTCCTCTCGGGGATCGCCGCCCGCTGGAGCCGGCGAGTGGCCGGAAAAAAGATCGACGACCCGGAAACCCTGGAGCTCTTGGCCCGCTTGGCCCGCTGGACGGTGATCATTGTCGGCACGTTGATCGCCCTGGACCAGGTCGATTTTGACATAACCGGTTTTGTCGCCGGGTTGGGGCTGGCCGGGTTCACCATCGGCTTTGCCCTGCAGGACATTGCCCGCAACTTTGTGGCCGGCATCCTCTTGCTGGTCCGCCAGCCTTTCGACGTGGGCGACGCCATCGAGGTCGGCGATTACGCCGGCACCGTCCTGGGGATCAACACCCGGGACACCGTCCTCAAAACCTGGGATGGCGAGACGGTGATTTTGCCCAACATCGAAGTTTTCATCAACCCGCTGCTCAACTACTCGAATCTGCCCACGCGCCGGCGGACCGTCCGTATCGGCCTGGGCTACGAACAAGATGCGAGCCGGGCAATTGATACCTTCCTGGAGGCGATGAGCGGCGTGGAAGGCGTCTTGGCCGATCCGGCCCCCACCGTCCTCGCCACCGAGCTGGGGGATTCTGCCCTGGCGCTGGACGCCCGATTCTGGATCAATCAAGAGACCCACGACCTCTTTGCCGTCCACTCGGACGTCGTCCGGCGGATCAAAAGTGTCGCCGAGGAACAAGAGATCGATCTGCCCTATCCCATCCAGACCGTGCGCCTGGCGGGCGATTGGCCCCCGAGTAAATCGAACGAAGCCTGAGGAGGCGTTCCATGTTTGACTTTGAGAACAAGGTCGTCGTCGTGACCGGCGCGGCCGGCAACCTGGGCGGCGCCGTCGCCGAGCGGTTTCGGGCTGCGGGCGCCCGGCTCGTCTTGGTCGACCACCGGCCCGACCGCCTGCCCCGTCTCTTCCCCGGCCTGGCCGACTCGGCCGACCACTATCTCGCCACGGGCGTCGATCTGACCGAAGCCCAGGCCGTGGAAGGCCTGGTTGAAGAGAGCTTGGCCCGCTTGGGCCGCATCGACGTGCTGGCCAACGTCGCCGGCGGCTGGCGGGGCGGCAAGCCCCTCCACGAGACCTCGTTGGAGACGTGGCAGTTTTTGCTGGACCTCAACGCCCGCTCGGTGTTCCTCACCAGCCGGGCCGTGATCCCGGCCATGCTGGAGCAGGGGCAGGGCAAGATCGTCAACGTCGCTGCCCGGGTCGGGCTGAAGGGGAGCAAGAACAACGCGGCCTACAGCGCCTCCAAGGGTGCGGTCGTTCGCTTGACCGAGAGCGTGTCGGCCGAGGTCAAGGGGCGGGGCGTCAACGTCAACTGCGTGTTGCCCGGCACCATCGACACGCCGGACAATCGCCGGGCCATGCCCAAGGCCGATACCAGCCGCTGGGTCCCGCCCGAGGCCATCGCCGACGTGATCCTCTTTCTCGCCTCAGAGGCGGCGCGCGATGTGCACGGGGCGGCGGTGCCGGTTTATGGCACGGGCTGAAGCTACTCGCGGGTGGGATTCTGAACGTCGGGCAGGCGGCCGTGCGTCTCCATCTCGCCCAGCCAGTGGGGAAAGGCGGCGATGGAGCGCTCGACAAAGCCCTCGACGATCTCGCGCAGCCGTCGCCGGGTGATGCTCCGGGCAATGCCCTCGACCACCACGCCGGGCATCAAGCGCAGGCCCAGGGGCGGGGGAAGTTCGGCGTGGAGTTCCAGCCGGTAGTCGATCCGCGTTTCTCCGCCCACCTCAAAAAAGCGCGATTCGCTGGAAAAATGGCCGTGCGCCGTGGTTGAATAAAGCCCGGCGCTGGGCTTCACCGGCTCCAGCCCGCCCAGCGGGCGGACCTGGATGGCGCGCCCCTGGTCGTTCAGGACCGTCTCGACGTCCCAGTAGATGCGCACGCGATAGCTGCCCAGTTCGGTCGTCGCGTAGAGCATGCGGAAACGATCCTGGCCATACTCGCGCACGAGAGAGATGTGGGGCAGGTAGTGCAAGAGGCGGCTCGCGTCGCTGTAGTAGGCGTAGGCCGTGGGCAGATCGGCCGGAAAGCGAAAGCTGCGGCTGCTGGTACCGACGATCGAGATCATGCCCGTCAGGCCGGCCCCTGGTCCGGTCCGAGTTCCTCCAACTCGGCCAGCAGCCTGTCGAGCTTGGCGTTCAATTGCTGTAATTCGTCCCGGGTGGGAACGCCCCGCTCGGCCAGGGCCTGTTCCACGTCCTCGCCCCGCAGCCACGTTGGCCCGGCGGCGCGAGGTTTGTGGGCCAGCAGCTTGTCGAGCAGATGGCGCCCTTCCTCGGTTGCCAGCTCGCCCCGCTCGACGAGCGCCTGGACGCGCCGCTCGATCTCTTCGTCGACGTGGCGGGCCAATTCCAGGGGCGAGGCCAGGGCGCGCCGCAGGGTGCCCAGCCGCTCGCCGCCGGCCTGGATCAGGCCCGCCAGCACGGTCTGGGGCAAAAAGCCCCTGTCCTGCTTCTCCTGATCGGAGATGATCTGCGCCAGAGTGACGGCTGTGAGGTCTTTGCCCGTGGTGTGGTCGAGGACTTGCACACTCTTTCCTTCCCGGATCATGGCCGCGATCTCGCTCAAGTTGACGTACTGCTTGGCTTCTGTGTCGTACAGCTTCCGGTTGGGATAGCGTTTGATTACGGGCATAGACCCAATCCTCCTGCGGTGCACAGTGTCATGCAATCCTAACGAATCATCGAGAAATTGTCAAATTCAGTCCAAAGAGAATGGGGGAGAGGGCCAAGCCCTCTCCCCCCCCTGGAGCAGACGAAATCGTCTACGCCTTTTCCTGCTCTTTCTTGAGCTCCTCGACCTTTTTGGTCAGCGCCGTGATCTTGGCGCTGAGGGCCTCGATGTCGCTCTTGCTGGGCACGTTCATGCGGTCCAGCAGTTCTTCCATGCGCTTATCGAGCTGGTCCTCGGCCTTTTTGGCTTCTTTCTTGCGCTTCTCCATCATCTCGCGGATGAGCTGCTTGCCGTCCTTCTCGGCGATCTCGCCCCGCTCGACGAGCTTGTTGACGAAATCCTCGGCTTCCTCTTGAGCGAGGGCCATCGCGCCGATGCTGGCCAGCGTTACCTTGCGCGCCATCTCAAAGAGCGGATTCCGCTCCTCCGGCGCCTCTTCGACCTTGACTTCAACTGGTTTCTTGGTCACGTTTCCACCTCCTCGGTTCGTATTTTGGCGTGCGTTATGACGCACTGCATCATGGCCGATTATAACACACTGCGTCATGATTGTCAAGTCCAAGGTGGGGCCGGTGTAGGGGAACCGCATTTGTCATTCTGTGTGCTGCTGTGGCTTTTCCAAATGCGATTGCCCTGGGGGTATGGTGCTGACTGCCGAAAGATG